>CAZZLY010000055.1:0-19143 GCA_964655175.1 uncultured bacterium
GGTCCAGATGCGCGCGATCGAGGCCGCCCTCGACGACGACGGCTACAACAGCACGATCAAGGCGGTGCTCGCGCGCCTGGGTTGACGAGGTCGGTTCCGCGGCCACACCTTCGTGGGCGGGCACTGCACTGGGAGAGTCCGTATGGTGATGGAGATATTGTCGTTATTTCTGGCGGTCGCGGTCGGTCTGTTCGTGGTCGCGCTCGCCGTCCTGCTCCTCGGCGACCTGCTCGGCTTCACGCGCCGTTGGAACCGGGCCGGCACTGCGAGCCGCTCGATGTTCGCCTGGCTGCAGCGGCAACGATTACCGTCCGCGTTCGGCACGTGGTACTGGATAGGGCCGGTGGCGTTCGCGGTGCGGGCGCATGAGGTGATGACCGCGCGTCGAAAATGACGGGAGTCCCGCGCGACCCCGTGTGCACCCCGGGGCCCGTTCGCGCATCGTAAGAGGCCCCCCCGCGACCTGCTCCCCCGGAGGCCCCCGTTGCGCACGCATGTCCTCGAACGCACCCAGTGGGTGCCGGCGTCCGTCGATGAGACGTTCCAGTTCTTCGCCGATGCCGCGAACCTCGAGACGATCACGCCGCCCTGGCTCAACTTCCGCATCCTCACGCCGCTGCCCATCGCGATGCACGAGGGCCGGCTCATCGAGTACCGCCTCAAGCTGCACGGGCTGCCGGTGTTCTGGCGCACGCGCATCGCGCGCTGGGAACCCGGCGTCGCGTTCGTGGACGAGCAGCTGCGTGGGCCCTACGCCAAGTGGGTCCATCTGCACACGTTCGTCGCCGAGCGCGGGGGCACGCGGCTGGGCGATCGCGTCGAGTACGCCCTGCCGCTCGACCCGCTCTCGCGTCCGGCACATCCGCTCTACGTGCGCCCGCTCGTCGAACGCATCTTCGCGCATCGACACACGGTGATCGCGGCGCGGTTCGGTGAGGACCCGCAGGCGCCACGCTGACGCTCGCGCCCTGCGCGACGCGTGAGGGCCACGGAACACGACGAGTGAAGGGGAGGGCGCTCCGTATCCCGGGGGCGCCCTCTCTTCTATAGAGGGCGGTTCGGGCACGGCCCTCGGGTTCGGGGACCCAAGGGGGCCGAAGCGACTCGTGGATCCACATCGAATGAGGAGCGATTCGCAGAGGGGGCGAAGCCGCCAAGTCGTTCAACGAACGCCATGACAACGCTTTGCGATGCCAACAAGTCGTGTCGGGTGGTCCTTTCGTGGCGCGCTCGTGTGGCCCCGTTCGAGGGGCTGTTCGGTTTACGGATGCCCCGCCAGACCCTAATCTGCGGGTTCCGTCATCCGCCGAATCGCCTTACGCGCCCCCGAGGAGCTCGTGCCGTCCGTCACCACCCGTCCTTCCGCCGCCTCCCGACGCTCGTCCCCGTCCCCGTCGTGCGCGCTCCGCGCCCGGGATCGGGCGGCCGCGTCGGTCTGCGCGCGCTGAGCCGGGGCTGACCGTGTCCTCGACCCCGGACGTGAAGCTCATCGACCTCGCGCAAGCCCTGCCCAACGCCAACGCGTTGCAGCGCGTCGCGCTGCGAGCGGTCGAGCACGCGCTGGGGATCGCGCGCATGAACGCGTACTACGCGTCGCTGCCGCCGCGCGAGCAACCGCAGGACCTGTTCCCGCTCGCGCTCGAGCGCGGTCGCGTGACGCTCGACATCCGCGAGGCCGATCGCGCGCGCATCCCCGCCACCGGGCCGTGCGTCGTGGTCGCGAATCATCCGTTCGGCATGATCGAGGGCATCGCGCTGGCCGCGCTGCTCGCGCCCATCCGCACCGACTTCCGCTTCCTGGGCAACTTCCTGCTCGATCGCATCCCCGAGATGCGCCCGTTCAACATCGCCGTCGATCCGTTCGGCGGCGCGGGCAGCAAGGGACGCAACGTGCCCGGCATGCGCGCGGCGCATCGTTGGCTCGAGCAGGGCGGCATGCTCGTGCTGTTCCCCGCGGGCGAGGTCGCGCACCTGCACCACGGTGGTCGCGAGGTGGTGGAGTCGGCGTGGCCCGCGCATCTGGCGCGGCTCGTGCGCCGCTCGGGTGCGCCGGTGGTCCCCGTGCACTTCGCTGGTCGTAACAGCGCGTGGTTCCAGGCGCTGGGACTCGTCCATCCCATGCTGCGCACGCTGCGGCTGCCGCACGAACTGCTCAACAAGTTCGGCCGGACGCTGCCGATCGCCGTGGGGGATCCGATCGCGGCCGCGGAACTGTGCGCCGAACCGGACGATGCCAAGGTGATGGCGGGTCTGCGGGCGCGCACGTTGGCGTTGGGCACCGAACGCGCCGCCGCGCGTCGTGCCGACGCGTCGACGCCGCGCACCATGGTCGAGGTCGCGCCCGCGGGCTCCGTCGACGACTTGGTCGCCGAGATCGCGGCGTTGCCCGCCGAATGCCGCCTGTTCGAGGCCAAGGAGTACGTGGTCTACGCCGCGGAGGCGGCGCGGCTGCCGCACGTCCTGCACGAGATCGGTCGCCAGCGCGAGCTCGCGTTCCGCGCGGTGGGCGAGGGCACGGGCAAGGCGCTCGATCTGGATCGATTCGATCCGGACTACCACCATCTGTTCGTGTGGAACGCCGAAGCGCGCGAGCTCGTGGGCTCGTATCGCATCGGCGTGGTGGACGACATCGTGCGCCAGCGTGGGCTCGACGGGCTCTACACCACGACGCTCTTCCATTACGACCGTGCGCTGCTCGATTCGCTGGGGCCGACGCTGGAATTGGGCCGCTCGTTCGTGCGCGCGGAGTACCAGCGGTCGTTCGGTGCGCTGCATCTGCTGTGGTGCGGCATCGGCCGCTTCGTGGCGCAGCGACCGCGCCATCGTCATCTCATGGGCGCGGTCAGCATCTCGGACGCGTACTCGACCATGTCGCAGCAGCTCATGACGGCGTTCCTCGAGTCGAACCACATGTGCCGTGAGCGCCGCGACAAGGTCCGCCCGCGCAATCCCGTCGCGTTCGATGAACCCTGCGACGAGGTCGCCGCCGAGCTGCCGCACGTCACCGATCTCGAGGCGTTGTCCGAGCGCGTGCAGCGCTTCGAGAACGGTCAGCGCGACGTCCCCGTGCTGCTGCGGCGCTATCTGGGGCTCGGCGGGCGCATCCTGGGTGTGAATCGCGATCCCGACTTCGCCAACGTCGTGGATGGTCTGGTGGTGATCGATCTGCTGGGCGCGCCGCGCCGCCTCGTCGAGCGCTATCTGGGCCCCGACGGCCTCAAGGCCGTCGCCGCCGCATCCGAGTCCAAGAGCGTCGTCGCGTGACGACTCGGCGCACGAGGCGAATCTCGCGATGATGGCCCCGCTCGCGGACCTGTGGACCCACGTCGTCGCGTGGTGGGGCGGCTTCAGCGCGTTGTTGTTCGGCACGCCCTGGGGACGCTTCATCGCGCTGTTCTTCGGGCCGTTCCTCAACGAGGACGTCGCCGCCGCCATGGCGGCCGTGCTGATCCATGAATACGACGTCCCGGTGGCGTTCGCGTTCGCCACGCTGTATGCGGGCGTGTTCACCAGCGACATCCTGATCTTCGCCCTCGGTCGGCTGGCGCGCCGCGCGGTGTCGCTGCGTCGGTTCCTCTCGGACGATCAGTTGGGACGCGCGGAACGTCGCCTGCGCGATCACCGCGTCACGGCGATCGCGCTGTGCCGACTCGTGCCGGGCCTGTTGTTCTCGACGTTCTTCGCCTGCGGCTTCCTCGGGATGCCGTTCCTGGTCTTCCTGGTGCCCGCGGTGATCACGTCGGTGTTGTGGACCGGCGTGCTGTTGTTCGTGGTGCTGCACTTCGGCGATGCGTTCTTCAACTCGCACGCCGGTCACGAACACGCGTTCCTCGCTCTGGCGGTCGCGGTCGTGGTGCTCGTGGGCTTCCTGCTGCGTCGGGTGCTGCGCGGCATCGTCGAACGCGAGGAGGCGGGTGCGGGCGCCTCGCCGGGCCATCCGTCGATCATCGAGGGCATGCCGCCCGTGCCCGCCTCGGCGCGACACATCTCGGAGTCCGAGCAGATCCCGCCGCCGCTCTATTACACGCCGCTCGGCCTGCGCTGGCTGTGGCTCGCGTTGCGGCACGGCAGTGTCACGCTGCCGGCGCTCGCGGATCCGTGCATCGAGGCGGGCGGTTTGTGGGGCGAGTCGAAGAGCGACTGTCTGGGACAGATCGGCGGCGGGCAGGAGGCCTGGGTCGCCACGTTCGTCACCGCGCACCGCGATGCCGACGATCCCGACGCGGTGCGTGCGCTCGCGGACGCGTGCGCGCGTCTCGAGACGGCCGGGTTGTCGTTCCCGATCGTCGCCAAGCCCGACGTGGGTTGGCAGGGGTTCGGCGTGCAGCTCGTGGACGATCGCGAGGCCCTGCAGCGTTATCTGGCCAAGTACCCGCCCGGCGTGAAGCTCATGCTGCAGGAGGCCGTGCCGTTCCAGGGCGAAGCCGGCGTGCTCTACGTGCGCATGCCCGGCGAGGCCACGGGGCGCGTGCACTCGCTCACGCTGCGGTACTGGCCGCACGTCATCGGGGACGGCGTCTCGACGGTGCGCGAGCTCATCGCGCGCGAGCCGCGCATGGCCTACAAGTCGCGCTTCTTCCGCGGCGAGGATCGGCAGCATCGCGGGCTCTCGCCGGAGTTGCTGGCGCGGGTGCCCGCCGATGCCGAGATGGTGCGGTTGTCGTTCATCGGCAGCATCCGCACGGGTGGGCTGTATCGCGACGCGCGCGCCGCGATCACGCCCGTGCTCAGTGAGCGCTTCGACGCCATCGCGCGCAGCATGCCCGAGTTCTGGTTCGGACGGTTCGACATCCGGTTCCGCTCGCTCGAGGAACTGCAGCGCGGCGAGGCCTTCAAGGTGATCGAGGTGAACGGCGCCGGTGCCGAGGCGATCCACATGTGGGATCCCGAGATGCCGCTGGTCGAGGCCTATCGCGAGCTGCTGCACTACCAGTCGCTGCTGTTCACGATCGGCGCCGCCAATCGCAAGCGCGGGTTCAAGCCCATGGGGTTGCGCGCGCTCATCGCGTTCACGAACAAGCAGAACCGACTCATCGACAGCTACCCGCCGTCGGAGTGAGTCGCGCGGCGCGCCGGTCGCCTGCGGCGCGTGCGCTCGAACCAGGCGTACGCCCTCGCGCGACTCGTGCATCGAACCGTCCGTGCCCCACCTGCGACACGACCCCGGCCGCGCCTCACGCGACCGGGGTCGTGTCGTTCGTGAACACCGCGCTCAGTTGGAGCGGAAGTTCCCGAAGTTCAGTTCGATGCCGAAGTCGTGCGACTTGAGCAGCGCGATGGCGCCCTGCAGGTCGTCCTTGTCGGGGCCCGAGATGCGCACGGTCTCGGCGTTGATCGACGCCTGCACCTTCTTGAGCTTGGCCTCCTTGAGGAACTTCACGACCTCCTTGGCCTGCTCCTGCGTGAGCCCGTCCTGGATCGGCACCACCTGGCGCGAGCTCGAACCGGCCGCGACCTCGATCTTGCCCGGCTTGAGGTTCTTGAGCGGCACCTTGCGCTTGACCATCTTGGACTGCACCACGTCCCACACCGCCGCCAGCCGATGCTCGTCGGGCGCGGTGAGCGTGATCGTCTTGGCCTTCATGTCGAGCTCGATGCCGACCTTGAGCCCTTTGAAGTCGTAGCGCTGCGTGAGTTCCTTGCTCGCCTGATCCACGGCGTTCTGCACTTCCATCATGTCCACGCCGGTCGTGACGTCGAACGAGTTGTTACTGGCCATCGCGGTCTCCTGTTCAGCGCGCGGCGCGGCGGCGGGCCGCGGCCGGCGGGGTGGGGCGGTGCTTCGCGCGCGGACGCGCGGGGCGCTCGGGTGAGGTCGTGGTGCGGCGTGACGCGGCGCGCGTGCGCGCGGGCGTCGGACCGGGGGGCGCGAGTCGCGCGGTGATCTCGCGCGCCGCACCACCGGGCGAGCCCGACAGCACCTCCTCGACGAGCGCGTCGAGGGCGCGGCGCTGCGTCGCCCACAACACGGTCGCGCGTGCGCGTGCGAGGGGCAGGAACGCGTAGCGGTCGTGCTCGTGCGACAGGTGCACCGGGTCGGTCCACGCCACCTCGGCCGCGAACACCGGCACGATGCGCACGTGGTCGGCCGCGACGTCGTAGAAGTTCGCCATGTGCTCCAGGGCCCACCAGCGGATCGGCCGCAGGCCGGTCTCCTCGCGGACCTCGCGCAGCGCCGCCTGCATGGCGGATTCACCGCGCTCGATCCCGCCGGTCACCGGCTGCCAGACACCGGCCAGCGAGCGCTCGGGCGAACGACGGATGAGTAATGTTTCCAAGCGCTTACCGCGGCGCCGGAAGACATGGACCTCGACCTGGGTGCACGAGATGGGGATCACGGTGGGCAAGATAGCGGGCGCGCGCCCGGGACGCCAGAGCGGGCGCGAGCGCAGTGCTAACGCATTGTCGAATCGTCGGATAACACTTGCCCAAAGGGACGCTCCCCGGGACCGGACACGTCCCGGGCGCAGGACTTGCCCCGTAAGTGATTGCGAAAATGCGAGTTGATAGTGGCCACCCAGGCGTGGGCGGCCACCGTCCCCGCACGGTTCGAGCCGATCCGGGGCACACGACGGGCACGACAAGCTCTTCAGAGTCTCTTCAGGACGCGCGATCCCGATTCCAAGTTCCCAGCCCGGCTTGACCCTCGCGGCCGCGTCGACTAGTTTCCCCGCCGCCCTCGTCAGCCGTTGCAAATGCGTCGGTTGTGCGGGGTCTTGTGAAAACTTTCACGCAGCAAACGAAACGAGGTCCGCGGCATGGTACCTCCGCATGAACAGCGTCCCGACAACTCGGGTCGGCGGAGTACGAGCATGCTGCTGGCGATCCCCGGCCTGTTGTTCACCTCCCCACTCGTGGGTTGGTTCATCGGCAGGTGGTTGGATCGTCACTTCGCGACCGAGCCACGCTTCTCCATCGCCGGAGTCGTGGTGGGCTTCTTCGCGGCGGGCCGGGAAACCTACTTGATCCTTCGCCGGGTCCAGGAACTGGAGGAGCGCGACAAGCACCGCTGACCCCCGGGTCGCGAGCACGTCGCCAGTCAATGGGTCTCGAATTCCTCGCACGCGTCCGCCGCACCGCCTTCGGGGCGGCACTGTTCGTGTCGCTCTACGCCGCCGTGTACGCCAGCCTCAAGGCCGGTCTCGGTCTCGCGGCCGGCGCCATGTGGTCGCTGCTGCAGATGTGGCTGCTCGAGAAGGTCGTGGTCGGCCTCACGTCGCCGACGACCGACGAGAAGGCTCGCCTGAAGCGGCTGTGGCTGCCGCTCGCGGCGCACGTCGCCATGCTCGGCGTGGGCGCGGTGCTGCTGCTCAACCTGCCTGCGATCTGGCTCGCGGCGGGCTTCACGTTGCCGTTCGCGATCATCCTGCTCAAGGCCGTCTCGCGCACGCTGCTCGAGTCGCAGGCGTGGAAGGGCTTCGTCGCCAGCCGCTGGAAGCCGGCCGTCGCGCTCGCGGTGGTGCTCGCGGGTCTGTGGTTCCTGGGTGCCTGGGCGAACCGCGCCAACGCCGAGTCCGCCACGCCGGTCGCCACCGAGCAGGTCACGACCACGAGCCATGGCGAGGCCGCGCCGCACGCAACCGAGGCGCACGAGGGGGCTGCCCCCGAGGGCGCTGCCGCCGTCGAGCACGGTGCCACCGAGCACGGCGCCGAAGCGGCCGAGCACGGCGAGGCCGAGGCGGGCCCCAAGAAGTTCGACACGATCCTCTCGATCCTCGCCAAGGCCGGACACGGCACGCCGTGGGGTCACTTCATCCACAAGTACGAGATCGTGATCTTCTCGCTGTTCGTGGCGCTGGTGCTGGCGTTCATCGCGTTCCTCGCGACCCGCAACCCGCAGATGGTGCCGGGCCCGCTGCAGAACGTGGTCGAGGCGCTCGTGGACACGATCTCGACGCAGATCTGCGACATCCTGGGCCCCAAGTACGGCCCGCGCTACGTGCCGTTCCTGGGCTCGCTGTTCATCTACATCTTCGCCATGAACCTGTTCGGCATCGTGCCGCTCATGGAGTCGCCGACGTCGAACCTCAACGTCACGCTGGCGCTCGCGCTCACGGTGTTCGTGTACGTGCAGTACTCGGCGATCAAGGAGTCGGGTCCGCTCGGCTACCTGGACCACATGGCCGGCTCGCCGCGCACCGCGATCGAGTGGGCGCTGGTGCCGCTGCTCTTCCCGATCCACGTGATCGGTGAGATCGCCAAGCCGGTGTCGCTCTCGTGCCGTCTGTTCGGCAACATCTTCGGCGAGGACATGCTCCTCGTGGGCTTCGCGACGCTCGGGATCGGCGCGTTCGCGGCCATGGGCCTGGGCCAGCTGCCCTTCGGGTTGCCCATCCACTTCATCTTCCTCTTCCTGGCGCTGCTCACGAGCTTCGTCCAGGCCATGGTGTTCTCGATGCTGAGCACCATCTACTTCCTCCTCATGCTGCCGCACGATCATGGTCACGACCACGATCACGGTCATGGCGGGGAAGCGCACCACAACGCCCACTAGAAACACGTCACAAGGAGGATTCTCATGGATTTCAAGTACGCGCTCGCTATGTCGCTCCCGCTCGGCGTCGCCATCGCCGCCATCGGCTCGGGCATCGGTCTGGGTCTGATCGGTCAGGGCGCCCTCAACGCGATGGGTCGTCAGCCGGCCGAGATCGCCAAGCTCCAGACGGCCATGATCATCATCGGCGCCTTCGCCGAGGCCCTCACGATCTATGCGTTCGTGACCGTGTTCCTCCTCATGGGCAAGCTCGCCTGAGCGATGTCTCCACGCCGGTGCGCGACGTCATGCACCGCATGATCGTCGCGTACGCACGGGAGTAACGATGAACGGATTGGTCGACATCCAATTGCTCGGCACGCAGGTGCTCGGGTTCCTGATTCTCGTGTGGATCCTGAGTCGCTTCGCGTGGGGGCCGATCGTCGCGCAGCTCGAGGCTCGCCGGCAGCGCATCGCCGGGGACTTCGCCGAGGCCGACCGTCGCCAGAAGGCGGCGGACGAGCTCAAGGCCAAGTACGAGGCCGATCTGCGGGGCATCGAGGTGCAGGCGCGCGTGCGTCTCCAGGAGGCCGTGGCCGAGGGCCAGAAGGTCGCCGGTGAGATGCGCGAGCAGGCTCAGAAGGAAGCGCAGGATCGTCTGGCGAAGGCCGAGGACGAGATCATGCGTGAGCGCGAGAAGCAGAAGGAGCTGCTCAAGGAGCAGGTCGTGATGCTCTCGATCAAGACCGCGGAGAAGATCCTGGCCGCCAAGCTCGATGACCCGGCGCAGCGTCAGCTCGCGTCCAAGTTCATCGACGAGGTCGGAGCGATCCGATGATGAAGGACGTGTCGGTCGCCGGTCGTTACGCTCGCGCACTGCAGCTGCTCGTCACCAAGCAGGCCGCCAAGGCGGGTTCGCCCGCCGTGGCACTGCTCGAGCAGACGCTCGAGGAGCTGCAGGGGTTGGCGACGCTGCTGGCGCCGGGCACTCGCGTGGGTCGGTTCCTCCTCGACCCGCAGGTGAGTCCGGCCGATCGTCGGCGCATCCTGTCGCAGTCGCTGCAGGACCGTGTGACCCCGGGCGTCCGGGTGTTCGCCGACCTGCTGCTGCGCAAGAAGCGTCTCGGGCTCGTGCACGCCATCGCGCACGAGTTCCAGGTCATCGTCGAGCGCGTGAAGGGTCTCGAGCGCGCGGTCGTCGTGAGTGCGGTCGCGCTCACCGACGCCGAGCGCGCCCGGCTCAACACGGAGCTCGAGCGGGTCACGGGCAAGAAGATCGTGCTCGAGGCCCGTCAGGATCCGGCCCTCGTCGGCGGCGCCTACGTGCGCATCGGCGACCGGGTCATCGATCGCAGCGTCAAGAATCTGCTCGAGTCGATCTCGCGTCAGCTCTACGAAGTGAGCGTGTGACGCCGGCCACGGGCCGCGCGCGCACGCAGGGATCACCCAAACATCATACGAAACGGGGTTGCCACCCATGTCTTTCCGTCCTGAAGAAGTGAGCGCCGTCCTGGCGCAGGAACTCGAACGTTACGAGGCCAAGCTCGACACCAAGAGCGTCGGCAGCGTGCTGTCCGTGGGCGACGGCATCGCGCGCGTGTGGGGTCTCGAGGACGCCAAGGCCGGCGAGCTGCTCGAGTTCCCGGGCGGCGTCATGGGCATGGTGCTCAACCTCGAAGAGGACAACGTCGGCGCGGTGCTCTTCGGCTCCGACAAGAACATCAAGGAAGGCGACCAGGTGAAGTGCACCGGTCGCATCGCCTCGGTGCCGGTCGGCAAGGCGCTCATCGGTCGCGTCGTGAACGCGCTCGGTCAGCCCGTCGACGGCAAGGGCCCGATCGGTTCGGACAAGTTCCGCAACATCGAGTTCAACGCGCCGGGCGTCATCGATCGTCAGTCGGTCAAGGAGCCGCTCCAGACGGGCATCAAGGCCATCGACGCCATGATCCCGATCGGCCGCGGCCAGCGCGAGCTCATCATCGGTGACCGCCAGACCGGCAAGACCACGATCGCGATCGACACCATCCTCAATCAGAAGGGGACGGGCGTCATCTGCATCTACGTCGCGATCGGGCAGAAGGAGTCCACGGTCGCGAACGTCGTGGGCACGCTCGAGAAGTACGGCGCCATGGAGTACACGATCGTCGTCACCGCGTCGGCGTCGGAGTCCGCGCCGCTGCAGTACATCGCGCCCTACTGCGGTGTCGCGATGGGCGAGGAGTTCATGTACAACGGCGGCCACGTGCTGTGCGTGTACGACGACCTCTCCAAGCAGGCCGCCGCGTACCGCCAGCTGGCGCTGCTGCTGCGCCGCCCGCCGGGTCGCGAGGCGTACCCCGGCGACGTGTTCTATCTGCACTCGCGTCTGCTCGAGCGCGCGGCCAAGCTGTCGGATCAGCACGGCGGCGGCTCGCTCACCGCGCTGCCGTTCATCGAGACCCAGGCCGGTGACGTGTCGGCGTACATCCCGACCAACGTGATCTCGATCACCGACGGCCAGATCTTCCTCGAGGGCGACCTCTTCTACTCGGGCGTGCGACCGGCCATCAACGTCGGTATCTCGGTGTCCCGAGTCGGCGGCTCCGCGCAGATCAAGGCCATGCGTCAGGTGGCCGGCCGTCTGCGCCTCGACCTCGCGCAGTACCGCGCGCTCGCGGCCTTCGCGCAGTTCGGCTCGGACCTCGACAAGGCGACGCAGGCGCAGCTGACGCGCGGCGAGCGCATGGTCGAGCTCCTCAAGCAGGGCCAGTTCCAGCCCATGCCGGTCGAGAAGCAGGTCGTCTCGATCTTCGCCGGCACGAACGGCTACCTCGACGACCTGCCGGTCGCCGCGGTGCGTCGCTTCGAGGACGAGCTGCTCGCGTTCGTCGACAAGAACTACCCCGAGCTGCCGCACAACATCCGCACCACCAAGGCCATCTCGGACGACGACAACAAGAAGCTCCACGAGGCCGTCAAGGCCTTCAAGGCCCAGTTCAAGGCGTAATCGACCATGGCCTCGTTGAAGGACCTCCGCCGGCGCATCCGCGCCACCAAGAGCACGCAGCAGATCACCAAGGCCATGGAGATGGTGGCCGCGGCGAAGCTGCGGCGTGCGCAGCAGCGTGCTCAGGCGGCCAGTCCGTACGCCGCCAAGATCACGCAGATGCTGGGCAACCTCGCCGGTGCGGCGTCGGAGCTCGAGCATCCGCTGTTCAAGGCCCGCGAGGTGCGCACCACGGCGTTGGTCGTCGTGACGGCGCAGCGCGGCCTGTGCGGCGCCTACAACACGAACATCATCCGCGCGGCCGAGCAGCGTCTCCGCGCGGCGGCACCGGGTTCGATCCAGCTCGTGCTGGTGGGCAAGAAGGGCCGCGACTACTTCAAGCGTCGCAGCTATCCCATCCTCGCCAGCTACGTGGATTTCCCGACCGACGCCAGCCTGGACTTCGCGCGTGAGCTGACGCAGGACCTCACCGCGTGGTTCACCGATGGCACCGTCGATCGCGTCGAGGTGCTGTACACGCACTTCGTCAACGCCATCGTCCGCAAGCTCCTGACCGAGGTCTTCCTGCCCGTGGGCGGGGGGCAGTCCGTCGAGGGCGGCACGGGCGACAGCGGCGCGATCTTCGAGCCGAACGCCGAGAGCATCTTCGGCGAGCTGTTGCCGCGTTACGCGACCGCCAAGCTGTACGCGGCGATCGCCGACGCGCGCGCGTCCGAGGAGTCGGCGCGCATGGTGGCGATGGGTTCCGCGCGCAAGAACGCCGGTGAGCTGGTCGACCGGCTCACGCTGCAGCGCAATCGCCTCCGTCAGGCCCTCATCACGCGCGAGATCGCCGAACTCGTCGGCGGCGCCGAAGCTCTGAAATAAGCCCTCACCGTGCGGCGGCAACGTCCGCCGTCGCATCTTTCAACGTGAAGGAGAAGTCCATGAACGTCGGTAAGGTCGTGCAGGTGATCGGTCCCACGGTGGACGTGGCGTTCGATCCGGACAAGCTGCCGCAGCTGCTCAACGCCATCCAGATCAAGGACGAGAAGGCCGGCATCGACGTGACCGTCGAGGCCGCCCTGCACGTGGGCGACAACGTCGTCCGCTGCGTCGCCATGAGCTCGACCGACGGTCTGGTGCGTGGCATGGCCGCCGCCGACACGGGCGCGCCGATCTCGGTGCCGGTCGGTGAGATCGGCCTCGGCCGCATCTTCAACCTGCTCGGCCAGCCGATCGACCAGAAGGGTGCGGTCGCGGCCAAGAAGAACCTGCCGATCCACCGTCTCGCCCCGCCGTTCGCGGAGCAGGAGACCGAGAAGCAGCTGTTCGAGACCGGCATCAAGGTCGTCGACCTGCTCGCGCCCTACCAGCGTGGTGGCAAGGTCGGTCTGTTCGGAGGCGCCGGCGTCGGCAAGACGGTGCTCATCCAGGAGCTCATCCGTAACATCGCCACGCAGCACGGCGGCTTCTCGGTGTTCGCCGGTGTCGGCGAGCGCACGCGCGAGGGCAACGACCTCTATCACGAGATGACCGAGTCGGGCGTCATCGCGAAGACGGTGATGGTGTTCGGCCAGATGAACGAGCCGCCGGGTGCCCGTCTGCGCGTCGCGCTGACCGGTGTCACGATGGCCGAGTACTTCCGCGACGAGGAAGGCAAGGACGTGCTGTTCTTCGTCGACAACATCTTCCGCTTCACGCAGGCGGGCTCCGAGGTGTCGGCGCTCCTGGGTCGTATGCCCAGCGCCGTCGGTTACCAGCCCACGCTGTCGACGGAGATGGGTGCGCTGCAGGAGCGCATCACGACGACCAAGAAGGGTTCGATCACGTCGGTGCAGGCCATCTACGTGCCCGCCGACGACCTCACGGACCCGGCGCCGGCCACCGCGTTCTCGCACCTCGACTCCACCACGGTGCTCGAGCGTTCGATCGCCGAGCTCGGCATCTACCCGGCCGTCGATCCGCTGTCGTCGTCGAGCCGCATCCTCGATCCGCAGATCGTGGGTGACGAGCACTACGCCGTCGCGCGTTCGGTGCAGCGCGTGCTGCAGCGCTACAAGGATCTCCAGGACATCATCGCCATCCTCGGTATGGACGAGCTCTCGGAGGACGACAAGCTGGTCGTCGGTCGCGCGCGCCGCATCCAGCGCTTCCTGTCGCAGCCGTTCTTCGTGGCCGAGGCGTTCACCGGTACGCCGGGCAAGTACGTCAAGCTCGAGGACACGGTGAAGGGCTTCAAGATGATCGTCGACGGCAAGCTGGACGACCTGCCGGAGCAGGCCTTCTACATGAAGGGCGGCATCGACGAGGTCATCGCGCACGCCGAGAAGATGAAGGCGGGAGCCTGACGTGGCCGACCTGTTCAAGCTGAGTGTGCTGACGCCGGATCGCACGGTGTTCGAGGGCGACGTGCAGTACGTGCACGCCCCCGGCACCGAGGGTTACTTCGGTGTGCTCGTGAACCACGCGGCGCTCGTCACCGCGCTGGCGAGCGGGACGCTCACGGTGCGTGGCGCGAACGGGACCGAGCAGGAGTGGCAGGTGCAGGGTGGCTTCTTCGAGATCTCGGACAACAACGCGACGGTGCTCGCCGACGCGGTCCAGGACCTCAAGAGCTGACGCCACGCGAGCGCTGCGTGCGCTCGTGCGAACACGTGGACGCCGCGCTCGTCAGGGCGCGGCGTTCGTCGTCCGCCGAGCATCCAGCGGACGCCGATGAACGCCGAAGACGGCGCGACGGGAACCGGTCCCCGGTCTCCCGACCCGCGCGAACCGACCGCCCGGAGGCAGGATGCCACCGGGCGGTTCGGGCTTTCCGGGGGTGGTGCGCGGCGGCGCCGCCCGTGCCGGGGGACGGGTGCGAAAGCCCCGATGCGCGCGCCCTGCAACGCGTTCGCAGGGATTCGTGCGGTCCCATCGACGCCCTGAAGAACGACCGGTGTATCAGACCGCTTCGACCTCGCACCTGTGGTCATGCAAGCGGGCAATGAGCCCGCAGGAAGCGCCCCCCACGACGAGGTCTCTCCGCCATGACTCCCCCGATCTGCACCGCCGACCTGCCCGTCCTGCAGCACGCGTCGTACGCTCTCACGGTCGCCGGTGCTCGCCGCGCCGCCACGCTCGCCGCGAACATCGCGAGCCTGGCGATGCAGTGGGCCGAGATCCAGAAGAAGGGTCTCGAGGCGGCGCAGGATGCGATGGAGGCGGCCGAGCGGGCTCGCGTGATGGCCGAGTGTGCGGCCTCCGCGACGCAGGACGCCACGGTGCGCGCGCTCGCCGCCGATGCGTGGGCGGCCGCGCAGCGCGCGATCGCGGCGGATCGTCGGGTGACGCTCGCCATCGCGGGCTGAACGAGTGGCAGGGCCCATCACCGCGACATGGGAAGCGCGGGGATGAGGAGAGCCGAGAGAGAGAAGCCCCGCGGGCACACGCCCGCGGGGCTTTCGGCATCCGGTCGAACGACACGACGTGATGCGTGACGCACGGTGGATCGTGCGATGCGATCCCCGTGAACGTGAACGAACACGCCTCTCCGTTGCGATGCCGTGTATCAGGACGCGTCGACCTCGCACCTGTGGTCATGCAAGCGGGCGATGGGCCCGCGAAACGCAGTCCCCCCACGACGAGGTCTCTCCGCCATGACTCCCCCGATCTGCACCGCCGACCTGCCCGTCCTGCAGCACGCGTCGTACGCTCTCACGGTCGCCGGTGCTCGCCGCGCCGCCACGCTCGCCGCGAACATCGCGAGCCTGGCGATGCAGTGGGCCGAACTTCAGCAGAAGGGACTCGAAGCCGCACAGGACGCGATGGAGGCCGCCGAACGGGCCCGTGTGATGGCGGAATGTGCCGCCTCCGCGACGCAGGACACCACGATCCGCGCGCTGGCCGCGGATGCATGGGCGGCCGCGCAGCGCGCGATCGCGGCGGACCGCCGGGTGACCCTGGCGATTGCGGGATGAGGAAGCGATGTGCCGCCCTCGCGCCATGGGAAGCGCGAAGGGCCGATGAGAGAGAGCTTACCGAGAGAGGAGCCCCGCGGGCGCGAGCCCGCGGGGCTTCCGGTTGTTCACGGGACGTGATCGCGTCCGGTCACGTTGTCCGCGATCAGAACCCGCCGCTCAGCTGCTTCCACAGGAACGTGAACGCGAGCGCGTTCATGAAGGCCTGCTGCTTGTTGTCCGCCGCGCCGCCGTGGCCGCCCTCGATGTTCTCGTAGAACAGCACGTCCGCACCCATGGCCTCCATCTTGTGCGCCATGCGGCGGGCGTGGCCCGGATGCACGCGATCGTCACGCGTCGAGGTGGTGAACAGGATGCGCGGGTACTTCACGCCGTCCTTGAGCAGATGGTAGGGCGACCACTTCTGGATGTACGCCCATTGCTCGGGGATCGACGGGTCGCCGTACTCGCCCATCCACGACGCGCCGGCGAGCAGGGTGCTGTAGCGCTGCATGTCGAGCAGCGGCGCCTGGCACACCACCGCGCCGAACAGATCGGGGTACTGGGTGAGCATGTTGCCCACGAGCAGCCCACCGTTGGAGCCGCCGATGCAGCCCAGGTGCGACACGCTCGTGACCTTGCGCGCCACGAGGTCGCGCGCCACCGCGCTGAAGTCCTCGTAGCAGCGCTGCCGGTTCTCCTTGATGGCGCGGTTGTGCCATTCGGGTCCGAACTCGCCGCCGCCGCGGATGTTGGCCACCACCAGCACGCCCCCGCGTTCCAGCCAGCCGGCGCCCTGCACGCCGCTGTAGTACGGCTGATACGAGACCTCGAAGCCGCCGTAGCCGGTGAGCATGGTGGGCGTGTGCCCGTCGAGCACGAGGTCCTTGGGTGCGACCTGGAAGTAAGGGATCCGCGTGCCGTCCTTCGAGACGGCCTCGTGCTGCTCGACGCTCAACCGGGACGCGTCGAAGAACGCGGGCGTCTGCTTGAGACGTTCGAAGCCCTCGCGTCCCACCGTGCCGAGCGACAGGCTCGACGGGGTGAGGAAGTCGGTGATCGTGAGCCAGTAGTCGTCCGACGTGAGGTCGTCCACCGCGCGCACGCCGATGCTGCCGAACTCGGGCAGCCCCTTGACCATCGCCACGGTCCAGCCCTTGGCCCCGGGCGTCGCGGTGTAGACGCGGCTGCGGACCCGATCGAGCACCGACAGCAGCAGCGTCGAGCGCGTGTTCGAGAACCCGGCCAGCGACGTGGTCGGCGTCGGCGTGAACAGCGCCGTCAGGTCGCGCTTGCCCGCGAGATAGTCGTCGAAGCGCGCGGCGAGCAGCGAACCGGCGGGGAAGGTGCGGCCGCCCACGGTCCACGCGGTGCGCAGCTGCACGAGCAGCCACTCGCGCCACACCGAGGCCTCCGCGTCGTCGGGCTTCTCGATGCGGAGGCGCTTGCCGTCGCGCAGCAGGTACAGTTCGTTCGTGTAGAACGTCATGCCGCGCGACAGGAAGTCGCGCTCGAAGCCCGGCGTGTGGTCGCGCATCGCGCCCACCGACACGTCGGTCTCGGGGCCCTCGTACACGAGCGTGGCGGATTCGACCGGCGTGCCGCGGCGCCACGTCTTGATCACGCGCGGATAGCCGGACGTGGTGACCGTGCTCGAATCGAACGCCAGGCCCAGATACAGATGGTCGCGATCGAGCCAGCTCGCGTTGCTCTTGGACTCGGGCAGGTTGAAGCCGTCCTTCACGAACGACTTGGTGGTGAGGTCGAACTCGCGGATGACGGTCGCATCCGCACCGCCACGCGACAGCGACAGCAGGCAGCGCTCGTCGGCGGGCGAGAGCACGTCGGCGCCCTCCCAGACCCAGTTCTCGCCCTCGGCCGCGCCCAACGCATCGAGGTCGAGCACCGTCTCCCACGCGGGCGCGGGCTTGCGGTACTCCTCGAGCGTCGTGCGCCGCCAGACGCCGCGCGGATGCTGCGCGTCGCGCCAGAAGTTGTAGTAGAGCGAGCCGATGCGCGAGATCCCGGGGATGCGATCGCGCGAGTCGAGGATCGCCAGGAAGCGGTCGCTCATCGTCTTGAACTCGGGCGTGTTCGCCAGTTCACCCGTGGTGAGGTCGTTCTGCTGCCGCACCCATTTCAGTGCGGGTTCGCCGGTGACCTCCTCGAGCCACAGGGCGGGGTCGGCGGGCGGCGGGGCGGCGTGCGAGGACGACGAGGAGGCGGTCATGAGCACCACGAGGAGGAGGAGGTGGAGGGAGCGTCGCATCGAAGTCTCCGGGGCGGAGGAGCGGGAACGTCGCGAACCACCCGGGGACATTCGCAGTCGCCCCGCATCGAGGCAACCCGGGACGCATCGGCCGTTCGCCCGTTCCGCATGAGCGCGGCGTCACCGCCCACGAGCGCCGGTGCGGCGCTCGTGCGGACGAGACGACCGCGACCCGCCGGGGTCGGGCCCGGCGGGTCGCGTGGGAACGCCTGAATGAGGGTTCAGGCGGCGTGCAGGTCGTGCGTTCCGTCCACGTCGGTCCAGCCCGGCTCGCTCGGTCCGCGCTGCGAGGTCAGATGGATCATCTCGCCGTGATGCTGCTCGAGATGGTCCCCGGCCTCGCGGATGTCCGTTCCGATGCGCGGCGCGTCACTCGACAGCTGCTGCAGGCGACCCGAGATCAGGTTGAGGTGCTTGAGCTCCTGCATCGTGCTCTCGATCTGCTTGTCGACCTGCGCGAAGATCGTGCGGAACGCGTCGCTCTCGAGCCGACTCGACTCGACCAGCCCGCTCACGCGCGCCACGCGCAGGGCCATGACGATGCGATCCAGGTTGTCCGAGTGATCGGTGATGCCGGCGCCCTCGCGCGCGAGCTCCTCGAGCTCGTGGAGCGCCCGGCGGCCGGTGGCCTCGTACACCTCGCGCAGGTGCCCCAGCATGCCCCAGCGCACCTGCAGCTGCTCCGCGGTCAGTCCGTGGCCGTCGGGCCCCAGTTCGCTCGCGACCTCGTGCTGGTAGATCACCGCCATCTCGAACTGCAGACGCAGCCACGCGAGATCGAACACCACGCGTGACAACCGCTCCGAGACGACGCTGATGCGCTTGGTGATGCCCTTGACGAGGCTGCTGATCTGCACCGCCGACTGGTTCAGGTAGCTGGCGATGACCGCCACGCTCTGGCCCTCGTGGCCCAGCTTGCTGGCGCGGAACGCGACGTTGAACGCCACCGTACCCACGTCGCCGGCCTGCTCGAGGATCTTCTGCGAGGCGCTGCGCAGTTCCTGATCGAGGCGCCACAGTTCATCGAGGTTCGTGAAGTGCTGCCGCAGCTTGGCGTAGTCCGCGCGGCCCGTGGCGCAATTGCGGTGCAGGGCGCCCGCGACCGGATCGTGACCCGGGTGCGGCGGCTCCTCGAACAGACGCAGGCCCTGACGCGCGAGCTCCTGCTCGCGGCTCACCAGTTCCTCGCGCAGCAGCGCGCGCATGAACGCGCCGTAGTCGGCGAAGCCCTTCGAGGCGAGCGCCTTCACCAGGAACGCGGTCGAGGCGGCCATGGCGTCGTCCCCGCTCTGACCGTTGTTCTCGGCCGCGATCTCGATGGCGCGCATCTCGCGGTACACGGACTCGACGATCGGCAGCAGCGCACTCGTGGGCTTGAAGCGCACCGACAGGTAGCCGCCCGGCATCGGTGCGACGAGCGCCACGACCCAGTAGTAGGCGCCGTCCTTGGCCATGTTCTTCACGTACGCGCAGATCGGCTGACCCGTCGCCAGCG
>CAZZLY010000056.1:0-14624 GCA_964655175.1 uncultured bacterium
GTCGAGATGGACGGCTTCGAGTCCAACGAGGGCGTCATCATCATCGCGGCCACCAACCGCCCCGACGTGCTCGACCCGGCGCTCATGCGTCCGGGCCGCTTCGACCGTCAGATCGTCGTGGACTGGCCCGACGTGCGCGGCCGCGAGGGCATCCTCAAGGTGCACGTGCGCAAGGTGCCGCTCGCCGAGGACGTCGATCTCAAGCTGCTCGCCCGCGAGACGCCCGGCATGGCCGGCGCCGAACTGGCGAACCTCGTGAACGAGGCGGCGCTGCTGGCGGCGCGTCGCAATCACAAGAAGGTCTCGCTGCGCGACTTCTCGGACGCCAAGGACAAGGTGACGCTCGGGCTCGAGCGCCGCAGCCTCGTCATGTCCGACAAGGAGCGGCGCACGACGGCGTACCACGAGGCCGGTCATGCCCTGGTCGCGTGGCTGCTGCCGGGTTCGGATCCGGTCACCAAGATCACGATCATCCCGCGCGGCCGTGCGCTCGGCGTGACGGCGTACGCGCCGGCCGAGGAGCGCCACAACCACTCCAAGAAGCAGCTCGAGGACCGTCTCTGCCACGCGATGGGCGGCCGTGCGGCCGAGCTGATCGTGTTCGAGCACTTCACCACCGGTGCGGTCGGCGACCTCGAGCAGGCCACGGCGATCGCGCGCAACATGGTGACGCGGTTCGGCATGAGCGAGAAGCTGGGCCCGCTCACGTTCGGCAAGCGCGAGGACACCGTGTTCCTGGGTCGCGACTTCACGGCGGCCAAGGACTACAGCGAGGAGACCGCGGTCACGATCGACTCCGAGGTGCGTCGCATCGTCGAGGCGGCCCACGCGCGTGCGCTGCAGCTGCTCAAGGACAACCTCGACAAGCTGCACCTGCTCGCCAACACGCTGCTCGAGCGCGAGACGATCGACGGCGACCAGATGGACCGCGTGCTGCGCGGTGAGACGCTGGGACCGATCCTGCGCCCCAGCGACACCGACGATGCCACGCCGACGGCCTCCGCACCGGCGCAGAACCCGGACGAGGGCGCGGCCCCCGGCACCGGCTTCGCCGAGCCGACGCCGAATCCGGCCTGAGTCGCACGTCGCATCCGACCCACACGAACGCCCGGCGGGGGAACCCGCCGGGCGTTCGTGCATCGTGAAGCGATGTGCTCCGCCACGCCTCAGCGCCAGCGCACCACCTTCGCGGTGCCGCACAGCAACCCGACCGGGCCCGCCCCCGACGCGGCCGCATCGTCCACCGCCCAACCGACGACGGCGTCACCGCCCAGCGAGCGCGCGCCGCGCTCGGCCCACACGAGCAACTCGTCGGCCGATGTGCGCCCGCTGTTGGCGCGCACGCGCACCTCGCCGATGACGTCCCCCGCGCGCACGGGTGTGCGGCCGAGCTCGAACACCTCGACCGTCGCCGACGCGGCTCGGGCGGGGAACACCCCCGCGCCCACACGCTCCGTCGTGAGCGTGGGCCGGGGCTCGTCGGACGCGCAGGCGTACATGAACGAGGCCACGACGGGGACACCGACGCGGGCGGGCGACTCCACCGCGACCGCGGGCAGCACGCACAGGAACGCGAGGGCGAAACGAGTCGGGATCACATCGGACTCCTGGGGGAACACGCGCCGCGCGACGGGGATCAGCGAGCGGTGAACGTCTCGCCGGCCTCCGCCTTGGCCACGAGCAGGGCGCAGGGTTCGTAGCGCGCGCCCTTCTCGGCGTGCAACGCACGCAACCGGGCGACGACGTGGGACAGCCCCAGCGTGTCGGCGTGGCGCAGCACGCCACCACGATACGGCGGGAAGCCGGCTCCGAAGATCATCGCCAGATCCACGACGTCGGGGCCCGAGACGAGCCCCTCCTCGACCACGCGCGCGGACTCGTTGATCATCGCGAGCACCATGCGCTCGGCGAGCGCGTCGAGCGTCTGCGGCCGACGACTCTCGCGCAGCCCCAGCAGCCCGCGCACCGCGGGGTCCGGCGTGCGCTTGCGGCCCTGATGCCGGTAGAAGCCCAGACCGTTCTTGCGACCCAGGCGTCCGGCCGCGATCAGCGTCTCGAGCGCGCTCGACGGCTCCATGCGCGCCGGGAACGCCTTCGACAGCACGCCCGCGACCTTGTGCGCGACGTCGAGCCCGACCTCGTCCACGACCTCGAACGGGCCCATGGGCATGCCGAAGCGCTTCATGGCCGCATCGAGATCGGCGACGCGCCAGCCCTCGTCGAGCAGGTGCAGCGCCTCCCGCAGGTACGGCATGAGGACGCGATTCACGACGAAGCCCGGCGAGTCCTTCACGACCACGGGCGTCTTGCCCATGCGGCGCGCGAGTCCCACCGCGGTGACGAGCGCGGCGTCGCTCGTGCGCTCGCCGCGGACGACCTCGACGAGCGGCATCTTGTGCACGGGATTGAAGAAGTGGAAGCCCACGAAGCGCTCGGGGTGCCGCAGCCCCTCCGCGAGCGCGTTCACACTGAGACTGCTCGTGTTGGTGGCGAGTAGCGCGGTCGCGGGGATGCGCACCTCGAGCTCGCCGAACACGCGGCGCTTGACCTCGGGATCCTCGACGACGACCTCGATCGCGAAGTCGGCGCGCCCCATGCCGGTGAGCTCCAGCGTGGGCAGCACGTGCGCCATCTGCGCGTCCTTCTCGCGCGCGGGTTGGCGCTTCTTGCGCCCGCGCTCGTCGATGACGCGCCGGATGGTCTGCAACCCCTTCTGCAGCGCCTCGGGCTTGATCTCGCGCATGCGCACGTCGATGCCCTGCCGTGCGGCGAGCTCGGCGATGCCGGCGCCCATGACGCCGGCGCCGATGAGCGCCATGCGCTCGATGCGCGCGGGCTTGAGCGACGGGTCCGCGACCACGTTGGCGCGCTTGGCGGCCTCGTTCAGATGGAAGATGCGCACGAGGTTCTTGCACACCGGACCCACGACGAGCGGTGCGACGGTGGCGGCCTCGTCCACGAGACCCGCCTCGACCGAAGCGCCCACGGTGCGCTCGAGCACGCCGAGCACCGCGAGCGGCGCGGGATACACGCCGGCGGTGCGCGCGAGCACGCCCTTGCGCGCCTGCGCGAACACGATCGAACGGCCCGGCGCCGTGCCCGAGAGGAACGCGTCGACCGCGTTCTTGGCGCGGAACACGTCGCGACGCCGTGCGGCGGGCCGCGCGCGCAGGACCGCGAGCTGCTCCTCGGCGCGCTCGAGCAACCATGCGGCCGGCACCGCGCGCGCGACGAGACCCGCGCGCTCGGCGCGCTTCGCATCGAGCGTGCGCCCGCTCAGGATGAGGTCGAGCGCGGTGGGCAGGCCCACGAGGCGCCACAGTCGCGTCGTGCCGCCCCACGCGGGCAGGATGCCCAGCATGACCTCGGGCAGCCCCAGCGTGGTGCGCGGCTCCTCGCTGGCGATGCGCGAATCGCACGCGAGCGCCAGTTCGAGTCCGCCGCCCAGACAGACGCCGTCGATCGCGGCCACCGTGGGACACGGCAGTGCCGCCAGGCGCTGGTACGCGAGCTGCCCGCGGCGCACGAACGCGTGCACCTGCGCCTCGTCCGTGATCGAACCGATCGCGTCCACGTCGGCCCCCGCGATGAAGCTGCCGGGCTTGCCCGACGACACGATCACGCCCGTGGGCGTGGCCGCCTCGAGGTCGGTGAGCGCGGCCTCGAGCGAGGCGAGCGCATCGAAGTCGAGCACGTTCAGCTTGCGCGCCGGATGATCGACGATCAGATGCGCGATGCCGCCGTCGCGCCGTTCGACGCGGAACACGTTCGTCATGACCGCTCCAGCACGAACGCCGCGCCCTGACCGCCACCCACGCACAGGGAGGCGATACCGAGTCGCGCGCCGCGGCGACGCATCTCGTGCAGCGTGGTGAGCAGCAGTCGTGCGCCGCTCGAACCCACCGGGTGACCCAGCGCGATCGCGCCGCCGTTCACGTTGAGCCGATCCTCGGGGATCGTGCCCAGCGCGCCGTCGAGCCCCAGCTCGTCGCGCCCGAAACGTTCGGACTCGGCGGCCGCGCGACACGCCAGCACCTGCGCGGCGAACGCCTCGTTGATCTCGAACAACTCGATGTCGGCCAGCGTGAGCCCGGCCTTGGCGAGCGCCTTGGCGATGGCGAACACCGGCCCGAGTCCCATGCGGCTCGGCGCGAGACCGGCGAACGCGAAGCTGCGGATGCGACCGAGCGGCGGCGTGGGCCACTGCGCAGCGGTCGCGTCGTCGCCCACGAGCAGCGCGACCGCGCCGTCGGTGACCTGGCAGGCGTTGCCCACCGTGACCGTGCCGTTGCGGCGATCGAAGTAGGGCTTGAGTTTGGCCAGCGCCTCGAGCGTCTGCCCCTCGCGCGGCCCGACGTCGTCGCGGACCGCCTCGTACGCGGGTCCGGGGTACACCGGGACGATCTCCTCGCGCAGACGCTCGCGCGCGGCGAGCGCGCGCTGATGGCTCTGCAGGGCGAACGCGTCCTGCTGCTCGCGCGTGATGCGGAACTCGCGCGACAGCACCTCGGCGGTCTGGCCCATGTTGAGTCCGCACACGAGATCGGTGAGCCCTTCGGCGATCGCGATCCGCGGCGTGAGCATGCGCGGGCGGAAGCGGGCGAGCGCGCCCAGCTTGGCGACGGGCGACTTGGCCCGCATGAGCCCCTCGAGGAAATCCGCGTACTCGTACGTGTACTGCAGCGGGATCTGGCTCATCGACTCCATCCCGCCCGCGAGCACCAAGCGCGCGTCACCCGCCGCGATGCGCAGACAGGCGTTGGCGACGGCCTCCATACCCGAGGCGCAGTTGCGATGCACGGTCGCGGCCGGCACACGCTCGGGCACGCCCGCACGCAGCGCCACGATGCGCGACGAGTTGGCGGCCTCGGCCGGCATGGCGCAGTGCCCGAACACGACCTCGTCGATGCGGCCCGGATCCAGGTCGGCGCGCGCGATGACCTCGGCGGCGGCGATGCGGCCGAGTTCGTAGCTGGGGACGCGCTTGAACACGCTGCCCGCTTTCGCGAACGGCGTGCGCACCCCCGACAGGATCCATCCCCCGATCGCGGTCATCAGCGCGGCAGCTTCTCCAACAGGGCCTTGGCCTCGCTCTGGTAGCGGGCGTCGAGCGCACTGCTCGTGCCCGGCAGGGCGACCGCCCGCTCGAGCTCACGACGGGCATCGGCCGTCCGCTTGAGGTCCTTGAGGAGACGTCCGTACTCCAGCCGATGGTTGACGTACTCGGGCTC
This sequence comes from uncultured bacterium, assembly GCA_964655175.1. GTDB lineage: Bacteria > Eisenbacteria > RBG-16-71-46 > RBG-16-71-46 > RBG-16-71-46 > JAIOPA01. The sequence continues at coordinate 5,232 of CAZZLY010000056.1, forward strand.
GAGCGCGATGGCGCGCTTGAAGGCGGCCTCGGCGTTCTCGAACGAGGCGCCCTTGGGCACCCCCCCGAGCACGGCGTTGGCGGCCATGCGCTCGATGGCGTTGAGGCTCGCCACCTTGATGTTCCACATCGCGAGCACGTGCCACGCGCGACCGAGGTTCGCATCGAGCGCGACCGCGCGATCGGCCTCGGCCTTGATCTCCTTGGAGATGGCGAGCTTGGTGCGCGCGCCCTCGCGCAGTGCCTGACGGCCCAGCGCGACCGCCAGCCAGACGTGCGCGGTCGCGGAATCCGGCGCCAGCCGCACCGCCTCGCGGGCGTGCTCGACCGCCTTGCCGAACGTGGCGCGCTGCACGTCGCCCTTCTCGGACTCGCCCGACTCGGACTCGGCACGCGACAGCCGGCAGAGCGCGGCCACGTTCTGGGGCGCGGCCTGGACCGCCTCGGCGTACGCCTGCCGGGCCTCGCTCAGCCGGGCGTTCGCGTAGGCCTGATCCCCCGCGGCGATCGCCTCGGCGGCCGAACGGGCGGCCCGCGCCGAGGGCGCGAGCATCGCGAGGCAGAGCAGGGTCGACGCGAGGACGCGCCAACGGGTCGGGACCGGACGGCCGGAGCGGACGATCATGCGACCTCCAAGCACTCGTCGCCTGACGCGACGGCGCGCGACGCGGACGGGGCCGCAGGGATTGCGACCCACCGTGAAGACGGACGCGACCATGCGCCGCACGATTCCGGCTTGTCAACCGCACGGTCCCGGTGGACCATGCGCGGACCTGCGGGTCGTGCACTCGCGGGATTGCACCTCACGGACGAGGTGGTGAGAATGGACACGCCGCGAGTGAGCCCGGTCCCATGCCGGGTCCACCCGCAGCGACGCGTCCCCGGCGGGCCTTGCCGCGGGGCGTCGTCCCGGTCGCGCACGGAGGGGCCATGGCGAAGACGCTGATCCGCATCTTCCTGGATTCGGTCGAGCAGCATCGCAAACCCGCGCTCTTCATGCGCCGCCACGCCGACGGTGCCGGGCACGGTCGCTGGGAGTCCATCTCCGCCGAGCGCGCCCGCGCCGACGTCGAGGCGCTGGCACTGGGACTCGCCGCCCTGGGCGTGCGTCGCGGCGAACGCGTGGCGTTGTTGTCCGAGAACCGCGTCGAGTGGGCGATCACCGATCTCGCCACGCTGGGACAGGGTGCGGTCACCGTGCCCATCTACCCCACGCTGACCGCGCCGCAGGTGCGCTACATCCTCGAGAACGCCGAGGCGCGCGTGTGCGTGGTGAGTTCGCCCGCGCAGCTCGAGAAGATCCTCGCGGTCGCCGACCAGTTGCCGCGTCTGGCCAACATCGTCGTCATGGATCCGCCGCCCGCCTCGCGCGACCCGCGCGTGCGCACGTGGGCGGCCGTGCTCGAGGACGGCGTGCGCCGCCGCGAGGCCGAACCGGGGGCGTTCCGCGCGCTCGCCGACGCCACGCGCCCGGACGACCTGGCCACGCTCATCTACACGTCGGGCACGACCGGTGACCCCAAGGGCGCCATGCTCACGCACGCGAACATCGCCTCGAACGTCGAGGCCAGCATGTCGGTCGTGAAGTTGCGCCCCGACGACACGTGCCTGTCGTTCCTGCCCCTGTGCCACATCTTCGAGCGCATGGCCGGGCTGTACGCCATGCTGTGGGCCGGCGCGACGATCGCCTACGCGCAGAGCGTGGACACGGTGGCCGCCGATGCGCAGGAGGTGCGCCCCACGATCCTCACCGGCGTGCCGCGCTTCTACGAGAAGGTGTACGCGCGCGTCATGGAGAACGCGGCCACGCAGCCGCCGTTGCGTCGCGCGATCTTCGGTTGGGGGCTCGAGCAGGGTCGCCGCGTGGCGCAGCTGCACTTCCAGGGGCGCCGCCCCGGGTTCCCCTTGGTGCTCACGTCGCGCATCGCCGACCGCCTGGTCGCGGCCAAGGTGCGCGCGCGCGTGGGCGGCCGCCTGCGACTGTGCATCTCGGGCGGTGCGCCGCTCGGACCCAAGATCATGGAGTTCTTCTTCGCGATCGGCATCCCGGTCGTCGAGGGTTACGGCCTCACGGAGACCTCGCCGGTCATCTGCCTCAACGTCCCCGGCAAGGAGCGCCCCGGCGCAGTGGGCCCGCCCATCCCGGGCACGCAGGTGGGCTTCGGCGCCGAGGGCGAGATCCTGTGCAAGGGCCCCGGCGTCATGCAGGGCTACTTCCGCAACGAGGAGGCCACGCGCGCCGCGATCCGTGACGGCTGGTTCCACACCGGTGACGTGGGGCACCTGGACGCCGAGGGCAACCTGCGCATCACGGACCGGCTCAAGGACCTGCTCGTGACCGCGGGCGGCAAGAAGGTCGCACCGCAGCCGCTCGAGGGCCGTCTCAAGACGTCCAAGTGGGTGGCCGAGGCGGTCATGCTGGGCGACCAGCGCCCCTACTGCATCGTCCTGCTCGTGCCCAACTTCGCCAACCTCGAGGCCGAGGCGAAGGCGCAGGGCTGGCCCACCGCATCGCGGCGCGACCTGCTACGGTGTGCGCCGGTGCAGACGCTCTATCAGGGTGTGGTCGACGCGCTCAACGCCGACCTCGCCCCGTTCGAGCGCATCAAGCGCTTCGCGTTGTTGGACCGCGACCTGAGTGCGGAGGCGGGTGAGCTCACGCCCACGCTCAAGGTCCGGCGTCGTGTCGTGTCGCAGACGTTCGCTGCAGAGATCGAAGCGTTGTACACCGGCCCGCAGTCGGCCTGAGAGCCTCACCGCAATCCCTCCACTCCTCGACGGGAAAGGACCCCCATGAACATCTCTCGCATGGTGCGAGCGCTGGCGTTCGCCACGATGCTCGTGCCGACGCTCGCCGCGGCCGCGGGCTACGGCATCTACGAACAGGGTGCAGCCGCGATCGGCATGGGCGGCGCGTACGTCGCCTCGGCGCACGACGCCTCCGCGCAGTTCTACAACCCGGCCGCGATGCTGGGGCTCAAGGACAAGGAGCTCTCGCTCGGCGGCACGTGGCTGACGACGCGCACGAGCTTCGCCGGCATCGCCCCGTCGCCCGGCTACGGCGTGACCGAGGAGATGAAGTCGGGCAACTTCTTCCCGCCGACGTTCTACTGGACCAACCGCCTGAGCTCCTCGCTCGCCTACGGCGTGGGCCTGAACGCGCCGTTCGGTCTGGGTGTGGAGTGGCAGAACCCGAGCACGTTCACGGGTCGCGAGCGCGTGACCAAGGCGCAGCTGCAGTCCATCGACGGCTCGTTCAGCCTCGCGCTGGCGGTGAACCCGAACCTGTGGGTCGCGGCCGGTGCGAACGCGCGCTACGCCAAGGTCGAGCTCAACAACATCGCCACGTCGATCGTGGGCGGCGGTGGTGCGCCGATCAACGTGAGCAGCGCCAAGCTCACGTCGGACTACACGCCGGGCTACGGCTTCCATCTGGGTCTGCTCGCCAAGCCGGCCCCGAACGTCCGCCTCGGTGCCAACTACCGCAGCGAGGTCCGCGTCAAGATCGACGACGGCAAGGCGGCGTTCACGCAGATCCTGACGGGCAACACGGCGCTCGATGCCGCGGTCGCCGCGGGCCTGCCCGCGAACCAGGGCGTCAAGACCGAGCTCGTGTTCCCGGCGTCGTACACGGTGGGCCTGGCGTGGGATCCCGCGCCCGAGTGGACCTACGAGGTCGACGGCGTGTTCACGCAGTGGTCGGCGTTCGACAAGCTCACACTCACGTTCCCGGCGCAGTCCTCGCTCGACAAGGTGCTGCAGGAGGACTATCGCAACCAGGCGGCCGTGCGTGTGGGCGTCGAGCACCGGCTCGAGAGCTACACCTACCGCTTCGGCTACTACTTCGACGCCGCCGCCGCGCCGCCCGAGTCGGTGACGCCGCTGCTGCCCGATGCCAGCCGTCACGGCGTGACGCTGGGCTACGGCAAGACGTTCGGCAGCTGGACGCTCGACGCGTACAACCTGTTCCTGTTCGTCGAGAAGCGCTCCACCGAGGGTGTCGAGCGCGACAACTACAACGGCACCTACAAGTCCTACGTCAACGCGCTGGGTGCGAACCTGGCGTACCACTGGTGAGGGGAGTCCAGAACATGAAGACGTCCTTGCGCATCCGCCTCGGTCTCGTGCTCGTGCTCGCCGCCGCCCTCGCGGGCTGCGAGGGCCCGTGCTCGCGCATCGAGAGCATCAACGGCCCTTCGCTGTCGGCGAACGGCGTGAACCTGACGACCTACGTGGCCGTCGGCACCAGCCTGTCATCCGGCTATCAGTCGAGTGGCGTCGTCGATCGCCACCAGATCCGTTCGTTCCCGACGATCTTCGCCCGCCAGATCGGCAAGACGGTCGATCTGAACGGCGGCGCCGGCACGTTCACGCTGCCGACCATGAACCTCGACGGCATCCCGGCGCTGCTCGAGGTGAAGTCGCTGAGCCCGCTCGTCGTCAACAACACGGGCCGCACCACGGGCATCCCCACCAACCTCGCGCAGGGCACGGCCTATCACAACATGGGCATTCCCGGCGCGCTCTTGGTGGACCTTGTGGACTCGACGCACTACCACGCGTCGGTCGCTCCGGTGTTCCGCACCAACTACACGTACTTCAACATCATCCAGCGTGGTCGCGGCACGGTGCTCTCGCAGGCCCTGTCGCTGCAGCCGACGCTGATGTCGATCGAGTACGGCGCCAACGAGGTGCTGGGCCCGACGACGGCCGGCGCGGCCCCCAGCACGGCCACGGGCCCCGCCTATGCGGCGCTCATGACCGGCGCGCTCAACGCGATCCACACGCTGTCGCCGAACACGAAGGTGGCGGTGTTCAACGTGCCGGACGTGACGAGCATCCCGTACTTCACCACGTTCCCGGCGTTCACGATCAACGTGCAGACGGGTCAGCCGACGCCGCTGCTGGGCACCTCGGGCCCGCTCGCGGCGGGCGATCTGGTGCTGCTGCCCGCGGGCGCGGTGCTCGCCACGGGCACGGGCTTCCCCACCAACGGCGCCAACTACGTCGCCGGCGGCGTGGGCAACGGCAATCCGCTGCCCGAGAACCTGATCCTGCGCTCGAGCGAGGTCGCCACGGCGCAGTCGCAGATCGCCGCCATCAACGCGGTGGTCGACTCGGTGTCGCTGCGGCCGTGGGTCGCGAAGATCGAGATCCACGATTACTTCGCGGACATCAAGGCGAACGGCATCCGCATCGGCGGCAACCGTTACACGGCGGACTTCATCCGCGGCGGCCTGTTCAGCCTCGACGGCGTCCACCCGAACGACCTCGGCTACGCGCTCATGGCGAACCGCCTGATCGCCGGCGTGAACGCGCGCTTCGGCAGCACGATCCCGGCGGTGAACCCGCTCCAGTACGCGTCGGCCACCGCCTCCAAGGCGACGCCGGTGATGGACGGGGTCTATCCCACCGATCTGTCGGGCCTCATGGACGGGCTCGCGATGATCTATCCGGGTCGTCGGTAGGCTCGCACCACGTCGCACACGAAGGGGCGGGACCGCGAGGTCCCGCCCCTTCGTCATACCCGTCACCGAGGACGTGCGCGGATCACTTGCCCTCGGATGCGGACGCCTCGGCGGCACGCGCCGCGCGCACGAGCCCGGCCACTCGCGTGAACCAACCACCGAGCTTGTCGTAGTAGCCCTCGCGGCGCTCCACGCCGTCGTGGCCGGCGTCGGGCAGGATCCAGCGATCGATGCGCGACAGACTGCGGCGCACGACCTCGGCGGTGATCTGCGGCGAGGCGACCTCGTCCTTCTGCGCCAGCACGACGTGCAGCGGCACCTGGAGGTTGGCGACCGCGGCCAACGGCTCGTCGCCCGTCTCGACCAGGAACCGGTGTCGCTCGGCCGCGCCCGGCACCTGTGCGAGACCACTGGAGCGCAGCAGCTCGGGCAGCGTGCGGAACAGCCCCTCGCACGCGACGCCATCGGCGTTGCGCGGCTGACGCGACGCGGCCGCCACCGCGACCGCGCCGCCCACGTCCTGTCCCCACGCGAACACCGGACGCTGCCCGGCGCGGGATCTCGCGTACTGCAGCGCGCCCTCGCCGTCGTTGACCCAGCGCGAGGCGAACGCCAGCTGCACGAGCGAATCGGCGTCCCCCGGGCCGGCGGGACCGAAGTCGCGGTAATCGAACGTCATCACCGTGAACCCGCGCTCGGCGAAGCCGCTCACCACCGGCAGCAAGTCGCCCATGTTGCCGTGGCCGCGATCGAACAGCACGAGGATCGGCTGCTCGGGTCTGCCCTCGAACCACCAACCCGTCAGCGGTGCCTTGTCACGCGTGGACTCGAACGGAACGGTCGCGAACGGCAGCCCGATCGACGCGGGCATCGCCGTCCAGCGATCGGACGGCGTGACCGCCCGCGCGTCACGCACCCACAACCCACCCACCACGAGCACGGCCACGAGGACGAGGACGACGCGTCGCGTCATGCCACGCCCAATCGCGCCCACAGCTCCTCGCGCACCAGCGCCAGCGGGATCGTCCCGCTCGCGAGCAGCGCCCCGTGGAAGTCGTGCAGGTCGAACGCCGCGCCCTGACGCTGTCGCGCCTCGTCGCGCAGCGCGACGATCTGCAGCTTACCCACGAGGTAGCTCATGGCCTGCGTCGGATGCAGGCAGTACCGCCGCACCTCGCGCTGCGCCATGACGGCCGACATGCCGAGCTCGCGCACCAGGAACTCCGCCGCCTGCTCGGGCTGCATGCGACCCGCGTGCAGCCCGGCGTCGAGCACGACACGGCAGCTGCGGAACAGCACGTCGTGCAACTGGAACAGTCGCGTGAGCGGGTCCACCGTGTAGTAGCCCTGCTCGTGCATGAGCTCCTCGCAGTAGAACGCCCAGCCCTCGGCGAACACGTCGTTGTGCGTGATCCGGCGCAGCCGCGTCGCGGAGCGATTGGCGAACGACATCTGCAGGTGGTGCCCCGGGTAGCCCTCGTGCACCGCCAGCACCGGCAGCGCCGCCAGATTGTGCACGCTCAGCTGGGCGGCCTGCTCGTCCTTGCTGCGACGCAGGTCGATGGGCGTCACGTAGAAGAAGCCCGACGGATCGGGATCGAACGGCGCGGGCCCCTGATACGCCGCGAACGGTCGCAGCGCACGCTCGAACAGCGGCGTGTCGAGCACCTCGAGACGGTCGGGCGTGGGCAGCGGGGCCAGATGCCGGTCGGTCACGAATCGACGCGCGCGGTCGAGCTCGGCCAGATAGGTCTCGCGCAGCCAGTTCGCCTCGGGCGTGCGCTGACGGCCCTCGGCGATGAGTTCGCGCCAAGTGCGCTGCGGGTCGAGACGGCGCGCCTCGTCCTCGAGCTGGCGCAGCGTCTGCGCGACGTGATCGCGTCCCAACTGCTCGAGGGCCGCGCAATCGAACGGCACCATGTGCTCGCGTTCGAGCTTGAGGTTCATCCAGCGCTCGCCGATGGCGAACGTCCCGGCCGCACGCGGCGCGAGCGAGCGTTCGAGCCACTCGTGGAAGCGCAGGAATCCCGTGCGGGCGCGCTGCCCGGCGTGCTCGAGCCGTTCGGCCTCGCCCGGGAACGATCGCAGCAGGGTGCGCACCACCTCGTCCACGAATCCGGGCCCCTGCGCGGCCATCTCGAGCGCGGCCTCGATCGCGACCGGCGGCACCATCTGCAGGTTGGGCTTCACGGCCTCGAGGTAGTCGGGGATCGCCATGAGACGCGCGACCGCCGCCTCCTTGCGTTCGTCGAGCGGCGCGAACGAGCGGGCCAGGAGCAGATGCACACCGTCGAACGCGCGCTCCAGGAACAGCGCGGGATTGCGCTGCGCGACGCGGATCTCCTCGAGGTCGGCGCGCAGGGCCGCGATGCGCGAGCGCAGCAGGGCGTAGTCCACCCGCGGCTCCAGCGGCAGCTCGTCCCACGGCACCGAGGCGACCAGACGCTGGTCGAGATCGCGCAGCCACGCCGCGCGCTCCTTGAGGCTGTCCGGCGAGTCGTCGGGCAGCTGATGGTCGTAGTCGTGGATACCCGCCTCGGTGGCCGCGACGGGATGGTGCTTCATGAAGAGTTCGACGAACTCCTCGCTGAGCGCCGTGAAGGTGCGGATGGTCTCGATCATGGTCGGGCCCCGTTCCATGGGACAGGCTGAGTCGGGTCGCGGCCGTGGGGGGACGCGCGCACGACGTTCCACTGGGGGATGATATCGGCTTTCCCGGCGTTCGGCTTGACCGCGCCCGGGGCATGAAGCGGCAAGGCGGGCCCGGGGCCTCGAGGGCCCGGGACGGGCGCGTGCACGCGGCCGAGTGCACCCCACTCACCACCCATCGCTTCAAGCGATTGCGCGGCGCTGAGAGGGTCTGGAAGCCCAGGGGTCGCGAGGCCAGACCCGGCCGGCCGGCGTTCCCCATCCCGCGGGGGCGAGGACACCCGGGTCGCCGTGCGGCCATGGGTGAAGCCGCGGCGCATGCGAAGGGCCCGAGGGGGGACGTCCCCTCGGGCCCGCGCGGGATGCGGTGGAGCTAGATCCGCGTGACGTTCGCCGCCTGCTTGCCCTTGGGGCCCGAGACGAGATCGAACTCGACGCGCTCACCCTCGGCGAGGGAACGGAACCCGTCCGACGCGATGGCCGAGAAGTGCACGAACACGTCCTCGCCCTGCTCGGTCTCGAGGAAGCCGAAGCCCTTGGCGTCGTTGAACCACTTCACGACGCCGGTGACGCGACCCTCGGAGGGACCGACCGGCGCGGCCACGCGAGCGGGACGACCACCGCCCATGCTGCCGCCGCGGCTCGAGCCGCCACCCTTGCTGGCACCGAAGCAGTCGCGGCACAACACCGGACGGCCGGGCGTGGGCTGGAATGGTACTTCGGTCTCGGTACCACACTGCGAGCACGTGGTGGCGAACATCTGCTTCTCGCCACGACCACCACCATAGCCACCGCCACCGTAACCGCCGCCACCGCCGTAGCCGCCGCCGTCGCGCTGCGCCTTGCGCTTCTCGCGACAGGACTTGCAACGGGTCGGCGCGTTGGTGAGTCCGCGCTCGGCGTAGAAGGCCTGTTCACCTGCGGTGAAGAGGAACTCCTCACCACAATCCACACACGTGATGCTGCGATCGCCTGCGCTTGCCATGACCTCGCTGGGCCTCCCTGAGAGTGACTTAAGGATGGACGGGGAATACACGAGGACTGGGCGCCCATTGTGAGACGAGGGCCGATCGACGGTGCGATCGGATCATCAAGACAACGCAGTGGACATGGGACGGACGCGGCACTACGAACGACGAACGCGGCACGGGAAGCGGCCGCGTGTCCTCCCACCGGACACCCCTGCTATATGAAACAGACCGCCAGTATGGCCTTATCGTCTGCGAAAGGTCAACGCGGGCGAGGCGTTTTGATCGCGATCGGGCAGCGGCATGCAA
>CAZZLY010000056.1:14724-18962 GCA_964655175.1 uncultured bacterium
CGGCCCCCGGCGGTCCTTCCCGCACAGGGCGTGCAGGATGTCGGCCATGGCGGTGACGTCGAGCAGGTTGTGATGGAACACCGGCACGAGCGGCCAGGGGTCCCCGCTGCGCACGTACTCGTGGTAGAGCGGCGGGATGTCCGCACCCGAGACGTCGCCCGTGCGCGTCCGCCGGCAGATGCGGCGCTCGAGCGTGGTGAGTCGGCAGTCGGGCAGGCCCACGCGCCAGCGTCGCCGCGCGTGGTGCACCAGATCGAGATGATGCCGCGGCAGTTCCAGGTCCACGTCGTGCGTGACCGCGCGCGCGCGCAGGAACGGTGCGTCGTACGACTTGCCGTTGAACGTGATCAACAGGTCGTAGCCGCGCACCTGCTCCGCGACCGCCGCGAGCAGCGCGGCCTCCTCGCCGTAGTGGCGCGCGAAGTACTGACGGAACACGAAGTCCTCGCCGTTCCACGCCATGGTGCCCGCCAGGAACACGGGACACGACGAGAGTCCGCAGGTCTCGAGATCCAGGAAGATCGCGCGAGAGAGCCCCAGGCTGCGCACACTCGACAGCTCGAGCTCCCCCGGCGGCGGCTCGGGCAGCCGACCCCAGTGCGCGCGTCGCGTCTCGACCTCGCTGCGCAGCCGCTCGTGCACGTACACCGTGCCGTGCTCGGGATGGTGCCACTCGCCGCCCGGCAGATAGGCGTCGAGGCCGATCATCGTGGGGACGTCCGAGCCGCGCTTGCGACGACGCGCGGACGGCGCAAGGGGTGCGGCCTTGTCGGCGGCCGCGCGACGACGACGCGGGGTCGCGGGCGGTGGCGCGATCGTGTCCGAGTCGGCGCTCGTCTTGGGGGGGCGCGGCGCGAGACTCGCGGGCGCCACGAACGCGCCGGTGCGACGTCGTCGCACCAACTCGCCGAGGCGATCCCGCAGCGCGTCGCCCCCGACCGTCATCCGCGGCGCTCGGCGACCATCGCGAGTCGACGGCTCGCGGGGCCGTAAGGCGTGCCGTCGGCGCCGCCGTTGACCTGCACCACGTGCAGACCGTGGCGCTTCATGAGCGCGGTGAGTTCGGCGCAGGTGTAGGTGCGCAGGGTGTACTGCTTGGTCACCTGCGTGCCGCCGGCCGGGTCGAGCAGCAACTGCCGCGTGACGACGCGCGAGGTCACCAGGTCCAGGTCGGTCTCCTCCATGAGGAGCGCACCGTCCTCGCGCTGCGCCCAGGTGCGCTGCTGCGGATGGGTGAGCAGGTGATCGCGGTTCGCCATCTCGAGCAGAAAGCGACCGCCGGGCCGCAACGCACGCGCCACCTCGGCGAGCACGCGCTCGTTGTCGTCGTCCTCGAAGTACCCGAACGACGTGAAGTACGAATACACGGCGTCGTACGCGGCCGTCGCGCCCAGGGCGCGCATGTCGCCCTCGACCCACGTCACCGACACGCCCGCGGCGGCCGCGTCGGTGGCCGCGATCGCGAGGTAACGCGGATTGAAGTCGAGCCCCGTGACGCGATACCCCGCGTGCGCCATGCCGATCGCGTGCCGACCGAACCCGCACGCCAGATCGAGCACCGCCGCACCGCGTTCACGTGCGATCGCATCGATGATGAACGCGACCTCGGCGGCGGTCTGCTGGGGCTGGAACTGCGGGCGATAGATGCGCAGGTAGTCGTCGTCGAAGAAGGCGACCGGCCATTCGGGCGTCTGGGACATGGGACGTGGGTCTCCGGAGGGTGGGACTCGGGTGTGCGAGCCGGACAGTCTAGCGGCTCCCGCACCCGCGCACACGGCCGCGCGCGGCGGTCATCGCGCCAACCACGTCTGCAACAGGAACCGTGCGGCGTCCTTGGTGGGGATCTCCTTGGTGTGCTTGATGCCGTCCCAGTCCTGCTGCTGTGCGGGCTTGAGCACCGGCAGCCCCACGCACGCGGGACAGCCCGTGCCGCACGGGCAGCCCTCGAGATGCGCGAGCGCGGCTTCCGCGAGTTCGTCGAGTCGCGCCCAGCCCTGCTCCACGAAGCCCAACCCACCCGGATAGCGGTCGAACATGAACAACGTGGGCCGTCCCGTGTTGGACGAGTCGAGCATCCCACCCAGGTCGAGCGGGTCGCACATGGCCATGAGCGGCAGCAGTTGCACGAACAGGTTGCGCACGCCCGACAGCGCCTCCCACGGATTGAGGCCGCGCAGGTTGAGCTCGCGCGTCGTGGCCTCGTTGGGCGCCAGCCAGAAGCCCGCGGTCTCGAGCGTGAATCGCGGCAGTTCGAGCGGATGGAAGCCGATCGCATCGAGCGAGCGATAGCGGATCTTCTTGAACGCGATCGTCTGCCAGCTGTAGGTGACCTCGCCGAAGCGCGCGACCTCGCCGCGCCAGTCGCGCGCGCGCACCTCGTGACGCACGCGGACGTTGGAGTCGAGCACGGGCTGTGTGTAGTAGTCCACGGTGCGCGGCTCGACCGTGGCGACCTTCTGCTCGAGGTCCAGTTTGCGCACCCACCACGTGGCGCCCTCGTGCAGGTAGATCGCGTCCGGGTACACGAGCTCGAGCCCGCTGATGGCATCCACCGTGCCGATGACCGCGTTGTCGCGCGTCGCATCCACGATGGTGTAGGTGTCGTCGCTCATGGAGCGCAGCGACACCTTGGCGCCGGGGAAGTCGGTCTTGGCCCAGTAGGCACGCCCGTCGATGACGCGCGTCTCGCCCGCGTCCTCGAGCGCACCCAGCACGTCGCGCATCTGGTCGCCGAACGCGGGTTCGTCGTCGCCCGAGAGCGGCAGCTCGTAGGCGGCGCAGGCGAGCTGCTGCGCCAGGATGTACGGGTTGTGCGGATCGACGCACGCCGCCTCGGTGGAGCGTCCGAACAGGAACCCGGGACGGCGCATGAGGTACTGATCGACCGTGTCGTTGTAGGCCACGAGCACCACCAGTGACGGGGCCCCGCTGCGCCCCGCGCGGCCCGCCTGCTGCCAGATGCTCGCGAGCGTCGGCGCCGCACCCACGAGCACGGCCGCGTCGAGCCCACCCACGTCGATGCCCAGTTCGAGCGCGTTGGTGCTGACCACGCCGCGCAGCTCACCGCTGAACAACGCCTGCTCGATGGCGCGACGCTCCTCGGGCAGATAACCGCCGCGATAGGGCCGCAGCCGCTCGTGCAACGGCGGCACGGGGGACGCGAGTCCGTCGCGCGGATCGCCCGGGACGCGCGGACGCGAACGCTCGAGCTGCTCGCGCGTGTAGCGGTACACGAGCTCGGCGCTCACGCGCGACTTGGTGAACGCGATCGCCTGCGCACCGCGCTCGAGCGCGCCCGCCATGAGCTGCGCACCCTCGACGTTGGAGCTGCGGCGTTCGACGCGGGTGTCGTCGCGGAACGGCGGGTTCCAGAACACGAAGTGCTTCTCGCCGCGCGGCGCGCCGTCGTCGTCCACGACCACCACCTCGCGCCCGGTGAGCGCGGTCGCCAGTTCCCCGGGATTGCGGATGGTCGCGCTGCACATGACGTAGCGGAACGAGCCGCCGTAGTGCGCCACGAGGCGTTCGAGTCGGCGCAGCACCAACGCCACGTGGCTGCCGAAGATGCCGCGATAGGCGTGCATCTCGTCGATCACGACGAAGCGCAGGTTCTTGAGGAAGCGCGCCCAGCGCGCGTGCTGCGGCAGGATGCCCGCGTGCAGCATGTCGGGGTTGGACAGGATGACGTTGGACTCGTCGCGGATGCGACGGCGCGTCGAGGCCGCGGTGTCGCCGTCGTACACGCCGGCGCGCACCTCGCCCGCCAGACCGAAGCCGCCCTGCGCCAGCCGCGTGAGGCTCTTGAGCTGATCCTGGGCGAGCGCCTTGGTCGGGAACAGATAGAGCGCGGTGGCGCCCGGCTCATCGAGCAGGCGCTCGAGCACCGGCAGATGGAAGCACAGCGACTTGCCCGACGCCGTACCGGTGACGACGACGGTGTCGCGGCCCGCGCGCAGCGCCTCGATCGCGCACACCTGATGCGTGTAGAGCCGGGTGATGCCCCGCGCCTCGAGTGCGCCCTGCACCGGCGGCGGCAGCGGCGGCTGCAGTTCGCCGAAGCGCGCCGTGCGCGCCGGCAGCGTCTCCCAGTGCGCCAGCGCCCCTTCGTTCTCGGGCTGCGCCGCCAGATCCCGCAACCATTCGGGCAGCGACCCCGCGCCCGACCGACCCCTGAGGAAACCACCCGCTCCGACCTGCATGACCACCTCGTCGCACCCCGGCGTGACGGGGGCATCCCG
>CAZZLY010000057.1:0-18903 GCA_964655175.1 uncultured bacterium
GCCGGCAGGTGGATGAGGACCGAGGCGCGCAGGCCGGTGCCGGCGTTGGTCGGGCAGGCGGTCAGATAGCCGATGTCCTCGGAGAAGGCGTACTCGAGCGCGGCATCGAGCCCGTCGTCGGCCGCATCCGCCAGCCCCCACGCCTCCGCGAGCTGGAAGCCCGGCGTGAGCGACTGCAGGCGGATGTGGTCCTCCTCGTTGATCATCACGCTGACCCGGTCGTCCTGGGCGACGTAGATGCCGCGCGGACGCGCGCCGTCGCACAGCTCGTTCGACACGAGGTGCCGCTCGAGCAGCACCTGACGCTCGATCGGCGAACATTCCTGCATCTTGAGGAGCAGCCCGCCGGTCAGGCTGGGCGCCGCCTTCACCGCACCGTGCACGCGCGCGATGACCTCGAGCAACTGCTCGTCCTTGGCGCGATGCGTGAACGGCACGTCCTTGAGATTGCGCGCCAGCCGGATGCGCGTGGACAGCACCATGTCGGCGTGCGGTCCGGTGCCGCGCAGCCACGGCGCGGGCGTCGCGAACAGGCCCGCGAAATCAGCGGACGGGCTCATGACGCCTCCCGGGACTCGTCGGCGCGCGGCTCGCTCTCGAGCCGACGGATCTCGTCGCGCAGCTGCGCCGCGCGCTCGAACTCCTCCCGCTCGACGGCGCTCTGCAGCTCGTGGTGCAGCCGCTGGACCTGGCGCAGCGCCACGCCCAATTCGCCCCCGCGCACCGGGGCCTTGCCGCGATGGCGCGTGTCGCCGTGGATGCGACGGAGCAACGGTCGCAGCTGGGCCTGGAACGCCTTGTAACAGTCGCTGCACCCCAGACGCCCGGTCTCCTTGAACGCCGAGTAGAGCAGGCCGCAGGTCGGGCACTGCACGTGGCCGACGCGCTCGTCCTCGCTCGGGGTCACGGAATCGACCATGCCGGCGAGCAGGTCGGCGATGTCGAACTTGTGCGCGGGCACGTTCGACTGCAGACCCTTCTCCTCGGCACAACGCTCACACACGTGGAGCTCCGACATCTGATTGTCGTGGATCTCCGTGAAGTGGACGCTGGCGGGGTTCTTGCCGCAGGACTGGCAGAGCATGGGGTTCCTTACCCGGCCTCGGTGAGACGGCCGTCCTCGAGACGCAGCACGCGATCCGCCTGCCCGGCGAGTCGCTCGTCGTGCGTCACCACGATGACCGTTTGATGCTGTTCGTGCGCCAAGGTCTTCAGGACACTGTGAAGATGCGTCGCCGCCGCCGCGTCGAGGTTGCCGGACGGCTCGTCCGCGAGCAGCAGGGCCGGTCGCGGCGCCACCGCGCGGGCCACGGCCACGCGCTGCGCCTCGCCGCCCGAGAGCTCGTTCGGGACGTGCTCGCGGCGAGCCTCCAGGCCGACCGACGCGAGCACCTCACGGGCGCGCACGCGGGCCGACTCGAACGACTCCCCCGCCAGCAGCATCGGCATCATGACGTTCTCCTCCGCGGTGAATTCAGGGAGCAGATGGTGGAACTGGAACACGAACCCGAGCTGGGCCAAACGGAGCCGACACCGCCCCGCCTCGTCCAACCCGGCCACCGGCTGCCCGGCGAGCTCCAGCGAGCCCTCGTCCGGACTGTCCAGCGTCCCGAGCAGGTTGAGCAAGGTGCTCTTCCCGGACCCGGAGGCCCCGACTATCGCGAGAAGCGTGCCACGCTCGACGACCAGATCGACGCCCGTGAGAACGGGAAGCCGGCCGCCCGGGATCGGATACGACTTCCGCAGCCCGACCGCGCGCAACGCCGGAACCGGCTCGCCATCTGCTGTTTTCACAGCCACTTCCGAATGACCGTTCAGAGGCGTTCTCACAATTGCTCCCGGATCGCCTCGATCGGGTCGAGACGGGACGCCCGCCACGCGGGATACCAGGCAGCGGCCAGACACAGCACGAGGGCGGCCAGAATCACGGCAGCGAAGTCCATTCCTTCCGGTCGGACCGGCAGGGTTTCGATGAAGTAGACGTCCCCCGGTAGGTGAATGAACGGCCACTTCCCGAGGATCGCGATGAGGGCCGAACCCAGGGCCGTACCGCTGGCCGTCCCCAGAAGACCGATGATCAACCCTTCGCCGAGGAAAACCGTCCGGATGATCCTTGGTGACGCTCCGAGTGTGCGCAGCACCCCGATGTCCCGCCGCTTCTCGAGGACCACCATGAACAGGGTGCTGGCGATGTTGAACGCCGCCACGAGCACGATGAGCGCCAGGATGATGAACATGACGGTCTTCTCGAGCTTCATCCACGTGAACAGATTGCGATTGAGGTCGATCCAGTTGTTGGCGCGCACCCCCGGACGGTGGACCTGCGCCATGAGGCGCTCGGCGACCGCCGGAGCCTCGAACATGTCCGTGATGCGCACCTCCACCCCGGTCACCCGGTCCCCCAGCTCGAAGAACCGCTGCGAGGCACCGATCGAGGTGAAGCCGAAGCTGGAGTCGTACGTGTAGAGCCCCGAGGTGAACAGCCCGACCACGCGGAACGGCTTGAGCCGCGGCACGTAGCCGAACGCCGAGCGCGAGTCGCCCTCGAGCGTGGCGAGCAGCACGCGGTCCCCGGTCCGCACCGCGAGCCGCGCGGCGAGCTCCGAGCCCAGCACGATGCCCGGCTCCCCCTGCGGGGTGATCGTCGGGATCGAATCGAGCACCGGTTTGATGCTGCGACCGACCGTCGTGACCTGGCGGGCCCGCACAAGATCGACGCCCTTGACCACCACGCCCTCGGAGAGGCCCTCGTGGAACGCCATCGCCTTGGCGTAGGTGAAGGGTGACGCGCCCACGACCCCGGGCTGCGCCGCGATGAGCTCGGCCAGCGCGGGACCGTCGTCGATGCCATCGGTGGTCGCGCCCAGCAACACGACGTGCGCGTCGGTGCCGGCGATGCGGGTCTGGACCTCACCCTCGAAGCCGTTCATGACCGCCAGAACGACGAGCAACGCGGCGACGCCGACCGCGACGCCGGCGATGCTGATGCCGATCAACAGCCGGACGAACCCGGTGCGCGGACGCGCCCGCAGGTAGCGGCCCGCGATCCACAGCGGGACGTTCACTTCGGCTCCGCGCCCTCCGCGGACGCGGACTCCTCTTCCGCCATGTCGTCGGCCACCGGACGGCCCTCCTCGGGCCGCAGGTGCGGGAACAGCAGCACGTCGCGGATCGAGTGCGAATCGGTGGCGAGCATCACCAGTCGGTCGATGCCGATGCCGACGCCACCCGTGGGCGGCATGCCGTACTCGAGCGCGCGCAGGTAGTCCTCGTCGAGCGGCTGCGTCTCCTCGTCGCCACGCTCACGCGCCGCACCCTGCGCCTCGAAGGCCGCACGCTGGGCATCGGCGTCGTTCTGCTCGCTGAACGAGTTGGCGATCTCCATGCCGGCCACGAACAGTTCGAAGCGCTCGACCACGTTCGGGTTGGTGCGCGAGACGCGGGCGAGCGGCGAGACCGCGACCGGGAAGTCGATCACGAACGCCGGGTTCTGCAGTTCGGGCTGCACGAGGGCCGAGAACAACTCGTCGAGCATGCCGCCCGCGCCGGTACCGGCACGCGGATGCAGGCTCAGACGCGCCACGTGTCGGCCGAGCACGGCCTCGTCGAGCGCATGGATGCTCTCGCCCACCTTCTCGCTGACCGCGTCGAGCATGGAGATCCGCGGCCACGGCGGCGTGAAGTCGAGCACACGCCCCCCGTACTCCACCTGCAGCGTGCCGCAGGCGTGCTGCAGCGCATCGCACACGAGCTGCTCGGTGAGCGTCATCATGTCGTTCACGTCCGCGAACGCCTGGTAGTACTCGAGCAGCGTGAACTCGGGATTGTGGGACCGGTCCATGCCCTCGTTACGGAAGTCGCGCGCGAACTCGTAGACGCGCTCGAGCCCGCCGACGATGAGCCGCTTGAGGTAGAGCTCGTTCGAGACGCGCAGGTACAGGTCCATGTCGAGCGCGTTGTGCTTCGTCACGAACGGCCGGGCGAACGCCCCGCCGTACATGGGCTGCAGCACCGGGGTCTCGACCTCGAGGTACTCGCGCTGGTCGAGGAACTGCCGGATGCGCGACACGAGCCGGGCGCGGCGACGGAACACCTCGCGCACCTTGGCGTGGTTCACGAACAGGTCGGCGTAACGCTGCCGGAACCGCGTCTCGGGGTCGGTCAGCCCGTGCCACTTCTCGGGCAGCGGCCGCAGGGACTTGGCCAGCAGATCCACCGCCTCGGCGCGCACGGTGATCTCGCCGGTGCGGGTGCGGAACAGCGAGCCCTCGATGCCGACCCAGTCGCCCACCTGGAACAGGTCCCAACGCGCGAACGCCTCGCCGAGCACGTCCTGTCGGAAGTAGACCTGGATGCGCCCCGAGCCGTCGAGCACGTGCCCGAACCCGGCCTTGCCCTGCCCACGCTTGGCGACCAGACGGCCGGCGATGCGCACGCGCTCGCCCGGTTCCTCGGTGACCGCGTCGCCCTTGCCGAGCAGTTCGGTCGCATGGTGCGTGACGTCGTAGCGGTAGGCGTACGGCTCACAGCCGAGCGCGCGCCACTCCTCGATCCGGGCCCGTCGCTGGGCCATCAGGTGGTGCAGGGACATGGGCCTTCCATGGGCTCACCGTCGCGTCCATCGCGACGGAACGGCCCGACTCTAGGCAGCGCTCCGAACCGCGTCAACCGCAG
The DNA here is from genome assembly GCA_964655175.1 of uncultured bacterium. GTDB lineage: Bacteria > Eisenbacteria > RBG-16-71-46 > RBG-16-71-46 > RBG-16-71-46 > JAIOPA01. The sequence goes on from CAZZLY010000057.1 coordinate 4,675, forward strand.
CGAACCGGGATCTCAGGGCGCCCCGACGCCGCGCCGGTCGATCCGTTCGATGGCGAGCTTGCCCGCCCCCGGATCCACCGCGACCGGGTACTGCCCGGTGAAGCACGCACGACAGAAGCGCTTGGGTTCGCGCTCGGCCGCGAGCAGGCCGTCCAGACTGATGTAGCCCAGCGACTCGACCCCGAGATAGTCGCGGATCTCGTCGATCGTCTTGAGCGCCCCGATGAGCTCGCCGCGGCTCGGGGTGTCGATGCCGTAGAAGCACGGGTGCGTGACCGGCGGCGAGCCGACGCGGAAATGCACCTCGCGCGCCCCGGCTCGCTTGAGCAGGCGCACCAGCTTGCGGCTCGTCGTGCCACGGACGATGGAATCGTCCACGACCACCACCCGCTTGCCCTCGAGGATCTCGCGCACCGGGTTGAACTTGACGCGCACGCCGAAGTCGCGCCCGGTCTGGTTGGGCTGGATGAACGTGCGCCCGACGTAGTGGTTGCGGATGAGCCCCAGTTCATAAGGCAGGCCCGACGCCTCGGCGTAGCCCAGCGCGATCGAATTGCTGGAGTCCGGCACCGAGATGACGACGTCGGCGATCGCCGGCTGCTCCTGCGCGAGCTGCCGTCCGATGCGACGCCGCACGCGGTCCACCGTGTCGCCGAACACGCGGCTGTCGGGGCGCGAGAAGTAGATGTGCTCGAAGATGCAGTGCTGCGGCGCTTCGACGGGCAGCGCGCGACGCGACCGCACGCCCTGCGGATCGATCGTCACCATCTCGCCGGGTTCGATCTCACGGATGAAATCGGCGCCCACGAGGTCGAACGCGCAGGTCTCGCTCGCGACCACGTAACCGTCGCCGAGCCGGCCCAGCACCAACGGACGGAACCCGTGCGGGTCGCGCAACGCCACCACGCTCGTCTCGGTGAGCACGACGAGCGAGTAGGCCCCGCGCACCTGGCGCGCCGCCTCGGTGAGCGCGTCCTCGACCGTGTCCGCACCCGAGAGCGCCATGAGATGCAGGAACACCTCGGTGTCGAGCGTGGTCTGGAAGATCGACCCCGACTCCTCGAGTCCGATGCGGACCTCGCGCGCGTTGGTCAGATTGCCGTTGTGCGCCAAGGCGAGCGATCCGCCGCGGTAGACCACCTTGAGCGGCTGCGTGTTCTCGCGCGTCAAGCCACCGGCGGTGGAGTACCGATTGTGTCCGATCGCCATGGTCGTCGCGACGTGCTCGAGATCGGCGTGGCGGTAGACGTCGGCGACGAGCCCGATGCCCTTGTGCACGAAGAACCCCGACTCGGTCGCCGCGGCCACACCCGTGGCCTCCTGCCCACGATGCTGCAGCGCATGGAGCCCCAGCGCGGTGATGGCGGCCGCCTGCGGCACCCCCACCGCGCCGAACACGCCGCACTCCTCGTTCCAACCCTTGAGCCGGATCCAGTCGTTCACGCGGTCACCTCCGTGCGCGGGCGGCGTCCCTTGATCCACGGGAACGGTGGCTCGACGCCCTGCCCCGGGCGCCAGTCCTGGAAATGCGGATTGCTCAACAGCCCGTGGGCGCGATCGCGCACCTTGGCGAGCGAACGGGCCTGCTTCATCGCGTCCACCCCGGACTCGAAGGCCAACGCCCACGCGGTGCCCTCACGCACCTGCACGCGAGTGCCGGTTTCGTGCTTCCACCAGCGCTCGGCCGCCGTGCGGCGCTCGAGGCCACGGTCGACGACCAGCACCAGCGCCTCCTCGGCGCGGAACGGCGCCGCCTCGGACGCCCCCGTGCGCACGGTGCAGCGCTCCTTGGCGGGGTTGTAGAAGCGGGTCGAGCGGTGCAGCAGCGCCTCGACCTCGGCACGCGCCGGCAACACGCCGGTGATCTCGAACACACGGATCCGCCGCAGCCCTGTCAGGCCGCGCCCCGCCTTGAGTCGCGTGCGCGCCACCTGCAGCGCACTCGTGGCCTCGGGATCCTCGGCCCGCAGTTCGATGAACGCCTGCACCACCTGCTTGTCCACGCTCATGCGCCCCCCAGATGTCGCGCCAGCGACCGGAACAGCGCCATCCCCGGACCGTCATCCCCGGCATGACCGTCGCGCGAGGCGAGCGCCTGATCGCGCGCCGCCCCCCAATCGCCGCCGATGCCGCGCGAGATCTGCCCGAGCACCACCGCACGCTCGGGATGCGGCATGAGCGCGAGCACGTTGCCCTGTTCGTTGCACAGACCCGCCACCGCCTCCTCGGCACCGTTGGGGTTGTCCGGGAACGCCTGCGCGTCGGTGCCGTCGGGGCGCGCATAGCGGAACGGCGTCCGCCCGGCGGCCACCCACGAGGCGACCCGTCCCTTCTTGAGCGACGTGAACCGACCCTCGCCGTGCGCCACGGGCAACGGCAGCAACGTGCCGGGTTCGAGCCCGCGCGTGAACACGCAGTTCGACGACTCGATGCGGCACCACACCCAACGGGTGTGGTAGCCGACGCGATCGGGCATGCGATTGCGCGCCAGCGCCACCTCGACCTTGCCCGCACCGGGTACGAGACCGGCTTCGACGAGCACCTGTGCGCCGTTGCAGATGCCGAGCACCGGCGCGCCCTCCGCGGCACGCCGCGCGAGCATCGCGAGCAGCGGATCCTTGGCCGCGAGCGCGCCCGCGCGCACACGGTCCTGGTACGAGAAGCCGCCCGGCAGAACGTAGGCCTCGTAACCCGCGAGTTCCTTGGCCGGGCGCGTCCAACGGAACACCTCGGCCGACAGTCCGGCGCGCGCGAGCGCGGCCACCGTCTCCGCCTCGCAGTTCACCCCGGGGAACTGCAGCACCGCGACCCGCGCGCTCATACGCCCTCCTCGTTCCACAACGCCCGCAAGGCACGACCACGCGCCTCGCTCAACTCCTCGCGCGTCCATTCGACCGTCGCGTCGCCGGTCAGTCGCACGCGCAACTGCGGCTTGCGGCTCACGGTGCCGATGGGCGGGGCCATGAAGCCGTGCTCCTTGGCCGTCTGGGTGAAACGCGCCAGTCGCTCGAAGGGCACCTCGTACACGATCGCCGGGCGCTCGCAGAACAGGGCCACGGCAGCATCCGCACCCAGCGCTTCGAGGTCCAGGTCCACGCCCAACGGCGTCGTGTCGGGTGCACCGAGCATCATCTCGGTCACCGTCACCGCCAGGCCACCGTCCGAGACGTCGTGCGCCGCGACCGCGAGGCCCTGCTCGGCGATCATGACGGCGAGCGACTGCAACCGGGCTTCGGCGGCAAGGTCGAGCGGCGGCGGGACGTCACCCGTCTCGCGCAGGATCTCACGGCGATACGTGGAACCCTCGAGCCCCTCACGATCCTCACCCACGATCACGAGGGCGTGGCCGGCGTTCCGCAACCCCTGCCCGAGCGCGTGCTCGACGTTCCCCATGACCCCCGCGCACATGACGATGGGCGACGGCGGGATCGCTTCGCGACCGACCTGATTGTACAGGCTCACGTTGCCGCTCACGAACGGCAGCGGCTGGCCCGGTGAGGCGAGCGCGCCCAATGACTGCGCGGCCGCTGCGAGCCCGTCGATGCTTGCCTCGAGGTCGCCCATGACCTCGGGATCCTCCGGGTGGCCGAAGTTGAGGCAATCGGTGAGCGCCCACGGGCGCGCACCGGTGACCGCGACGTTGCGCGCCGCCTCCGCGACCGCGTGCGCCGCGCCCAGCGTGGGATCGCCCGCGCACCAGAACGGATTGCCACCGACCGCGAACGCGAGTCCGGTGGGCCGGTCGGGCCGCACGCGCAGCACGCTCGCGTCACCCTCTCCCGCCCGCAGCCAGGTGCGCCCCTGCACGTCGCCGTCGTAGTGCGCCGTCAGGTACTCGCGCGACCCCAGATGCAGCCCGCCCAGCAGCGTGAGCAGCGCCTTGTGCGTCTCGGGCGCGCGCCGGCGGGACCGCGCCGGCAACGCGCGCTCGCGGCGACGCGCGGTGCGCTCGGCGACCCGCCCGGTGGTGATCGCCTCGACCTCGCAATCCACCAGCGTCTCGCCGCGCCACGTGACCGTGTAGCGACGCTCGGGCACCGAGTGCCCGATGATGCGCGCCCCGGCGCCGTGATGCACGTCGCCCAGGGCGAACGCGCGCGTGTAGATCGCGCACAGCTCCTCGGCGAACGACGGCGGCACGACCCAGCAGTAGCGCTCCTGCGTCTCGGCGCACAGCAGCACCTCGGGCGGCAGCGGGCGCTCGACGCGATGCGCGTCATCGAGGGTGATGACGGCCCCGCAACCACCGGCGGCGGCGAGCTCACTCGTCGCGCAGGCGATGCCACCGGCGCCGAGGTCCTTGAAGCCGCACGGGATGCCGCGCTCACGCACGACGCGGAACACCTCGTAGGTCGCCACGTTGAGCACGCGCTTGAGGAACGGGTCGGGCAGCTGCACCGCGCCGCGCTGGTCCTCCTGCCCGAGCTCGCCCGAGGCGAAGGCCGCGCCCCCGAAGCCGCTCTCGTCGGTCGGCTTGCCGATGAGCACGAACGTCCACGGCCCCTCGCCCTGCGGCACGCGGCTGCGGATGACGCCGTCGGCCGGAGCGAGCCCCATCGCGATCGCGTTCACGAGGCAGTTGGTGTCGAAGCCCGCGGCGAAGACCGTGTCGCCGCCCAGATTGGGGACGCCGAGCGCGTTGCCGTACATCGCCACGCCCTCGACGACGCCACGCACGACGTCGCGCTGATGCACGCCCGTGTGCGGGTCCCCGAAGCGCAGCGCGTCCATGGCGCCGATCACCTCGGCCCCCATGCACACGATGTCGCGCACGATGCCACCGACGCCGGTCGCCGAACCCTCGACGGGCAGCACCTGACTGGGATGGTTGTGGCTCTCGTGGCCCAGCACGAGCACGAGGTCGTCGCACGGGGCGGGCAGTGCCACCACACCCGCGTCCTCACCGGGACCGATCACGACCTGCGGTGCCTTCGTCGGCAGACGCTTGAGCAGATGCCGCGTGCTCTTGTAGGAGCAGTGCTCGCTCCACAGGATGCCGAACAGCACCGCCTCGGCCCAGCGCGGCGCACGCCCCAGCAGGCGATGCAGCAGCGCCACCTCCTCGGCGTCCAACGACACGCCGCGGGTCTTGAGTCGCGCCGAGACGGCGGCCGGATCGGCGAGTTCGGCGTCGGTCCAGGCGTTCGGGCTCACGGTCTCGAGCGTCATCAACGGGGCTCCTCGGCGCGCGCGAACAGGGCGTCCACGCTGCGCAGGTGATGGGCGGGATCGAAGCATGCGGCCAACTGCTCGGGCGTCAGGCGTGTGGTCACGTCGGGATCGCTCGCGAGCGCTTCGCGGAACGGCGTCCCGCCGTCCGAGGCGGCGAGCGCGTGCCGCTGCACGATGCGATAGGCCGCGTCGCGCGACAGCCCCGCACCGGTCAGCGCGAGCAGCACGCGCTGCGAATGCACCAGCCCACCACCGGCATCGAGGTTCGCGGCCATGCGCGCCTCGTTCACGCGCAGGCCCTCGACGACGTAGGCGAGTTCGTGCGCCATGAAGTGCGCGGTCAGGAACGCGTCCGGCAGCACGACCCGCTCGACCGAGGAATGGCTGATGTCGCGTTCGTGCCACAGCGGCTGGTTCTCGAGTCCGGCCATGGCGTAGCCGCGCAGCAGTCGCGCGAGTCCCGAGACGCGTTCGCAGCGCACCGGGTTGCGCTTGTGCGGCATCGCCGACGAACCCTTCTGCTTCTCGGTGAACGGCTCCTCGGCCTCCCGCACCTCGGTGCGCATGAGGTGACGGACCTCGGTGGCGATCTTGTCCATCGTGCCGCCGAGGACGGCGACGGCGCACAGCAGCGCCGCATGGCGGTCGCGTTGCACGACCTGATTGGCGACCGGCTCGGGCTCCAGCCCCAGCGACTCGAGCGCCGCGTCCTCGATCGCGGCGTCGAGATGCGCCAGCGTGCCCATGGCCCCGGAGTACTTGCCCACCGCGCAACCCTCGAGCGCCGTCTGGAGTCGGTCGAGACCACGCCCCAGTTCCTCGGACCACACGAGCACCTTGAGTCCGAACGTGATGGGCTCGGCGTGCACCCCGTGCGAGCGTCCGACCATGGCGGTGTGGCGGTGCTTCTGGGCGAGGCGCCAGCTCGCGTGCCGCAGGCGGTTGATCTCGGCCACGAGCACGCGGCCCGCCTCCTGGATCTGGCAGGCGAGCGCGGTGTCCACGAGGTCCGACGAGGTCATCCCCACGTGCAGATGCCGCGCCTCGTCGCCGGCGGACTCGGCGACCATGCTGAGGAACGCGATGACGTCGTGGTGCACCTCGGCCTCGATCGCCAGCATGCGCGGCAGGTCGATGCGCGTGCGCGAACGGATCCGTTCGGTCGTGCCCGCGGGCACCTCACCGCGGCCTTCACGGGCACGCGTGGCGGCCAGCTCGACCTCGAGCCAGAGCGCGAGCCGGCGCTCGTCCGACCACACCGCGGTCATCTCGGGACGACAATAGCGTTCGATCATGTCAGTGCGGCGCCTCCTCGAGGATGATCCTGACGAGGCGTGTGCGACCTTCGCGCTCGACCTCGAGTTCGAGCGCGTCCCCGACCTGTGCACCGTAGATGCCCGACTGGGCGTCCTCGACGTTGTTCGTGACCCGACCGTTCACCTTGCGGATGCGATCGAGCGGTTTGAGTCCGGCGCGATCCGCGGGCCCACCGCGATCGATGCCCGAGACGACCAATCCGCCCGCCTGCTCCCAGCCCAGGCGACGCGCGATCGCGTCGGTGACCGGCTGCACCGCCATGCCGGGCCACGCCACGCGCACGCGACCGTAGCGGCGGACCTCGTCGAGGACGCGCTTGGCCAGGTTGACGGGGATCGCGAAACCGAGCCCGATCGAACCTCCGCCGCTCGTGAAGATGAAGGCGTTGATCCCGATCACCTCGCCGTCGGCGTTCACGAGCGCGCCGCCCGAGTTGCCGGGATTGATCGCGGCATCGGTCTGGATCATGTTCTTGTACATGCCCGACGGGGTGGCCTCGGCCTTGATGTCGCGCTTCGTCGCGCTGACCACGCCGGCCGTGACCGTGGGCTGCGAATCCGAGATGAGATGTCCGAACGGGTTGCCGATCGCGATCGCCCACTCGCCCACGACGAGCCCGTCGCTGTCGCCCAGCGGTGCGACCGGGAGCTTGTCGCCCTCGATCTTGAGCACGGCGAGGTCGTAGATCGGCGAGTCGCCGAGCAGCTTGGCCTTGAAGCTGCGGCCGTCGGGCAGGTTGACCTTGATCTCGTCCGCATCGTGGACGACGTGCGAGTTGGTGACGACGATGCCGTTCGCGTCGACGATGACGCCCGAGCCCAGGCCGGGCACGCGCTCCTGGTACACGCTCGGCGGGAAGAACCGCTCGAAGAAGTCGTCACGGAACGGCATGCCGAACGGGTCCGTGCGCACCGTGCGCGTCTGCACCACGCTCACCGTGACCACGGCGGGGCTCACGCGCTGCGCCGCCGTGACGATGGCGCTGCGGCGCGACTCGGGCAGCGAGGCGGGCGTACCGCGTCCCGCGGGGGCCGCGACCGCGCCGGTGCGCAGCACACCCAGCGTCACGAACGTCCCCGCGACCAGACCGCACACGAACAGGATGGACGGCCACCAGCGTCTCATGACGCGTACTCCTCCCCTTCGTAATAGACCTGCTCCAGCGACAACCCCATCGCGGGCACCATGCGCCCGGCACGGCGACGATCGCGCGACGCGAGCACGTCCGCGACGTGCGCCGCCGGGTCCTGCGTGGCGGCGGCCTCGAACGCGGTGCCGACGAGCTTGCGCACCATGTGATACAGGAAGTGGTCGGCGACCACGTCGAACGCGAGTCCACCCTCGATGACCCGCCACTCGGCCAAGCGCACGTCGCAGGTGGCGACCGCCTGGTCGTTGCCCGCGGCCTGGAACGCGGTGAAGTCGTGCGCCCCGCGGATGGGCGCAGCGGTCCGCTGCAGCACCTCGAGCGGCGGGCAGACCTTGGGGCACCAGGCCGAGCGCATGCGCAGGATGTCGGGCGCGGCGAGCACGCGGTACTCGTAGCGGCGCGCCCGCGCCGAGTGGCGGGCGTGGAAGCCCTCGGGCGCCTCGACCGCCGCCATGACCCGGGCATCGTCCGGCAGGTGACGGTTCACGAGATAGGTGAACGCGTGCGCGGGGATGTCGGTGACGGCCTTGAACGAGACGACCTGCCCGCGGGCGTGCACGCCGGTATCGGTGCGTCCCGCACCGGCCGTCATGACCTTCTCGCCCAGCACCCGAGCCAAGGCCGCCTCCAGTTCACCCTGCACCGTGCGCACCTGCGGCTGCTTCTGCCAACCGCGGTACCCGGTACCGTCGTACGCCAGCGTGAGTCGGAACGTGCGCAGTGGGCTCACCTCGCGGACGCGTCGGCGGCGAGCCAGCGTTCCGCGATCTGCACCGCATTGAGCGCCGCACCCTTGCGCAGATTGTCCGACGAGAAGAACCACACCAAGCTGTTCGCATCGCTCGGGTCGCGCCGGGCGCGTCCCACGAGCACGTCGTCGAGTCCCGCCGCCTCGAGCGGCGTGGGATAGCGCTCCTGCGCGGGATCGTCCACGACGCGCACGCCGGGGAACGCGCCCCACGCGGTTCGCGCCGCTTCGGGCGAGACCGGGCGATCGAACGTCGCGACGACCGAGGCCGAATGCCCCACGCGCACGGGAACGCGCACCGACGTGGGCACGACCGCCAACGTCGGCAGGCCCAGCATGCGGCGCGTCTCGGCGACGATCTTGCGCTCCTCGCCCGTCCAGCCCTCGTCGTCGAAACGATCGATGTGCGCGAGCACGTTATAGGCGAACGGCGGACGCCCATCGGGACGCGCGGGCGGCACGCCCTCGAGTCCCGCGCGCACACCGCGGTCGAGTTCGGTCATGGCGTCGGCGCCGGCGCCCGAGACCGACTGGTAGCTCGAGACCACGACCCGCACGGGTGAGGCGAGCGCACGCAGCGGCTGCAGCGTCATGACCAGCGGGATCGCGACGCAGTTGCCGTTCGCCACAAGTGAGGGGCGCGCGTCGAGTTCGTGACCGTTGACCTCGGGGACCACGAGCGGCACCCCGGGTTCCATGCGGAACGCGCTCGAGTTGTCCACGACACACGCCCCCGCCGCCTGCGCGATCGGTGCCCACTGGCGCGACAGTTCGGCCGAGGTCGCGAACAACGCGATCGTGACGCCGCGGAAGGAGTCCGCACCCACCGCCTGCACGGGGAGCTCGGCGCCGCGGAAGGTCATCGTGCGATCGGCGGACCGCTCACTGGCGAGCAGGCGCAGTTCGGACAGCGGGAAACCACGCTGTTCGAGGATGGCGAGCATGGTGCGCCCGACCATCCCGGTCGCGCCCAACAGGGCGACCGTGGGGCTCACGCTTCACCCCGGGTACTCCGCGTCTCGGCGCGGATGGGTCCGTGGAGTCTCGGCGGAACGGGCGACACAGGAGGGGTTCTCCGTGGAGGAAGGCCCGACAGAGCTGCGCTGTAAAGCGTGAATCTAGCCGCGCCCCCCATGAGCGTCAACACGCGCCGAGCCGCGTGGAATGCGGGTTTCAGGCGCTCCGACGGAACACGGTGCGCGGCAGGAACGCGAACGCGAGCACGAGCAGCGTGGCGAGGAGCCCGGGCCAATCGCCGACCCGCCGCCAGAGCGAGTCCTCACCCGCCGCCGGCAGTGGCGCGACCAGTACACGCGGCTCGAACACCGGCACCTTCGCGGTGACCACGCCATAGGCATCGATCATCTCGGTGAGCCCGGTGTTGGCGCAGCGCGCCACCGGGACACGGTTCTCGACCGCTCGGAACGGGGCCATCGCGGCGTGCTGCACGAGTGCGGCCCCGTTGCCGAACCACTCGTCGTTCGTGATGTTCACCAGCAACCGCGAGCCCGCGCGCACGTCCCGCCGCGCGAGGTCGGGGAAGATCGACTCGAAACAGATGAGCATGCTCATGGGCTGGCCGTCGGGCCCGTCGAACAACACCGTCCCGGGCCCCGGACGCCATTCGGCCTGCCCCAGATCCCACTTGCCCAGAGCGGGGATGAACTGCTGGAACGGAACGCGCTCACCGAACGGCACGAGATGACGTTTGGCGTACGTGGGCGTGAGTCCGCCGTCGGGCAACCAGCCGCCCGCCGCGTTCCAGACGACCGGCTTGCCATCGCTCTCCCAGGTGTAGTGCGCCATCCCCATGTACACGGGCGCACCGATGCGCGCCGCGAGTCGTGCGACCGCGATGCTCTCCTGCGGCGCGCGACGCACGTAACTACCCGTCGCGGTCTCGGGCCACACGACCAGCGCCGGCCGATCGGCCGCACCGACCGAGTCCGACATCGCCACGAACGTGCGCAGGATCTCGGCCGTGTGGTTGCCCGTCCACTTGAGCGCCCCGGGGATGTTGCCCTGCACGAGCGCCACGCGGGGGCCCTGCGGCTCGCGTCGCGCCTGCAACATGAGCGCGCCCGCGCCCAGCGGCAATCCGATGAGCAGCGCCGCAAGCGCGAGTGCGCGGGCCGAGCGCGCGCGCCAGGCCTGCACGAGCCCCGCGTTCACGAGCAACAGCCACGCGGTCACGAGCGTCACGCCCCCGAGCGAGGCCAACTGCAACACGGGCAACACCTCGTGCTGCGTGTAGCCGGGCTGGAACCACGGGAAGCCCAGATCGCCCGAACCGCGCAGTTCCTCGACCACCAGCATCACGGGCACGAACGTCCAGCGCGCCGCGAGCCCCGTGCGTCGCGACAGCCACCCGGCCCCCCACGCGGCGAGGCCCCAGAACAACGCCAGGTAGAGCGAACCCAGCACCCAACCCAGGTACTTGAGCCAACCGATCTCGAGCGCCACGTCGTCCATGAGCGCGAGCCAGTGCGTGCTCAAGAGGAAGAACGCCACACCGCCCACCCAGCCGAGCCCGAAGTCCCCTCGGGGACGCCCGTTCGTGACGCGCGATTCGAGCGCCAGGAGGAACGGCACGAACGCGCCCCACGCGAGCACGCCCGGGACCCGGGGCAGGAACGCCGCGCCGAGCACGAGGCCCGACGCGGCGGCGAGCGCGAGATCGCGGCGCAGGGTGCGCGCCACTATCCGACCTTCACTTCCCTGCCCTGCTCGGCGCTCTTGTAAATGGCGTCCAGGGTCTGCATGACCGGGAGGATCTCCTCGGCCTGGCCCATGGCGTGCCGTCCCCCACGCACCGCATCCACGAAGTGCTGCAGCTGCGCCTCCATGGACTGCCGGTACTGGTTGCGCGAGGTCTCGAGTTCCGGCGTGACGTTCACGAGCGTGCCGTGCATACCCTTGTGCACCCGGAACGGATTGAGCAGCGCGGCGCCACCCGAACCGAACAGGTTGAGGTACTGGAACTCCTTCTCCATGAGCAGACCCCACGTGAGCTCCAACGTGAGCGTCGCGCCCGTGGCGAGTCGCAGGAACGCGGTCGCCGAATCCTCGACGGCACCCTTGCGCTGCCGATGCACGCTCGCCGTGACCGACTCGACCTCGGGATTACCCAGCACCCAGAGCGCCAGATCGAGCGTCTGGAATCCCAGATCCAGCACGACACCGCCGCCCGACTCGCGCTTCTGCTCGCGCCACTCGTCGGAATCCCACTCGGTGCGCTGCCGCAACCAGCCGCCCTTGGCCTGGAAGATCGAGCCCAGGTCGCCCTTCTCGACGAACTTGCGCAGCAACTGCGCGTCGGGACGGAAGCGATGCTGCAGCGCGCACATGAGCATGCGGTCGGCCTTGCGCGCGGCCTTGGCCATGGACGTGGCCTCGGCGCTGCTGCGCGCGAGCGGGCGCTCGCACAGCACGTGCTTGCCCGCCTCGAGTGCGGCCTCGGCCATGGGCGCGTGCAGGTAGTTCGGCGTGGTGATGTCCACCGCGTCGATCGTCTCGTCGGCAAGCAGATCCTCGAAGCGCGCGTAGGCGTGCTCGACGCCGAACTTCTGCGCCACGCGCGCCGCCTTCTCGGCGTCGCGGTCGCACAGCGCCACCAGTTCCACGCCCTCGAGCTTCTTGAGGGACGGCAGGTGGTTCACCTGCGCGGCCGAGCCCACACCGACCAGCCCGACCCTCACCGTCTTCTTCGCCACGCGGTCCTCCCTTGACGTCGCGTCCCGGCGAACCGGGACGTGCGGACATGAACGATGCGGCGACGCTAGTCAGCGCACTGTCCAGCGTCAAGCGTGAGCGGCGAGCCGAGTCCGTGCCGCCGCAACTTCTGCAGGAACCCCTGTCGTGACAGGCCCAGCGCGCGCGCCGCCCGCGACTTGTTGCCGTGGGTTCGAGCCAGCGCCTCACGCAACCGCAGGGCCTCGAGCTCGTGCGTCTCGGCGTGCAGCCCGAGTTCGCGTTTCGGCGGCGAGCCCAGCCGCGGATCGGGCCAATCCGCAGACTCGATCCGGCCGCGCACGCCGCGCACGTCGATCACCCAGGCGCACGCCAGTTCGAGTTCGCGCACGTTGCCGGGCCAGGCATGACTCCTCAACCGCTCGCACACGCCCGGCGCGAGTTCGGGCGGCGCCATTCCGTGCCGCTGGGCGGCACCGCGCAGGAAGTGCCGCGCCAGTGTCAACACGTCCGCGCCTCGCTCACGCAGGGCCGGCACCACCACCTGGAAGCCCGCGAGGCGGTGATACACCTCGGGCCGCAGGACGCGAGCATGGACGAGGGGTTCGAGCGCCCGCCTCGCGGTGACGACCAGACGAGGCTGTTGCGGACCCGCGGGCTCGGCCGTACACCATGTCGCGAGCGCGCATTGCAGGCCCGGGCTGGCGTCCTCGAGCCCGACGAGCAGCACCGTCCCCTGCGGCGGCTCGGGATCGCGACTCGTTCGCGCGACGCGACGAGGGGCGAGTCGCTCGACGAGTCGCGCCTCGTCCGCCGGGTGTCCGCACGCGAAGCGCTCGAAGCCGCGGCTGTGGCGCGACGACGCGCGGTGCAATGCGCCCGCGAGCCGTACCTTTCCCGTGCCCGTCTCGCCGACCCACAGCACCGGGCGCTCGCTCATCGCGAGCGCCGGCAACCGCTCGAGGACCGCACGCCAGACGGTGGAATCGCCGACCAGTCCCCCACCGTCCGCAGCTTGCACGACCACGCGCTCGGATTCCCGCACCACGCACCTCCCCTCACGGGGGCTCGCTGCACCTACGGGGGCGTGTCGTTGCCGGGGGCGTCGGTGGGACTCAGTCCCGGGTCCACTCCACCGCGCGCTCACCGGCGCGCACGTCGCCGATCGCGTACGGCGTCTCACCGGCACGCTCGAGCTCGGTGAACACCTCGTCGAAACCGTTGGGATCGACGACCAGCACCATGCCCAGGCCCAGGTTGAGCGCACTGCGCGCATCGTCCTCGGGCACCTGGCCGGCGTCGATCAGCCAGCGGAACACCGCGGGACGCGGCCACGCGTGCGGATCGACGAACGCGCGATGGCCCGGCGGCAGCACGCGCACGAGATTGCCGCCCACGCCACCGCCGGTGATGTGTGCCATCGAACGCAGTCGGCCGTGCTCGGCGAGCGGCAGCAGGGCGCGCCCGTACCAGCGGTGCGGTGCGAGCAGCGCCTCGCCCAGCGATTCCCCGTCGCCACCGGGCAGCGGCGCGTCGAGCGACGAACCCGTGGCGGCCAGCACGCGCCGCGCGAGCGAATAGCCGTTCGTGTGCAGCCCCGAACCGGCCACGCCGATCAGGCGATCGCCCACGCGCACGCGCGAACCGTCGAGCAGGTGCTCGGCGGTGACGGTGCCGAGCATGCAACCGGCCACGTCGATGACGCCGGGCAGGTACGTGTCGGGCATCTCGGCGGTCTCACCGCCCACGAGCGCCGCCCCGACCTCGCGACAGGCGCGCGCGAGACCGCGCACCGCGGCGAGCACCTGCTCGGGATCGAGCGTGGCCTGCGCCAGATAGTCCAGGAACGCGAGCGGCCGCGCGCCGTGCACGAGCAGGTCGTTGGCGCCGTGGTACACGAGGTCGGCGGCAGCGTCATCGAGACGCCCGGCCTGCATCGCCAGATGCAGCTTGGTGCCCACGCCGTCCATGGTCGCCGCCAGCATCTGCGGCGAACCCGGGAAGCGCATCACACCGGCGAAGCCACCCACCAGCGGCGCAACCGCGTCGCCCCAGGTGGAGCGGATCTCGCGGATGACCTCGTCCTTGATCGAATCGGAGCGGGAGACGTCCACACCCGCGTCGCGATAACGCATCACATCCCTCCCGCGCG
>CAZZLY010000058.1:0-6087 GCA_964655175.1 uncultured bacterium
TCCGCCATGACCGCCTGCTGCAGGCCCGGACACTGGCGGTCCATGAGTTCGCGCTGACGCACGAGCGCCGGCAGCACGTCGAGCGGCGCCACGAGATAGCCCAGTCGCAGCGACGAGAACATGACCTTGCTGAACGTGCCGGCGTAGAGCACGCGGTTGTTGGGGTCGATGCCCTGCAGTGCGGCGAGCGGGCGACCGCGATAGCGGCACTCGCTCGCGTTGTCGTCCTCCAGGATCCAGCTGCCATGGCTCTCGGCCCACTGCAGCAGGGCGCGGCGACGGGGCAGGCTCATGGTGACGCCGAGCGGGTTCTGGTGCGACGGGGTGATGTAGGCCAGTCGCGCGTTGGGGGCGGCCGTGACGGCGGCGTTCACGTCGAAGCCGTCCGCATCCACGGGCACGGGCACGATCCGCGCACCGGCGGTCTCGAACACGCTGCGCGCGGCGAAGTAGCCCGGGTCCTCGAACAGCACCGAATCGCCCGGATCGAGCAGCACGTCGCTCACCAGACTGATCGCCTGCTGCGACCCCGAGACGACGATGATCTGGTCGGGCGCACAGCGCGCCCCGCGCGCCGCGGCCAAGTGTCCGGCGATCGCCTCGCGCAGCGGGCGATAGCCCTGCGGGTCGTCGTAGGCGAGCGTGCGCGTCGAGGCGAGCCGCATGCGCTTGTCCGTCAGGCGGCGCCAGATGTCCATGGGGAAGTGGTCGAGCGCGGGCAGACCGGCGCGGAACAGCATCGGGCCCGCCTGCATGGGCGGCCACTTGCGGAACGGCGATTCGAGCAGGCGTTCGCCCTTGGTCGAGAGCCGGCGCGTGCCGCGGTCGGTCGTGGCGATCGGCTCCATGGCGGGGCCGCTCAGCACCTGATCGGGCAGCGAGCTCGCGACGTAAGTCCCCGAGCCCGCGCGACTGTCGATGTAACCTTCGGCGATGAGCTGGTCGTACGCGCTCAGCACCGTGTTGCGCGAGAGTCCCGTGACCTGCGCCATCTCGCGGCTCGCCGGCAACCGGCTCCCCGACGGCAGCCGACCGCTCAGGATGGCGGTGCGCAACTCGTTGTAGAGCTGGCGATGGAGCGGCTCCGCCGAGTTCGGGTCGATCGAGAAGGCGCGGAAGTTCGAGAAACTGTGCCGACGCGGCATGTGGACCTCGAGGGACTCTGGAACGACAGGGGAAAGTGGCTCCGAGACACTATCGGCTGCAGGTAACCGGTACCATACCGCAAAATCTCGTGTTGGGCGCTGTCGCATGGGACCGCATCCCGAAGCGGTCCGAATCCCGCGGCGATGTTGGCGCACGGCGAGGGGAGCCACTCATGGGCCTCCGTCGATGTGTCTTTTTGGTAACGAGTGAATTTCCAGTCATTTATGTCCTTCCCGCGATGTTGTGCGCGAGGTCCGTGGGCGGGGCGGCTTCTGACCGGTCCGGACCTCATCCCCGGCGCTGTGATCCGGTGCCGCTTCGATTCCGGCCACCAAGCCACCTGTCCGAGCGTGAAGGGCTTGCAGGCGAGCACGGGACCACGCACACGGACACGCCCGTACGGTGCACGCGGGGGCTCGCGTCGCTGGCGCGGGTCGTGATCGCGCGCGACCTCGTGTGGCCTGTGGCATGATGCGCGGCATCCAACGTGGCCGCGTCCACCCGAGGTCTCTCGATGTCCCACGCCGCGCATCGCCCCCCCGTCATCGCCGTGTTCGGCAGCAGCACCGTGACCGAGCGCGAGCCCGCCTGGAACGACGCCTTCGTCCTCGGGGGCGAACTCGCACGTCAGGGCTTCGTGACCATGACGGGCGGTTACGATGGAGCGATGGCCGCGACCTCGCGCGGTGCCCGCGAGGCGGGCGGTCACGTCATCGGGGTCACCGTCGAACTGTTCGAGCGCCGTGGCCCGGTGAATCCGTGGGTGAGCGAGCGTGTGCACACGCCCGACCTGTTCGAGCGCCTGCGACACCTCACGCATGCGGCCGACGGCTACGTGGTCGCGACCGGCAGCATCGGCACGCTCACCGAACTGTTCCTCGTCTGGACGATGGTCGCGGTCTCGGGCCGTGAGCCCGCACCGATCGTGCTCATGGGCGCGCATTGGCGGCCATGGCTCGACCTGCATCGCTCGCCCGGGTTCGTGCCCGAGCGGCTGCATCCGTTCGTCGAAGTGGCGGACACGCCCTCCGAAGCCGCCCAGGCGGTCGCGCGCGGCCTCGCGCGCGTCCGCGAGTCGCGCACCCTCGTTCCGGGGAGTCCCGCTTGAGCACCACGCCCGTCACCGTCGATCCGCTGCTCGCCTGGCGCGCCCGTTTCCCGAGCGTCGAGAACGTGCTGCACTTCGCCTCGCACACGTTGGGCGCGATGCCGGCCGAGGCCGAGAGCTCGCTCGTCGAGTACACGCAGGCGTGGAGCACGCGCGGCGTGCGGGCGTGGGAGGAGCGCTGGGTGCGCATCCCGGACGAGGTCGCGGGCTCCATCGCCCAGCTCATCCAGGCGCCCGCGGGCAGCGTGTCGCTGCACCCCAACGTCACGGTCGCGCAGGCCATCGCGCTCTCGTGCCTCGAGTTCACGCCGGCGCGCAACCGCGTCGTGTGCAGCGCCGAGGACTTCCCCTCGGAGCTCTACCTGTACGAGGGGCTCGTGCGCCGTGGCGCCGAGATCGTGCGCGTTCCCGCCCGTGACGGGCGACGCATCGACGTGGCCGACCTGCTCGCCGCGATCGACGAGCGCACCGCGCTCGTGGCCGTCTCGCACGTGCTGTTCCGCACCGCGCAGCTGCTCGATCTGGCGCCGGTCGTGGCGCGCGCGCGCGCGATGGGCGCGCTCACGATGGTCGATGCGTACCAGTCGGTCGGCGTGGTGGACGTGGACGTGCGCGTGCTGCAGCCCGATTTCCTGACCGGCGGCAGCATCAAGTGGCTGTGCGGCGGGCCCGGTACCGGCTACCTGTACGTGAACCCCGCGTTGCACGCGAGTCTGTACCCCGCGCTCACCGGCTGGTTCGCGCACGAGCAGCCGTTCGCGTTCGACTCCGGTCCGCAGCGTCTGCACGCCGGTGAACGCCGGTTCTGGAACGGCACGCCATGCCTGCCCGCGTACTGCGCGGCGAAGCCCGGTTTCGCGATCGCGGCCGAGATCGGCGGCGAGGCGATCCGCGAGAAGTCGTTGCGGCTGACCGGGCGCATCCTGGCACTCGCCGACGAGCACGGTTTCAAGGTGGGTTCGCCGCGTGAGGACGCCCAGCGCGGCGGCACGGTGTGTCTCGACCTGCCGAACGCCGAGCGCGTCTGCCAGCGCCTGCTCGCCGAGGACGTCCTGCTCGACTTCCGGCCGGGGGTGGGGATCCGTCTGGCGCCGCACTTCTACACGCGGGACGACGAGGTGGACGAGGTCATGGCGCGCGTGCGCCGCGCGGTCGACGCCGTCCGCTGACGCGGAGGTCCCCAAGGGGGCCGCGCCAAGGCGCGGGTTGCGCCCCCGAGGGGCACGAAAATGCCGCCGGAGGCCGTTTCCAGCGTGGCGTGGGTCTGCGGGCTGGGGTAGATTCCGACGCGAACGAACCCGCGCCCCGCGCACGCACGCGGAGCGCCCGTCCACGCGGCCCGTGCCTCGACCGGCACGTGCGGCCGCACCCGTTCTGAACCGTCCCGCGGCCCATCCCGCGTGCGACGCATCCCGCAAGGAGTGGCCATGGAGACGGCGACCGCGGAGACGACCCCGCTCAAGATCGTCCGCGACCCCAAGGTGTATCTGGTCGGACGACAGGTGACCGACGACGAGACGCTCGCGCGTTTCATGGACGACGAGGGCGTGACCTGGCAGACCGACACGACGGTGGGGGCCGAGCGCCTCGCCGAGGTCGCCGGCCGCGTGTGCTACATGAGCTACGGCCGCGGTCGCAAGACCAACGCCGACTTCCTCGGGCACATCATCGAGGTCGGACACGGCAGCGTGCTCGAGCACGGCGTGTGGAGCTTCGTGATCACGGGCGCCTCGCGCTCGTTCACGCACGAGCTCATCCGGCACCGCCACTTCTCGTACTCGCAGCTGTCGCAGCGTTACGTGGACGAGAGCGATTCCGATTACGTCGAGCCGGACGTGATCGCGAACGACCCCGAGCTGCACGCGGTCTGGAGCGAGGCCGTGAACGCGGCGCGCTCGGCGTACGTCAAGCTGGTGCAGGGCCTCGAGGCCAAGTTCCCCGACATGGAGGACAAGACCCTGCGGCGCAAGATGGCGCGTCAGGCCGCGCGGTCCGTGCTGCCCAACGCCACCGAGACCAAGATCTTCTTCACGGGCAACGCGCGTGCGCTGCGGCACTTCATCGAGCTGCGCGGCAGCGAGCACGCCGAGGTCGAGATCCGCAAGGTCGCCGTGCAGATCCTCGAGATCATGCGCAAGGAGGCCCCGAACATGTTCGCGGATTACACGCTCGAGCCGCTGCCGGATGGGACGTTCGCGACGCGGACCACGCACGTGAAGGTGTGAGGTCCCGCGTGTCCGACGCTTCGGTGCTGCGACGGCCGGTCACCCGCGTGACCGGCCGTTCGCGTGAGGTCCTCGACGACGCGCTCGCGGTCGAGCGCGCCCTGCAGATCCGCGTGGCGGGCCACGACGTGGCGGTCACGCTGCGCACGCCCGGGCACGACGCCGAACTCGTGCAGGGCTTCCTCGCCAACGAGCAGGTGATCGCACGCGCGGACGACGTGACGGCGATCACGATCACCGAGGCCGCCTGCAGCGACGCCCCCGACACGGCCGAGGTCGTGCTGGCGCCCGGGGTGACGCTCGACTGGACGCGCCTCGAGCGCCACTTCGCCGCCACCGCCGCCTGCGGGCTGTGCGGTCGCGCGCATCTCGATGCCCTGCGCGCCGGGCTCGTGCGCGTGCCCGAGGGGCCCGCGATCGCGGTGGACGACCTGCTCGCCCTGTCGGCGCGCGTGCGCACCGAACAGACCGCGTTCGAGGCCACCGGCGGGTTGCACGCGGCGGTGTGGTGCGACGCTCGGCTGGAGCCCCGCGTGCTGCGCGAGGACGTGGGCCGCCACAACGCGGTCGACAAGGTGTGCGGCTGGCTGCTCACGCAGGGCCGCCGTCCGGTGGGCGAGGGGCTGTTGTGGGTCAGTGGTCGCGCCGGTGCCGAGCTCGTGCTCAAGGCGGTGCGCGCCGGCATCCCCGCCATGGCGAGCGTCGGCGCCCCGTCGTCGCTCGCGGTGGAGCTGGCCGAGTCCGCGGGCCTGACGCTCGTGGGCTTCCTGCGCGAGGGCCGCATGAACGTCTACAGCGGCGAGGCGCGGCTCACGCGCTGAACCGCGTCAGGTCGTCGGCGGTTCGTCCCCGGACGGCGGCTCGATCACGGCCGCGATCATGCGCACGAGCCGACGGCGTTCGACGTCGTCGAGTCCGTCCCAATCATCGAGCCGCCGCTGCACGTGGCGGATGTCGGCGTTCGAGGAGCCGCGCTGGCCGATGAAGTAGGTGGCGATGCTGCCGGTGATCATGCCCAGCGTGCCGATGCCCGACACCATGAGCACACCCGCGACGATGCGACCCTCGAGGGTCTGCGGCGACATGTCGCCGTAGCCGACGGTGCTCGCGGTCACCAGGCTCCACCACATGCCGTCCGCCAGCGTCGCGATGCCGGGTTCGAAGCGGGTGATCAGGAACCCGGCGCCGACCACGACCAGCAGGGCCACCAGCAACACGTAGCCCAACTGGTTGGTGCGCAGGATGCCACGGAGTGTGCTGCTCGCGCGCCACAGGACGTTGGCGCCGCGCACGAATCGCAGCAATCGCACCAGTCGCAGCACCCGGGCGCCCCGCAGGAAGTCCAGCGGCAGCAGGGCGATCACGTCGATCAGGTTGCGCCAGAAGAACGTCTTGCGGTCCCGGGCGCGCAACAGGCGCACCAGGTACTCCACCACGAAGATGCCGTAGATGGAGACCAGGATGCGGTGGCGTTCGGGCGTGTGGGCCTGTGACGACAACCACAGGGTGACGATGGCCAACGCCCCCATGAACGCGTCGAGCAGCACCGAGGAACGATTCGCGTTCATCGGTCTCGAGGCGTTCACGGGGGCGGGGGAGGCCATGCGA
>CAZZLY010000058.1:6187-18823 GCA_964655175.1 uncultured bacterium
GGACGCGCGTTCCACAACGTCACCATGAGCACCGCGCCCAGGCCCGCGAAGATCAGCATGCTCGGGCCCCACACGCTCCAGCCGTAGGCGTCGAGCAGCATGCCCATGCCCCAGCCGACGCACGACTGGCCCACGTACTGCATGCCGTCGAACATGCCCGCGGCGGTCGCGGCGGCGCGCTTGCCCCCGAAGTCCATGCTCGCGGTGCCCGACAGCATGGAGTGCACCATCGAGATGCCGAGCGAGTTGAGCACGAACGCGCCGATCACCATCTCCATGCTGGGCGCCTTCCAGACCACGAACAGACAGCCGACCTGGAGCAGGTAGCCCAGGAACGCGACCGGCGGGCGGCGGTGGCCGAACAGCTTGTCCGAGGCGTAGCCGGCGATGAACGCACCCGCGATGCCCGCGCCCACGATGATGAGCGCGTTCTTCTGGAAGATGGGGTTCGTCAGCTCGAGGTGCTGCACCTCCTGCATGTAGCGCGGGAACCACTGCTCGAAGCCGCCGCGCACCAGTCCGGTGCAGAACTCGGCCACCGCGATGGTGACCGCGACCGGGTTGGTGAACACCTTGCGGGCGACGTAGCCGAACGTGATCTTCTCGGTGTCGCCACTGGTCGCGTCCTGCGGATCGAAGTGCGGCAGCCCGGCGTCCATGGGCGTGTCCTGCACCGTGCGCCAGGTCATCACGGCCATGAGCGCGGTGATGCCCGCCGGGATGAAGAACTTCCACTGCCACGGCAGCGCGGCCACGAACGCCGCACCGAGCAGCAGGAACACCAGGAAGCGGCCGCTCTGGATCATGCTGCCGAAGATGGCGCTGAACACGCCACGCTCGCTCACGTGGAACCAGCCGCTGTTCACCTTGATGAGTGCCAGCGCGCTGTAGCTCTGGAAGTACATGTTGAGCGTCCAGACCGTCGCGAGATAGCCCAGCAGGACCGGACCCGTGCCGAGGAAGCCCAGGTAGGCACCGAGGCCGAACAGCAGATTGAACACGGTCGCGCCGGTGGCGCCGATGATCATGGCGCGACGTCCGCCGAAGCGATCCGCGAGCGGCCCGTTGAACAGGGCCGAGATGCCGTAGATGAGCGTCGCGGTGCTGATGATCAGTCCGACCTGCGCCTTGTCCCAGCCGTAGGCGTCCGAGAGCGCCTTGTTGGCGAGCGGGAAGTTGTAACGCGCCATGTACATCGCGGCATAGGTCAGGCCCAGCACCAGCCAGTTCTGCGTGCGGCGGTTCAGGAACTGCGGGCTGTGATTCAGGCTCACGTCGGCCATGGGGGCTCTCCGGGAAAGGGGCCGGCGGGGACCGGCGGGGTCAGGCATGGGACGCTAGGAAAGCCCGCGCCGGGGCGGGGGTCAAGCGTGGACCGGGTGTGGTCGCGCGGGCGAGCCCGCCACCCGCGTCAGGGCGCGAGTCGCTCGCGCTTCCAGCCGCGCGTCGTGCGCGTGTAACGCAGCCGGTCGTGCAGGCGGTCGCGGCGGCCCTGCCAGAACTCGATCGCACGCGGCACCAGACGATAGCCGCTCCAGTGCGGAGGGCGCGGCACGGGGCCGCCCTCGAAGCGCGCGGTGGCCTTGGCCAGTCGCTGCTCGAGCACCTTGCGCGACGGCAGCACACGGCTCTGCGGTGAGGCCCACGCACCCAACTGCGCGCCCCGTGGGCGCACCGACCAATAGGCATCGGCTTCGGCATCGCTCACCGGCACGACGCGGCCATCGAGCCGCACCTGCTGATGCAGTTCCGGCCACCAGATCACCGCGGACGCGTCGCGATGCCGTGCGAGTTCACGGCCCTTGTCGCTCGCGGTGTTCGTGTAGAACGTGAACCCGGCGGGCGACGCGTCCTTGAGCAGCACCATGCGCACGCGCGGGCGGCGGCGCGCATCGAGCGTGGCCACCGACATGGCGTTGGGTTCCACGAGGTCGGCGGCGAGCGCGCGGGTGAGCCAGCGCTGGAACAGCACGAACGGGTCGCGCGGGGCGCGGGACTCGAGGAGCGGGGCGCCGTGGTAGTCGCGCCGGACGTGGGCGAGGGACATGCCACGAGCCTAGTCGAGCGCGCAGCGTCGCGCCACAGGCGTGAGGGCTAGAAGCGGAACCCCAGGCTCGCCATGAGCAGGTCGTCGGTCAGGCGCGCGGTCGCGTACGGATGTCGCACGGTGCGCTGCACCCCCAGCTTGAGGCGCACGTCGTGCGTGATCCGGTAACCCACGACGCCCTCGAACCGGTCCACCGCGTCGTCCCACGGCCGCGTGACAGCGGCCGCGGTGGTCACGTCCGAGAACCGCAGCGCTTCGCCGCGCACCGCGAGCCACGTGCCGTTGTCGAACGCCCAGCGGCCCTCGAGGTAGCCGCTCGTGGCGTCGAGGTTCCCCGTGGTCGTGGTCTCCCAGCGACGACGGATCGCCTCGCCACGCACCTCGAGCGGCCCCGTGGCGAACTCGGCGTCGGCCATGAGCGAGGTCTCGTGGTAGTCGCGCAGATGTTTGCCCGTGGGCAGCGTGCGCTCGAACGACACCGGCATCCACGTGCCGTCCGCACCCGAGACGCCCACGCGCACGCCCGGCCACGGCATCACGCCCACGCGCCCCAGGATCGACAGACCCGGCGTGTTGTCGGCGCCCGGCGCGGGCCACGACGGCGAGCCCTGCACGACGCCGCCGGAGAACTCGAACGGCGCCCACGAGCCGATCACCGCAGCGCCCGAATCCCACCAGCGCTCGTCCACGAGGGGCACGTAGAGCTGCCGCGGCGACAACTGGCCGCGACCCGCGACCGCCACCAGCGAGTCCACGTTGGCGGTGGGTCGGTTCCACAGCAGGCCCGTGCGCCACTGGTACATGAGCGGCGTGCCCATGAGCGCGTTCTTGTCCGAGTACGTGCGCGGCGCGTAGGTGCCGATCGGCCACGGGATCTTACCCGCCTCGAGCGACACGTCGCGCGACGGGAGGGGGGTCCACAACGCGTAGGCGCCGTCGGCGCGCAGTTCGGCCCGCAGCGCGCCCGAACCCTCGTGCAGGATCGTCTGCACGTGCACCTCGAGCGTGGGGGAGAGCCGTGCGTCCATGAACAGTCGCAGCCGGTACGGGTCCAGGTTCGAATCGCCGAACGTGAGCTGATTGAGCGCGCGACCCTGCACCGACGAGACGAGACCCATGTCGAGCAGGCCGCGGAAGTGCACGTCGGCCTCGGCCCACGCGGGCGCGCACGCCACGAGACCGGACACCAGCGCCGCGGCGACCGCCGCCACGAGACGACGCACGGGGATCGGGAACGTCATCGTCAGGCCGCCCTTCCGGTGTGCTCGGGTTCCACGATCGCATCGGGGAACACCAGGGTGAACACGCTGCCGCGACCCTCTTCGCTGGCGACGAGCAGGCGACCGCCGTGGGCCTCGACGATGCGTCGCGCCAGCGTGAGCCCGAAGCCCATGCCCGCGACGTTGAACTCGAGCCCCTTGGGGGTGTGATGGTGTCGCGAGTCGCGCGCCACGAACGTCTCGTCGAACAGCCGGCGGCGCACCTCCTCGGACAGTCCGATGCCGTTGTCGCGCACCTCGATGAGCAGCGTGTCGCCGTCCCGGCGCACGACCACCATGACCGCGCCACCGTCGGGCGTGAAGCGGATGCCGTTGCGCACGAGCTGGTCCACCGCCTGCTTGACGAGCGTGCCGTCGAGCACGGCGCCACGCGCATCGGCGCGGATCTCGGAGCCCAGTGCGACCATGCGCTCCGAGGCGGCGGCGTGCGCCTCGGCGAGCGCCTCCTCGACGATGGGCTCCAGCGCCTGCCACTCGGGTTCGACGACCGTGCCCGCATCGTCGGTCTCGGCCATGTGCGTGGCCGAGATGGCGATCTTCTCGAGCGCCGTGCAGGCCCGGGCGATCGCGTCCATGCACTCGTCGAAGCGCGCGTCGCCGTGCTTCATGTAGCCGGCCCGCAGCATCTCCTCCCAGCCACGGATGATGCTGATCGGCGTGCGCAGCTCGTGCGAGGCGATCGCGATGAACTCGCTCTTGGCGCGCGCGACCTCCTGCAGGCTGCGCACGTAGTCGCGCTGCCGCTGGCGCATCTCGTCGAAGCGCGTCGCGAGCGTGCCCAGCTCGTCGCCGCGCCGGCGATCGACCGGGGCGTCGAAGTCGCCCTCCTCCATGGCCTTCGCCGCGCCGACGATCTGGCGGATCGGACGCGTGATGTGCCCCGCGATGAACACCGTGGCAAGGAACACCGCGCTCAGGATGAGCAGGCCCACGTTGAGCAGGTTGCGCCGTACCGACTGCAGGAACGCGGTCTCGCGATCGAGCGAACGCTGCAGCACGTAGTACTGGCGCGAGCCCGGCTTGGACATGGGCAGGGGGCTCGCGTAGCCGACCCAGTCGCCCTCGTGCACGGGGGTGCGCAACTGCGGCGCATGGCCCGCCGTCAGACGCAGGAGCAGGGCGCGATCGTCCCCCTGGCCCAGGGTGGTGCGCGTCACGTGCCGCTCGTCGACGAACGACACCTCGCTCTCGGTGAAGTCGCGCAGGCGACCGGCCATCTCACCCGAGACCTCGCGACCGAGCAGCAGCGCACCGACCACGCGACCGTCGGTGACGACCGGCGTGCCCACGAGCAGCACGTGCGTGCCCTGCTGCGACACCATGCAGCTGTCCATGCGACCGGCGAGCGGTCCGGCGACGAACGCCGCGCGCACCTCCGGGTCGAGCGACAGGCGACCGACGCTGCCGACGCGCTCGGCGCGGTGATCGACGACCTCGAACACGTCCGGCTTGGCGATCGAATGGAAGGCCTGCGCGACGCCGGCGATCGTGGCGAGGAACTGGCCCTCGTGCGGGGCGTGGGGCAGCGCCAGCACCGAGAAGAAGCGCGGGTCCTCGACGATGACCTTGCCCGTGACCTCGAGTTCCATCGCGTTCTGCCGCAACATGTCCTCGAACACGTTCGCGGCGCGGATCAGGTCCGCGGACAGCGCGGCCTCGCTGCGCTTCGAGACGCCACGGTCCACGAGCACGAGCGCGGCCGCCGCCAACGCCAGCAGCGGCAGCGCGGTGAGCGCGAGGATCTTGGCGCGCAGTCCGGGGCGCAGCATCAGAAGCCCACGTCCCGGGTGGCGGCGCCCTCGCTCGGCACCTCGATCCAGGCCGAGCCCGCACCGAAGTCGGGATGCCACCAGCGCAACTGGTAGCGACCCGCGGGCAGGCCGTCGATCGCGTACGCCCCGTCACGATCGGGGCGAGTCCACGCGGTGTTGGGAACCACGACGATGAAGGCGGACATGTCGGAGTGGATGTCGCAGTACACGTTCACCACGCCCGCGCGGGGGAAGCGAACGCTGCGCGACGTGCCGCGCGGGTACTTGCCGAGGTCGAACCGACGCGCGGGCGAGACGCTGAACACGTTGTGGAAGATCGGGTCGAAGTTGGGGAAGTCCACGGTGCCACCGACGGGCACGACCACGACGCGGGGCTCGAACGCCTGACCGCGCTGGCCCAGTTGCGGGTGCTCGTCGTTCGCATGCCGCGTGGTGTCCGCGGGCGCCGCGTCCAGATAGATCACCGCGTCGGTCACCGCACCGCGCACGGTGCGCACCGGGGCGGGCAGACTCGAGGCGCGACCCGCGTACGGACGGAACCCGGCCTCGGCCGCGGGCGCGGACGGGACGCGCACGCTGCCGCGGATGCTTCCCGCGGTCACGGGCGAGGCACAGGCGAGCGTCATGAGGAGCGCGGCGAGGGTCGGGCGCATCGAGGGCTTCCGTGTCCAGGACGAGCAGGCGGACGAAAGGGTATGCCCCGGTTATCGGCCGCGCCCGCAGCGGACTGCATGTCCGCATGCGCCAAGGGCCTCGGCGTTCGCGGGCCCGCGGCGCTGGGGCCCGTCGCCGGGCTCCGGGGCCTGGCGACGGGCTCGCGTGATGCCTTGGGGCGGGCGCTGTAAACACAACGGCCCGAGGCGGTTGCCCCGGGCCGTTCGAGTGGATTGGCAGCAGATCAGCGGTACGCCGGCAGCCCCGTGATCGCCTCGCCCAGCACGAGCGTGTGGATGTTGTGCGTGCCCTCGTAGGTGTAGACCGACTCGAGGTTGCACATGTGGCGCATGACCGGGTACTCGGCGGTGATGCCGTTCGCGCCCAGGATGTCGCGCGACTCACGGGCGGTCGCCAGGGCGATCTCGCAGTTGTTGCGCTTGGCGAGCGAGACCTGCGCCGGTGTGATCGTGCCGCGCTCCTTCATGCGACCGAGCTGGACGCACAGCAGCTGCGCCTTGGTGATCTCGGTGAGCATGACGGCGAGCTTCTGCTGCACGAGCTGGTACTGCCCGATGGGCTTGCCGAACATGACGCGGCTCTTGGCGTACTCGGCCGCCGAATGGAAGCAGGCCATCGCCGAACCCACGACGCCGAACGCGATGCCGAACCGCGCCTGCGACAGACAGCCGAGCGGACCCTTGAGCCCCTCGACGTTCGGCAGCAGCGAGTCCTCGGGGACGAAAACGTCCTGCAGGATGAGCTCGCTCGTCACCGAGGCGCGCAGCGAGTGCTTGCGCTTCTGCTCGGGCGCCGAGAAGCCCTTGCTCTTGGTGTCGACGATGAAGCCGCGGATGACCTCGCGGCCCTTCTCCTCGCTCATGAGCTTGGCCCACACGATCGCGACGTCGGCGACGGTGCCGTTCGTGATCCACATCTTGGCGCCGTTGAGCACGTAGCCGCCATCGACCTTCTTGGCGCGCGTGATCATGCCGCCCGGGTCGCTGCCATGGTCGGGCTCGGTCAGGCCGAAGCAACCGATGATCTCGCCCTTGGCCATGCCGGGCAGGTACTTCATGCGCTGCTCCTCGCTGCCGTACGCGTAGATCGGGTACATGACGAGCGAGCCCTGCACCGAGGCGAACGACCTCAGGCCGGAGTCGCCGCGCTCGAGTTCCTGCATGGCGAGGCCGTACGCGGTGGCCGACACGCCGGCGCAGCCGTACTTCTCGGGCAGCGACGCACCGAGCAGGCCCATCTCGGCGATCTCGGGGATGATCTCGCGCGGGAAGTAGGCCTTCTCGTAGGCGTCCTCGATGAGGGGGAGGAAGCGGTCCTCGACCCAACCGCGCACGTGATCGCGGATCTGGATCTCGTCCTCGTGCAGGAGGCTGTCGATCTCGTAGAAGTCCACACCGTTGAAGCGGGCCATGACGGGCTCCCGGATGAGAGGGCACCGCGCGCGTGCGCGGGACGTGGAGGGATGACGATGGGTCGAGTATAGGCGTGCGGTCGCGGGCCCCACAAACCCCTGCGCGCCCGCGCCGGGCGCGGCGCGGCGCGCGTGTGGGCATCGTGCACGGGTGATTCAGGTGGACCCGCGCGGGTCGTCGTGCGACGGGACCGCTCGCGCGGCCGTCGCGATTGCGGCCACCCGGCCGCAGGCGTAGCGTGGCGCTCCCATGTGCCTCGTCCTCGTTCGACCCAAGGAGCAGCCATGTCCCGCGTGTCCCGTGCGTGTCTCGCACTGGCGGTGCTCGTGAGCGCCGCCGAACCGGAGTTCGACGCCTTCGCCGGGACGCCCGGCACCGGTCGCGCGGGGGCGACCCGCTCGGTGGTGTACGCCTCGCACGGCATGGTCGCGTGCGCGCAGCCGCTCGCGGCGCAGGCGGGACTCGACGTGCTCAAGGCGGGCGGCAGCGCGGTGGATGCCGCGATCGCGGTGAACGCGTGCCTGGGGCTCATGGAGCCCACGTCCAACGGCATCGGCGGCGACCTGTTCGCGATCGTCTGGGACCCGAAGACGAAGCAGTTGTACGGCCTCAACGCCTGCGGCCGCTCGCCGCTCGCGCTCACCGCCGATCGCATCCCGCCCGATCCCAAGGACGGCACGATCCCGCTCTACTCCCCGTACGCCTGGAGCGTGCCCGGTTGCGTGGACGGCTGGGCGGAACTGCATCACCGCTTCGGTGCGCGGCCGTTCGCCACGCTGCTCGCCCCGGCGATCCGTTACGCCGAGGACGGCTTCCCGCTGTCGCCGGTGATCGCGTCGGACTGGGCGCGCTCGGCCGTGCGCAATCGCGACAAGGCCGGCTTCGACGAGGTCTTCATGCCGGGGGGGCGTGCGCCCGCCGAGGGCGAGACGTTCCGTAATCCGGCTCTGGCGCGCACGCTGCGCCGCATCGCCGAGCATGGGCGCGACGGTTACTACAAGGGGCCGGTCGCCGAGGCGTTCGTGCGTTACTCGCAGAAGGTCGGCGGGTTCTTCTCGCTCGAGGACTTCGCGCGGCATCGCTCGGAGTGGGTCGCTCCGGTGAGCACCGATTACCGCGGCTACACGGTGTGGGAGCTGCCGCCGCCGGGGCAGGGGATCGCCGCGCTCGAGTTGCTCAACATCCTCGAGAACTTCGACCTCAAGGGCATGGGCCGTGGGTCCGCCGACTTCTGGCACGTGTTCACCGAGGCCAAGAAGCTCGCGTTCGCCGATCGTGCGCGCTACTACGCCGACCCGGACTTCGCCAAGGTCCCCGTGGCCGAACTCATCGGCAAGGCGTACGCCAAGCAGCGTGCGGCGCTCATCGATCCCGCGAAGGCGGCGACGACCGACGTGCCCGGCGATCCGGCCGCGCTCAACCGGCGCGAGACGACGTACTTCTGCGTCGCCGATGCGAACGGCATGATGGTCTCGATGATCCAGAGCAACTACACCGGGTTCGGCAGTGGGTACGCGATCCCCGAACTGGGCTTCGGCATCCAGAATCGCGGCAACCTGTTCGACCTCACGCCCGGCCGTCCCAACTCGTACGCGCCGGGCAAGCGGCCGTTCCACACGATCATCCCCGCGTTCATGACCAAGGACGGCGCGCCGGTGATGGCGTTCGGCCTCATGGGCGGCGACATGCAGCCGCAGGGCCACGCGCAGATCGTGGTGAACCTGGTGGACTTCGGCATGAACCTGCAGGAGGCCGGCGACGTGCTGCGACTGCATCATTCAGGTTCGAGCGAGCCCACCGGCACGGTCATGAAGGACGGCGGCGTCCTGCATCTGGAGGACGGTCTGCCGGACAGCGTGCTCACGGAACTGCGCCGTCGCGGCCATCGCATCGAGCCCGAGGCGGTGGGGGCCTACGGCGGCTATCAGGCGATCTGGCGAGACCCGCGCACGGGCGTGTACTCGGGTGCGACCGAGCGCCGCAAGGACGGCTGCGCGATCGGTTACTGACGCCAACGTCGCGCCACGCGAACGGCCCGCTCCGCGCTCTCGGGCGTCGAGCGGGCCGACGTGCGTTCGGGGGCCTCGGACGTGGTCCCCGAGGGCCCGGTGACCCGCGTCAACGGGGGCGTTCCGGGGGCTCGGTCAGGACTTTGTTCGGGGTTTGCCGCCCCGTCCCGGGAACCGTTAGAGTCGGTCGGTACGCCACATCCCCTCCGACTCGGGAGAACCCTCGCATGGCCTCCGTGAAGCCCGCCGCCTCCGCCGCCAAGTTCGGCGGCCTGAGCCCCGACGAACTCATCGCGCTCTACCGCACGATGGTCACGTCGCGACGCACCGACGACGAGGAGATCCGCCTCAAGAAGCTCAATCTGGTGTTCTTCCAGATCTCGGGCGCCGGGCACGAGGCCGTGCTCGCGGCCGCCGGTCACGCCCTCAAGCCGGGCCACGACTACTTCTATCCGTACTACCGCGACCGCGCGCTCTGCCTGCAGTTGGGCATGACCGTGAAGGAGATGCTGCAGTCGTCGGTGGGTGCCGCCGAGGACCCCAACTCGGGCGGCCGGCAGATGCCCAGCCACTGGGGGCACCGCAAGCTCAACATCGTCTCGCAGTCGAGCCCCACGGGCACGCAGTTCCTGCAGGCGGTGGGTGCGGCCGAAGCGCTGGTCAAGTACAAGGACCTCGAGGGTGAGTACCCCGAGCTCAAGGGCAAGGCCAAGGGCGACGAGGTCGTGTACGTCTCGACCGGTGACGGCGCCACCAGCGAGGGCGAGTTCTGGGAGGCGCTCAACAGCGCCTGCAACCTCAAGCTCCCGGTGCTCTTCCTGGTCGAGGACAACGGCTACGCCATCTCCGTGCCGGTCGACGTGCAGACCGCCGGTGGCAACGTCGCGCATCTGGTGAAGGACTTCCCGAACCTGTTCTGGATCGAAGAGGTCGACGGTAACGACCCCGTGGCCTCGTATCGCGTGCTCACCGAGGCGGTGAAGTGGTGCCGCGAGCGCAAGGGTCCCGCGTTCGTGCGCGCCAAGGTGACGCGTCCGTACTCGCACTCCATGAGCGACGACGAGTCCAAGTACAAGCCGCAGGCCGAGCGCGACGCGGAGGCCAAGAAGGACTGCCTCACCACGTTCGCGCGCTTCCTCGTCAAGGAGGGCGTGCTCACCGAGGCGGGGCTCGAGAAGCTGCACGCCGAGGTGGCCGAGAACATCCGTGTCTCGTCCGAGGCGGCGCAGACCTCGCCGCAGCCCGCCGTGCACACGGTGCAGGCCTACGTGTTCTCGCCCAACGTGGATCCCACGTCCGACCGCTTCAACGCCGTGCCCAAGCCGGAGCCGGGCGCGCAGGCCGAGACGATCCTGCAGAGCATCAACTACGCCATGCGCGACGAGATGAAGCGCAACCCGCGCATCATCATGTTCGGCGAGGACGTGGCCGACGCGTCGCACGAGGAGGTGCTCGGCGACCTCAAGGGCAAGGGCGGCGTGTTCGGCGTCACCTGGGGCCTGCAGAAGCAGTTCGGCGGCAAGCGCGTGTACAACTCGCCGCTCGCCGAGGCCAACATCGTGGGCCGCGCCATCGGGCTCGCCACGTTGGGCTGGAAGCCCGTGGTCGAGATCCAGTTCTTCGATTACATCTGGCCGGCCATGATGCAGATCCGTGACGAGCTCGGGTACATGCGCTACCGCTCCAACAACGCATGGAGCTCGCCCGTGGTGATCCGCACCGCCTACGGCGGCTATCTGGGCGGCGGCGCGCCGTACCACAGCCAGTGCGGCGAGAGCATCTTCGCGCACTGCCCGGGCCTGCGCGTGGTGCTGCCCAGCTGCGCCAGCGATGCGGCGGGGCTCATGCGCACGGCGCTGCGCTCGGACGACCCGGTGCTGTTCCTGGAGCACAAGCACCTGTACCGCCAGCCGTACGCCAAGGAGCCCTATCCGGGCCCCGAGTACACGGTGCCGTTCGGCAAGGCGCGCGTGGTGCGCGAGGGCACGGACGTCACGCTCGTGACCTACGGTGCGCTCGTGCAGCGCGGCTATCTCGCGGCGCAGGAACTCGCCGACGAGGGGATCTCGGTCGAGGTGCTCGACCTGCGCACGATGCAGCCGCTCGACTTCGAGAGCATCGCGCGCTCGGTCGCCAAGACCGGTCGCGTGCTCATCGCGCACGAGGACACGCTGTTCTGCGGCTTCGGCGCCGAGGTGGCGGCCAAGGTCGCGAGCGAGTGCTTCACGGACCTCGACGCGCCGGTGCGCCGCATCGGTGCGCTCGACACGCCGGTCGCCTACGCGCCCAAGCTCGAGGACGTGATCCTGCCGCAGAAGGACACGCTCGTGAAGGGGCTGCGCGACCTCGCGGCGTACTGAAGTCCATGGCGCTCGAGGTCTGGAACACCGCCATCCTCGTCTTCGACGGGGTGGAGGTGCTCGATTTCGCGGGCCCGTTCGAGGTGTTCTCGCGCACCCGGACGGAGCCCGGCTTCGAGTCGCGGCGCAGTGACGCGACCGCGCCGTTCCGCGTGTACACGGTGGCGCCCGAGCGGCGCGAGGTCGTGGCCACGGGCGGGCTGCGCGTGACCGCGAACTTCACGTTCGAGGACGCGCCGCGCACCGACCTGCTCGTGGTGCCCGGTGGCTTCGGCGCGCGCGCGCAGGTCGAACAGGCCGCCACGCTCGATTGGATCCGCCGGGCGGCCGCCGATGCCAAGCTCGTCACCAGCGTGTGCACCGGTGCGGCCGTGCTCGCGCGCGCGGGGCTCCTCAAGGGGCGCCGCGCGACGACGCACTTCGGCAGCTACGATTGGCTCGCCTCGCTCGACCCGACGATCACGGTCGAGAAGGGCGTGCGCTACGTGGACGACGGCATCGTGAGCTCGGCCGGCGTCTCGGCCGGGATCGACATGGCGTTCGCCGTGGTCGAGAAGCGCTGCGGCCGCGAAGTCGCCGACGAGACGGCGCGCTACATCGAGTATGATGGCCGTCGCTGACGCCGTTCACGTGTCCCGCCGTCCGAGGTGATCCCCATGCCGAACCCGTGCCGTGCTTGGCTGCGTCGTGTGCTGGGTGGTCTCGTGCTCGCGCTGTTGCCGACCCTGGCCGTCGCGGCCGACCGTCCGCGCGCCAGCGTGCCCACCTGATCGGGTTGACCCGGTGAGGGCGCCCCGCTCCGGGTGAGCGGGCTCACGTCGGACGTCGTGCTCGCGGTGCGCTGGATCGACACCGAGCTGCCGCGACCGCATTGGCGGACCACCGCCAACGTGCGGCTGCATCCCCGTCTGCAGGCGGGGCTCGAGTGGAATCCGGATGCGAAGGAGGTCGCGCCGCTCGCGACGCTGTTCCTGCTCACCGAGCACGAGCGTCGGCCGAGCGTGTTCGTGGGCACGAGTTCCGATCGCATCGGGTCCCCGGCGGGCAAGCAGGCGTACTTCCTCACGGTGGCCAAGACGGT
>CAZZLY010000059.1:0-4585 GCA_964655175.1 uncultured bacterium
CTCGGCGAGCCATCCATGAGCGAGGTCGCACTCGCCGTCTTCGGGAACGCGATCACGTCGCGGATCGAGTCGCGGCCGCCCAGCAGCATCACCACGCGGTCCAGGCCGATGCCGATGCCGCCGTGCGGCGGGGACGCATAGCGATACGCCTCGAGCAGGAAGCCGAACTTCTCGTGCGCCTGCTCCTGCGTGAGGCCCGTCACCTTCATCACGCGCTCTTGAATATCCGGACGGTGGATGCGGATCGAGCCCGAGCCGAGCTCGTTGCCGTTCAGCACCACGTCGTAGAGCTGCGCGTACACCTTGCCGGGGTCGGTCTCCAGATAGTCCAGATGCTCGGGGTTCGGCATCGTGAACATGTGGTGCTTGGGCTCCCAGCGCTTGGCGTCGTCGTTGTACTCGAACAGCGGGAACTGGCGCACCCACAGGAACCGCCACTCCTGCTCGGCGCCCGTCTTGCCCAGCAGGCCGCGCTTCTCCAGTTCGGCCGCACCCAGCTGCGTGCGCAGCACGCCCAGCGCCTTGCACGTGCGCTCCCACGGGCCGTTGGTGAACACCACCGCGTCGCCGTCCACCGCGCCCACCGCCGCCAGGAACTCGTCCAGCAGCGCGCCGGGGAAGATCACCTGCTGCTTCTCGCGATCGGCTGTGCCCACCTTGAAGAAGCTCAAGCCGCCCGCGCCCGCGCTCTTGACCACGTCCTCGAACTTGCGCAGCTGCGTGCCGCTGATCTCGGCCCCACCGGGGATGCGCATCGCCACCGCGATGCCGCCCGGCGCCTTGGCGCCGTTGGCGACCACGTTGCGCGGGCTCTGCGCGCAGATGGCCGTCACGTCCACGAACTCCAACCCGAACCGCAGGTCGGGCTTGTCGCTGCCGTAGCGCTTCATGGCCTCGTCGTACGTGATGCGCGGGAACGGCGTGGGCAGCGTCACGCCCAGCGTCTCCTGCCACACGGCGCTGAACAGACCCTCGACGGCGTCGAACACGTCGTCCTCGGTCACGAAGCTCATCTCGATGTCGATCTGCGTGTGCTCGGGCTGCCGGTCGGCGCGCAGGTCCTCGTCGCGCAAGCACCGCGCCAGCTGGAAGTACCGGTCGCAGCCCGCGATCATCAACGTCTGCTTGTACAGCTGCGGGCTCTGCGGCAGCGCGTAGAAGTCGCCATGGTGCACGCGGCTCGGCACCACGTAGTCGCGCGCGCCCTCGGGCGTGGGCTTCACCAAAATGGGCGTCTCGATCTCCATGAAGCTCTGCCCGCTCAGGTACGCGCGCGCGGCCATGGCGGCCTTGTGGCGCAGCGCCAGCATCGCCGCCAGTTCGGGACGGCGCAGATCCAGATAGCGGAACTTGAGCCGCAGGTCCTCGCTCGCGAGCATGTGCTCCTCGTTCACCTGGAACGGCAGCGGCTCGCACGCCGAGAGCACCTTGAGTTCGCGGATGTCCACCTCGATCGCACCGGTGGCCATGTTGGGGTTGGCCGCTTCGGCCGGGCGCGCCATCACCACGCCGCGCACCGCGACCACGTACTCGTTGCCCAGGTGCGACGCGCGGTCCAGCAGCTCCTTGCCGCCGGTCTCGGGATGGAACACCACCTGCGTCATGCCGTAGCGATCGCGCAGATCCACAAACAGCACGCCGCCGTGGTCGCGCGAGCGATGCACCCAGCCCATCAGGGTCACGCTGCCACCGGCATCGCTGCCGCGGAGTTGTCCGCACGTGTGCGTGCGGCGCCAGTCGCCGAGTCCTTCGATCCCCAGAGCCACGGTGCGTCTCCTCGTTAGCGTGCGATGCGGGCCGCAATCAGGTCCGCGAGCGCGTCGCGCTTCACGGCCACCTGTTCGCCGGCCTGACCGTCCTTCAACATCACCTCGCCGCGCGCCCACTCGTCCTCGCCGGCGATCACCACGAACCGGGCGCCCGCCTTACCGGCGCCCTCCATCTGGTTCTTGAAGCTGCGGCCCTCGACGTCGTAGTCCACGCGCAGCGTGCGACGCAGCTCGCGCACCAGCGCCACGACCCCGGCGCGCGTGCCCTCGCGCGCGACCACGTACACGCCCTCGTGCGCGGGAGCCGCGAGTCCGCGCTCCTCCAGCACCAGCATGGCGCGGTCCAGCCCCACCGCGAACCCCACGCCCGGCGTGCGCGGTCCGCCCAGCTGCTCGATGAGCCCGTCGTAGCGACCACCACCACCCAGCGCGCTCTGCGCGCCCAGCGCGGGGTCGTGCACCTCGAACGCGGTGCGCGTGTAGTAGTCGAGCCCGCGCACGAGTCCGTGATCGATCTCGTACGCCACGCCGGCGGCGTCGAGCCCGGCGAGCACGGCGTCCCAGTGCGCGCGATCGTCCGCGTCGATCACGTCGAGCATGCGCGGCATCTTGTCCGCCACCTCGCGCAGCACCGCCAGATCGGCCTCGGACTTGGTGTCGAGCACGCGCAGCGGGTTGCGCTCGAGTCGCGCGCGCGAGTCCTCGCTCAACCGCTCCAGGTGCGGTGCCAACAGCGCACGCAGCGCCTCGCCGTACGCCTGACGCGACGCGGTCTGCCCGACGCTGTTCACCTTCACGCGCAGATCGCGGAAGCCCCACGCCTCGTACAGGTCCACGAACAGCGTGATCATCTCGACGTCGGCGCCGGCGGCGGGCGAGCCGATCAACTCGCAGTTGATCTGCGAGAACTGCCGGTAGCGCCCCTTCTGCGGGCGGCCGTAGCGGAACACCGGGCCCATGCTCCACAGCCGGTGCACGCGACCGCGCCCGCCCAGACCCTGCTCCAGGTACGAGCGCATCACGCCGGCGGTGAACTCGGGGCGCAGCGCCAGCTCGCGGTCACCGAGATCGGTGAACTTGTACATCTCCTTCTGCACCACGTCGCTCGATTCGCCGCTCGTGCGCGCGAACAGCTCGTAGTCCTCGAACATGGGCGTGCGCAGTTCGCCGAAGCCGTAGCGCTCGAGCACCGTGCGCGCGCGATCCTCGACCCAGCGCCAACGCGCGGTGTCCTCGGGCAGCAGGTCGCGCGTGCCGCGCGGGGCCTGATGCTTGGGCGCCATGTCCTACGCTCCTTCCCGGCGCCGCGAGAGCGCCATGCCGACCACCTGCGCGAGCGTCGCGCCGGCCGTGTCGGCGGCCCAGTCGTACACGCTCGAGTCCCGCCCGGGCACGTGCGACTGGAACACCTCGTCACACGCCCCCACCGCGCTCACCGCCAACGCCGCCACGAGCATGCGACGCAGTCGCGGGGCCGTGGGCCAGGTGTCGCGGGCGGCTCGGAAGACGAGCCACCCGAGCCCGCCGTACTCGCACAGGTGCGCCAGCTTGTCGCGGTTCTCGAACTCCCCGGGCACGCGCAGGCCGGGTTGCGCGCTCAGCGTGAAGATGAGCGCCACGTAGGCGACCACCGGGAGCCAGCGCGTGCGCAGTAACCACGAGCCGTCCCTGCGTCGATCACCGTTCGCCAACCGCGTCCTCCCGATCCGGGCCATCTCTAACTGCATGTGGTGCGGCGAAGATTGTGCGCAGAAGATTGTTGAGGCTCTCGGGACAAGCACTTACGGACCCGATCCCGTGGGTCCGCCGACGACCGCGCAACGGGTTACCGGCGCGACCGAGGGGCCTCCACAATCTTCCACGCACTAGGGGCGCCAAGTTAGCACGCGACGCGGGCCAACGCATGCCGCTGGACGGGGTTCCGCGCCCGGTCGGGGGCGAGCGGAACGATCGCGCCAGGCGGCTTGACGCCCCGCGGCGCGGGGGCTAGATTCCGCCCTCGCCTTCCGCAGGTGTCGCCTTCCCTGCGCTTTGCGCCGCTAGCTCAATTGGCAGAGCAACTGACTCTTAATCAGTAGGTTGAAGGTTCGATTCCTTCGCGGCGCACCATCTTGCTGTCCCGACCCGGCCCTGCCGCGCTCACGCGCCGCGGGGCCGCGGTGTTTTTCGGCCCCCCCGGGCGCCCGGCCCTGCGCCCCGGCCGACGTCGAGCGGCCGTGACGGCTCGACCGATCGTGGCGATCGTGGCGATCGCGTGCACGGACCTCGCGCCGCGGCCTGCGCTGCACGTGCGCCACCGGGTGATCCGCGGCGTCGGGCCGCGGGGGTCGCGCACGCTCGATGGGGCACCGCGGAACGCCCGCGCCCCAGCGTCCGTCGCCCTGGCACGCCCGCCGCATCCGCGCGGCCTCCCCCCGGGCCCACCACGCGAGCGAGCGTGTGCGCGTGCGCCAAGGACTCGCTTTGCCCGGCGCGATGAACGCGGATCGCGCACGCATCCACTCGCGAAGCGGAACCATTACTGGCAACCAATTACCCGAGTTGCTGGTATCGGACGAACAACTTCCTGAGGCGTTGGATTGCTGGAATCCGTCACGAAAGCGGTCCCGTCCGAATTCGACCGAACGCATAAATTCAACTAGTACCAATTGATTCAATTACTCCGTACAAAGTAGCCACAAGTATTCGCGAACACTATTCACTTGCGTGTTCTCCGGTTAGAGGTGTCATGATATCCGCCTCGCAAAACCGGACGATTCTGCCGCACGCCCGAATGGGCTGACCGCAGGACCGCTCGGTCGCGAGAGACGGCGCTC
>CAZZLY010000059.1:4685-15673 GCA_964655175.1 uncultured bacterium
GCAGCGTGCGTTCGATCCCCGCGCGTCCCGCACCGGAACGGCCTCCGTTGCCCTGACTCCACGCGCCTGTCGCGTGAGCGCGCGCCGACGCGTTCCCCAGGCACTCCAGATGTTGTCTCCCCTGCAATGTCGATCCCCGGTGAGCCGCGCCTCACGAACCTCGCACCCGACGGGACGGGCGCTTTGATGCG
The DNA here is from genome assembly GCA_964655175.1 of uncultured bacterium. GTDB lineage: Bacteria > Eisenbacteria > RBG-16-71-46 > RBG-16-71-46 > RBG-16-71-46 > JAIOPA01. Next base: position 4,877 of record CAZZLY010000059.1, read on the forward strand.
AAGCCCCATGCACGCTGCACAACCTGCCGAAGGAGTTCCCCCATGCGTGAGTCCCGCAACTTGTTCACGGCGACGTTCGCCGCGTTGATGCTCGCCCTCGTGGCGACGTCGAACGCGTCGGCCGCCACGCGCTACGTCGACGACGATTGGGCCGGCTTCGCCAGCGGCACGTCGGTCACGATCGGTGCGGTCAATGCCACGATCGGCACCAATGCGTACGCCACCGTCTCGGCGGCCATCACGGCGGCGACCGCGGGCGACATCATCCAGGTCGGGCCCGGCACCTACTCCGAGCTCGTCGTGGTCAACAAGTCGGTCGAGCTGCGCGGCGCGCAGTACGGCGTCGCGGCCACGGGCTCGGCGCGCTCCGGCGGCGAGTCGCTGCTGCAGGGCACCGGCGGCAGCTCCTCGTACAACGTGCACGTTCAGGCGAACGACGTCGTGATCGACGGCTTCGCCATCAACATGCGCATCAACCCGACCAACGCCTCGCTGTTCGCGCGTGACGGCATCAACGTCCGCATCGACCACGTGGCCAAGCCGGGCGACCCGAGCATCGGCGCGTACCGCACGGGCGTGGCGATCCGTAACAACTGGATCTACTCGAACATCGGCGCGCTCACGGGCCAGCAGCAGGGCATCACGTTCGGCGAGTCGCCGAACAACAACGCCCCCTCGGCCCCGCTCAACGCCGAGTGCGCGAACGTCACGATCTCGGGCAACTACATGCAGGTCCTGAACACCGCCGCGAGCGGTGGTCCGCGCGGCGTCGTCCTGGGCAACCAGTTCCAGGGCACGATCTCGGCGGGCGTCGTGGCGTTCCTGCAGTACTCGAACTTCACGATCACGAACAACACGTTCATCGCCAGCAACACGCCGTTCTTCCAGTCGCAGCTGCGCACCAAGCTGAACAACATGATCATCACGGGCAACACCTTCAAGGGTGCCCGTAGCGGCGTGAGCATCGCCGCCACGATGACCAACAGCGACTTCAGCAGCAACCTCATCGAGGACATCTCGGCGGGCAGCGGTGCCACGCTGTGCCTCGTCAACTCGACGGCGAACAACAACACGATCCGTCGCATCGGTGGCAGCTCGGGTCTGGTGATCTCGGGTGGCAAGACGGGCGACCAGACGTTCTTCCAGTCGTCCACCAACTCCAGCCTGTCGGGCAACTCGATCACGTACAACGACGTGACACTGGCCGCGGGCAACACCTACATCGCCGGTCTCAACATCCAGCCGGGCCTCGATGCCGGTGCGGCCTCGGTCGCCGGCACGCTGGGCGTGGATGCGGCCACGATCACGCTCGCGGGCAACACGTTCGTGAACGGCGGCCTCACCAGCGCCGTCCCGGCGGTCGCCATCGCGCAGCGCAGCTTCGGCGCCACGCTCAACCCGGTGAACGCCTCGGCCAACGTGTTCAACGGCCTGTCGCTGTCGTCGTCGTCGTCGGATGCCGACCTGTTCTCGATCGCCGATCAGGTCGCGGACGCGATCGACGCGTCCAACATGGGCCGCGTCGCGCTCAAGGCCGGTCACCAGTACGCGACGCCCAACAGCTTCTGGGCGCCGCTCAGCACCACCGCCCCGAGCGCGCAGCGTGCGCTCGACGGTCTGCTCGCGGGCCACACGGCGCACTTCAAGACCGGTGCCTACGGTGCCGGCGGTGCGGGCACGCTCAACGTGGATGCCACGATCGACGCGCAGGCCGGCGCGACGGGTCTCGCCATCTCGCTGGGCTCGGCCAATGCCGTGACGCTGGCGGGCGCGGGCGACGTGAACGCGACCGGTAACGCGAACGGCAACACGATGGCCGGTAACTCGGGCATCAACGCCCTCGCCGGCGGCGCCGGCGCCGACGCCCTCGCGGGCGGCGCGGGCAACGACGCGATCGACGGCGGTGCGGGCATCGACCAGGCGACGTTCGCCGGTTCGATCGCGGGCGCCATCTCGGGCTCGTCGACCCTGACCGTCGCGACCGCGGCCGATGGTTCGGACTCGGTCGTCAACACCGAGAAGCTGGTGTTCTCGGATGCCACCGTGCTCATCGTGGGTATCGCGGGCAGCGAGTACACCACGCTCAACGCCGCGCTCGCGGCCGGTGCCGGCCTCAAGGCCGAGGAGACCTCGGCGGCGGCCGTCGCGCTGCCGTACCTGTACGGCACGCTCGTGATCGACCCCAGCACGCCGTTCGCCTCGGCGGCGGACCTGGCCGCGATCATCGCGCGCTTCGCTCCGGGCTCGACGATCACCGTGACCTCGGCGGGCATGAGCTCGACCCAGCTCGCGGCCGTCGGCGCCAACGCCGCCAGCCTGCCGGTGAACAGCGTCTCGGCGCAGAGCCCGGCGACGTGCCTGTCGTCGGCTCACCCGACCGTCTCGGTGCCGGTGAACTTCTCGAACCTCGATCTCGCCTCGGTCCGTTCGGCGAGCGTGGTCGTGCGTCTGTCGAGCAACCTGTCGCTTGCCGGCGCGATCGCCGAGGGTGGCTACTTCAACAGCCTCCCGGGTGGCAGCACGTTCTTCCAGGCCGTGAACGAGGGCGGTGGTCTGTACACCGTCGACGTCTCGCTGCTGGGCCTGCCGTGCGGTCAGACGGCCGCCAGCGGCACGCTGTTCACGCTGAGCCTCCAGAGCAGCGCGGCCGGCGCCACGGACTCGGTCAGCATCGTGTCGGTGGATCTGCGTGACTGCAACAACGGCAGCGTGCTCGCGTTCGCGGGCTCGACGGCGATCATCACGGTGGACAACGTGAACCCGGTCGCCGTGTCGAACCTCGCGGCGGCGCAGGTCAAGAGCGGTAACGACGCCGACGGCACCACCAAGGTCACGCTCTCGTTCACGGCTCCCGTGGACGCGGCGGTGGTCGAGGTGTACCGCGCCGGTTACGGCAGCTACCCCGAGTACGACGACGCGAGCGGTGCGGTCCCGGCGACGCCGAGCTACCCGCCGGCCGCTCCGTGGGCGCTCACCGCGGTCACGGCCTCGGGCCAGACCGACGAGCCCTCGTCGCGCGACTTCTACTACTACGTCGTGTTCACGAAGGACGCGTGCGGCAACATCTCGGCGGTCTCCAACAAGACCTCGGGCACGCTCAACTACCACCTGGGCGACGTCGCCACGCCGCTCAACAACCAGGTCAACACGGCGGACATCTCGCTGCTCGGCGCCAACTACGGCGTGACGATCACGAACGGTGATTCGCGCAACGTGCTCGACGTGGGTCCGACCACCGATCGCTCGGTGAACGCCCGCCCGACCACGGACAACAAGATCGGCTTCGACGATCTGATGATGTTCGCGATCAACTACGGCGTCGTGTCGGCCCCGTCGACCCGTCCGGTCGCGCAGGCCGCCTCGGACAACACGATCGCGCTGGACGTGCCGCAGATGCCGGCGGTCGGCCAGACGTTCGACGTCGCGGTGAACCTCGCCGCCGCCGGCGACATGCAGGGCCTCACGCTCGACCTCAACTGGAACGACGCCATCGTCGAGCCCATCGCGGTCGAGGCCGGTGAGCTGCTGGACCGTCAGCCGGGTCAGACCATGGCCCTGTCGGCGCGTCCGGGTAACGTGGACGTGGCCGTGTTCGGCCAGGACCTCGCGCTCGTCGGCGAGGGTCGTGCGGCCATCGTGCGCTTCCGCGTGAAGGCGGCGGGTGATGCCGCCATCGCGCTGCGTTCGGCCGAGGGCCGTGGCACGGACAACCGTGTCATCGCGCTCAACGCCGCCGCCTCGACGCCGCCCAAGTCGGCGCCGGCCCGTTCGGGCCTGGCGTTCGTGGGTCCGAACCCCGCGAGCGGCAAGCACACGCTGAGCATGGCGCTCGCCAAGGCCGGCGTGGTCGAGCTGTCGATCTACTCGGTCGATGGTCGTCGCGTGAAGACGCTCGCGCAGGGCGCCTACGCGGCCGGCACGTACCCGATGGTGTGGGACGGCCGTGACGACAACGGTTCGCTGGCGAGCCCGGGTCTGTACTGGGCGCGCCTCAAGACGCCGGAGGGCGGCTTCAACCGCACCGTCGTCCGCATCCAGTAGTGCCGTGAGGGTCCGGTCCACGGCCCCGACGATCCGCAGGGGATCGTCGGGGCGGGGCCGGGCCGCTCGGCGTTCCAACCCGGGGAACCACCGAACGTCATGACCCTCCTGCAACCTCGCTTCGCGCTCGCACTGTTCGCGGCCCTCGTCCTCCTGTTCGGGAGCGGCGTGGCGCGCGCGGCCAGTGTGTCGCTCGTCCCCGCCGACAGCAGCATGACGGTGGCCGACGAGTTCGTGATGCGTGTGGAGGCCAGCGGCGTCTCGGACCTGAAGGGCGTGCAGTTCGAGTTGTCGTTCGACTCGAGCGTCCTGCAGGCCCTGTCGGTCTCGGGAGGCGGCCTGCTGCCGACCGGGGCCAGCGGTTCGTTCGTCCATTCCGCGTTCACCAACGCCCCCACGGGCGGTCGCGTGCGGTTCGACGCGGCCGTGCTCACGGGGAGCGCCACGGGCTCGGGCACCCTCGCCACGATCCGCTTCCGCGCCATCGCGATCGGGACCAGTCCGGTCCAGATCACGACCGTGGACGTGCGGGATTCGGCGAACGCCTCGAGCACGCCGAGCACGACGGGCTCCACCATCCGCGTGTTCGGTCCCGTGTCCAACACCAAGGCGTCATGGGCGATGCTCAAGGCCCGCTACCGCTGAGCCGCATCCGCATCACGACGAAGGCCCGCCGGACGCGTCCGGCGGGCCTTCGTGCGTATGGGGATCGCACGTTGCGGAATCAGCGGTGGACGCCGCCCTCGACGAGACCGGGCGCAGCGGCGGCGGACGACGCGGCGAGCAAACCCTCGACCACGCGCGCGCGCTCATGCCACTCCCGAGGCGAGGTCGCGGTGATCGTCACGTGACCGATCTTGCGCCCCGGCCGCGCCGGCTTGTCGTACAGGTGGAGGCTCGCCCACGGCAGCGCCAACACCGCGGCGCGATCCGGCGGTGCCCCCAGGACGTTGACGAGCCCGCAGCACGCGTCCATGCGCGTGTCGCCGAGCGGCCAGCCGAGGACGGCGCGCAGGTGGTTCTCGAACTGACTCGTATGCGAGCCCTCGAGCGTCCAGTGCCCCGAGTTGTGCACGCGCGGTGCGAGTTCGTTCACGACGAGTCGGCCGTCGTGGTCGAAGCACTCGATCGCGAGCACTCCGACGTGATCGAGTGCGCGCGCGAGCGTCCCGGCCAAGCGCTCGGCCTCGTGCTGCAGCGTCGCACTCACGTCGGGCGCGGGCGCGATCGCCGAGACGAGCACGCCACCCTCGTGACGCGTCTCGACGAGCGGCCACACGCGCACGTCGTCGTTCACGCCGCGGACCGCGAGCACCGCGAGTTCGCGGCGGAAGGGCACCACGCCCTCGAGTACGCACGGCCGTGCGCCCAGCGCACGCCACGCCGCGAGCGCCTCGTCGGGCGTGCGAACCCGGGCCTGCCCCTTGCCGTCGTAGCCGTCGCGACTCGTCTTGAGGATCGCGGGCGTGCCCACCTCGGCGATCGCCCGCGCGAGTGACGCCTCGTCGGTGACCTCTGCGAACGGGGCGGTCGCGAACCCCTGCTCGCGCACGAAGCGCTTCTCGGTGACGCGATCGGCGCACACGTGGAGCGAGTGCGGGCCGGGGCGCACGGGCACGCGGCGGGCGAGCCGTTCGACGCTCGCGGCGGGCACCTGCTCGAACTCGTAGGTGACGACGTCGAGCCCCTCGGCGAAGCGATCGAGCGCGGTAGGGTCGTCGAACGCCGCGCACACGTGCTCACCGAGCGCGGCGGCCGGCGGGTCCGGCGAGGGATCCAGAAAGCGGAAACGCAGCCCCAGCGGCAGTCCGGCGAGCGCCAGCATGCGGCCCAACTGCCCCGCACCGAGCACGCCGATCCGGGTCACGCGGGCTGCTCCTCCGGATGCAGCGGCACCGAGGCACTGAGCTGCTCGCGATGCTGCCGCAGCGCCTCACGCGCCCAGGGATGCCGATTGGCGAGGATCGCGGTGGCGAGCAGCGCCGCGTTGATCGCACCCGCACGACCGATCGCCAGCGTGCCGACGGGCACGCCGGCCGGCATCTGCACGATCGAGAGGAGCGCATCCACACCACCGAGCGAGCCCGGGCCCACCGGCACACCGAGCACGGGCAGCAGCGTCTTGGCCGACAACATGCCCGGCAGATGCGCCGCGCCACCGGCCCCGGCGATGAGCACCTCGAGGCCGCGATCGGCGGCCGTCTCGGCGTACTCGAACAGCCGGTCGGGCGTGCGATGCGCGGACAGCACGCGCGTCTCGTAGGGCACCCCGAGCGCGGCGAGCGTCTCGGCGGCGTGACGCATCACGTCCCAGTCCGAGCGCGAACCCATGAGCACCGCCACACGCGGCGGCACCCAGACCCCATCGATCATCGCCTGCATGAGCCCCCCGTCCCGGCCCGCTCACCCGCGACGACACTGGCGCGAGCCGCGAGCCTGCGCTAACATACGAAACGGAATACACGAAGTCAACTTCGTGCTTTTAGAGAAGGAACCCCGTGGAGACCCCCCGACGATGGCGACCGCGACCTCGTCCGCTCGTGCCCCCAGGCCGACGGCGCATTGGACGTTCCTGACCAATCACACGCACGTGCTCCTGTGCATCGCGCGCGATCCCGAGGTGCGTATGCGGGACGTGGCGGCCGCGGTGGGTGTGACCGAGCGCGCGGTGCAGCGCATCGTCGCCGACCTCGAGGAGGCGGGTTACCTGAACCACCACCGCGAGGGTCGCCGCAATCACTACGAGGTCATCGCGTCACGACCGCTGCGCCACGCCATCGAGCGCCACTGCGCCGTGGCCGACCTCATGGCGGTGCTGCTCGCGCCCCCGCGTCGAACCCGGGTCCGGCGCTAGCGCCACGCCCACAGCAGCACGCCCAGCGAACCCGCGAGCGTCCAGAACGCGGCGCGCAGCGATCGCGATACGGGGCGCAGCGCTGGATCCCCCGTGTGCGCGGGATCGGGCGCGCCGAACGCGCGGCGCACGGTGTCGGCCGCCATCCCGAACGCGGCGAGCCACGCCAGGGCGAGCGCGAACAGCAGTCCCGCCTGGCGACCTTCGGCGAGCGTGCGCGCCACGTCGAGCCACAGGCGCATGCCCGGCGTGCCGGGGGCTCCCGCGAGCGACAGCAGCGCGTAGCCGCCGGCGGCACCGGTCCACGGATGGCGGCGGAACAACACGCTCGCGCGCGTGCCCAGGTCCGCACCGCTCGGCAGGAAGCGGCTCAACAGACTCGCGCCGCCGGCGGCGAGCACCAGATGCCCGCCCCATGCCGCGAGCCCGCCGTGCACCGCGAACGGCTCCCACTGCGGACGCGCCGCGAGCGACGCCAGCACGAGCCCGCCCTGCAGACTCACCAACGCGCCCACCCGACGCTCGGGCCGCGAGGGATTCGCCAACGTCGCCGCCCCACCCACCAGCGCCACCGCCGACGCCAACGTGAGCAGCGAGCGCACCAGCACCGCCGCGTCGTGGAACGTCTCGACGCCGTCCAGGTGGTGCCGCAGCCACGCCGCGCCCGCCACCTGCAACGCGGCCGCCACGAACGGCGCCTGATGCGCGCGCGCGCCGTGCAACAGGTCGCCGGTCCAGAAATGGAACGGCGCGCCGCCCAGCAGCACCAGCCCCACGAGCAGCGACATCACGAGCGCCGCACTCCAGAGCGCGTACGGATCGAGCGCGAGCGCGAGCACCGGCCACTGTTCGGGCGTGCGCGCGGTGCCGCTCGCCAACGCCAACAGCGCATCGCCCGCCCAACTCAACGCGAACGCGGCCGTGAGCACCCACAGCACCTTGAGCGCCACCTCGGTCTGCGGCAGGTCGCGCGGATCGTTGGCCAACAACGCCACGCCCAACCCCGCGCACATCATGGCGCGCTCGGGCGTGAGCACGGCGGGCCACGCGATGAGCCCCGCCAACGGCAGCAGCGTGAGCGTGACGATGCCGGCATCGAGCCACGGCTGCGGCTCGCCCATGCGCGCGTGCGCGCGACGCACGAGCGTCGCGGCCGCGAGCGCGGCGACGGCCGGCAACCACCGCACCAGGGTCTCGAGCATCATGCGCGCCTCATCGCAGCAACGGCAGCAGCAGTGCGAGCACCGCCACGCCGACCAGGAACAGCAGGTACTCCTGCGCGTCACCCGTGTGCAGGTCGCGCGCGGGTGCGCCGAGCGCGCGCGCGACCACGCCGATCGCCTCGGCCAACTGCCGTTCGACCACGGTCACGCCGCGGAACGCGTTGAGCGCGAAGTCGCGCGTGCCGCCCGGCACCGCCTCGACGGATTCCGGGGCGTCGGCGAGCGCGGCCGCGAACCGGCGCACGGGCCACCACGCGAGCAGCGACGGCACGAGCGCGAGCGCGGCGCCGGGGAAGCTCACCTCGAAGCCCTGCCACCACGCGTGGCCCAACGCCACCGGACCGGCGAGCAGCGTGACCCACGCGCCGAGGCGCGAGCTGCGCGGCGCCAGATCGTCGGGACGCACCGAGGCGCGCCGCTCGGGCGCCTCGACCACGCGCCGCAGACCGATCACGCCCGCCAGGAACACCGGCGGGGCGAGCACCAGCGTCTCCATGAGATGGAAGCGCTGGTCGGCGAACGCCGTGTCGCACAGCAGCGGCCACGCCAGCGCGGTGCCCGCGACCCAACCCGCGACGCGCCACAACCGCGTCAGCTGCGGCCCGCGGCGCATGGCCTGCCCGCGCAGTTCGGCCGCCAGCGCGATGAGCCGCCCACCGGCCACGCCCAGCCACAGCACGGCCGCGACCTCGCCCGGCACGACGCCGCGCGCCACGAGCATCGAGGCGAGCGCCGAGTCGTACACGATGAGCCAGCGCAACGTGGCCGTGAGCGAGCGGCGCGAGTACGCGCGCAACACCGCGAGCACGGCCGCGAGCATGAGCGCGAGCCGCGCGACGTCGCCCACGAACGGCGCGCTCGTCCACGACGGCGCCTGCCGCCACAGCACCATGAAGCCCGTCACGGGCAAGAGCGCGGTGAGCCACGGTCCCACGCGCGGCATGGGACCGGTGAGATCCGGGAACGGCCGCGACAACGGCAGCGCCGCCATGAGCTCGAGGCCCGACCACAGCACCGCGAGCGCGCCCACCATGCGCAGCAACTGCAGAGGGGCGCGCGTCAATGGCGGCGGTGCGGTGCCGAGCGACGGATCGGCGAGCGCACCCACGAGATCGGTGACGGGGTGCGTCGGATCGGGCAGCGCCAAGCGGATCGCGGCCGCGAGCCACAGCGCCATCGCGGGCCGGCGCAACCACGCCCAGCGCGCCATCTGCTCGCCGGCATCGGGCAGCGCGCGCGCCCACAACCAGAACGCGAGCGCCACCAGTTCGACGCCCAACGCCGCCCACGCGGGCCCCGGTACGAACAGCAGCGCCAGGCCCGCCGTGGCACACGCGGTGCCGGCGGTGGTGGGCGAGAACCGCACGCGCGCGAACACGCTCAGTCCTGCAACTCGTGCGCGTCGGACACGTGGATCGAGCCCGCGTGCCGTTCGCGACCGTGCGCCACGCGCAGCATGAGCACGAGCACCATGGCGGTCGTGCACAGCGCCGCGCCCGCGGGCGGACCCTCGTGCGCCACGTCGAGCGCGCGTGCCGACGCGGTGAGCAGTTCGAGCCCCACGCCCATGCCGCCCACCGCGAGGATCGCGCGGCGCACGTGGCGACGCATCATGAGGTGCAACAGCCCCAGCCCCACGAGCAGTGCCCCGAGCGAGGCGCGCCGGGCGGACTCGTCGGCGAGGAACGTCTGGCGCGAGAGCGCGGCCAGCATGAGCGCGAGCAGCGCCAGCCCCAGCGGCAACGCCACCGCGCCGGCCTCGAACGCGCGTCGGCGCGCGACCGCGGGCGTGCCCGCCGGCGCACGATCGGCGCGCCCGGCCTGCCACGCGATCACGCCCCACAGCGCGCCCCATGCGAGCCGGATCCACAGCGGCACGGTGAGTTCGTGCAGCACGAGCACCGCGACGCCCGCGATCACCGCGGCCACGCGCGACACGGCTCGCCCGGGCAGCAGCGTGGCGAACAGCAACGCCACGGGCAGCGCGAGCAGGCTCGCCAGTCCGAACAGACCCATTCGGGTCCACGCCTCGAGGAGGTGCATCCGTGACCTCCGGGGGAACCGCGTCCGCGCAACGTCGCGCGGCGCTTACGGGATGTGGACGGCCTCGGCCTCGCGCAGGGCGGCGAGGAACGCCTCGGGACTCGACGCCTCGCGCAGCGTGCGCCGGACCGACTCCTCCTTGAGCACGCGCGAGATGTTCGCGAGCACCTTGACCTGCAGCGAGCCCACGCTCTCGGGGGCGGCGAGCAGGACGAACAGCGTGACGGGGTCGCCGTCCACCGACTGGAACTCGACGCCGGGGCTCGCGACGCCGCACGCGGCCACCATGCGGTTGAGCGCGCGGGCCTTGCCGTGCGGGATCGCCAGACCGTTGCCGATGCCCGTGGACTGCCCCTCCTCGCGGTGGAGCACGCGCATGAGGATCTCGCCCTGGCTCTGGATCCCGTGGGCGGCCTCGAGCCGCTCGACCAGCTCGGCGATCACCTCGCGCTTGGTGCGCGCGCGGAGCCGAGTGGTGATCGCCTGGGGATTCAGGAGTTCGGAGAGGCGCATGGGAATCGTCTCGGGCGGGGGCCGTTGTAGAGCCGCAATTGGGCCAGTGACTACAAGTTAGCCCCGGGTTGCCGCCCCCGTCAAGCGGTCCGCCCGTCGGGGGTGTCCACGGTGCGTGCGTCC
>CAZZLY010000059.1:15773-18372 GCA_964655175.1 uncultured bacterium
GTGCGTCCCTGCATCGGGCTGCGAACCCTCGCGCGTCGCAGCCGCCTCCGCGGTTCGCCGGGATGCGGGGACCCCGCGTCCAGTGGAATCCACACGACCGTCTCCGGAATCCACGCGACCACGCGGCCCCACCACACGACGCGTGCGCGAATCGCGTGGGCGATGTGAATTCCCGCGCGTCCCGCGGCGCGAACGCGCTATCCTTCTCATGTCAGCACCTCGTCCCTGTCTGCCCCGAGGACCGCACCACCGTGTCACGCCGTCGCCGATTCCTTTGCACGATCGTCCTGTCGCTCGCTCTCGCGGCCCCATCGCTCGCGGGTCCGGGGGTGCGCGTGGACGATCTGGGCGGCACGACGCGGGTCACCCTCGAGGGCAGCTGGGCGGGTGCGCGCTATTCCGTGACCCGGGCGGCGGTCGGCGCGGCCGCGGTCGCCGTCGGCGAACGCGACGCCCTGTGCACGGGCGACTGCTACGTGCTCGACTCCGACGCGCTCGTGGGCGGCACGTACGCGTACACCTTCGACCTCACGCTCGCGGACGGTCGTCGCCAGATCATGGGCCCCTACGAGGTCACGATCGGCGGCCGGCCCGCCGTGGGCCTGAGCGCCGTCGCACACCCCAACCCGTTGCAGGAGCGTGGCTTGCTGCGCGTGACCGCGGCCCTGCCGCTGGGGGCGCGCGCCACCGACGCGGGCCGGGCCACGGGGTTGCCGGGCGAGGTGACGCTGCACGACCCCCAGGGCCGCGTGCTGCGCACGCTGTGGCGCGGGACGCTGGACCGGCTCACGTTCGAGGTGCCGATCGCGGCGCACGACGGCGCCGAGCGACCGCTCGCCCCCGGGGTGTACCTGGTCGTCGTGCGCGTCGGGGAGCATCGCTCGGTCTCGCGCCTCGCGGTGGTCCGCTGACGCGACGCCCGCACGTCGCGTGACACCGAACAACGTCGCGCACGGGTCACGTGTCACCGAACACGCCGACGCGGGTGTACGCGTACGGCGGACGCGCGGTCACGCGGCGGCGCGCGACCGCCGACGACCCCGGTCCCGCGCGCTCGCTGTGCTAGACTTCGGCCGCGTGCACTTCTATTGTCCACGGACGATGCACCCCATCCCGACGCAAGCCCCCGCGCACCGGGATCCGCTTCACATGGCAGGGCAGCCAGCACGGAGGCAGGTTCGCCCATGAAGCAACAGCACATCGGATTCAAGGATCTGATCGAGCGTCTGCTCCCCATCCACGAGCTCCCCTCGGTCGAGCGCCTGCGCGTGCAGCGCGCGCTGCGATCCGACATCGCCCTCGAGGTCGAACAGGCCGCGATGCATGCGATCGGATTGCTCGAGAGCCAGGGCGCGATCAAGCGTCTGCCGCCGCCGCGTGAGAGCGAGGGCCCGGTCGTGCGCTATCAGACGCGCGACCAGCAGGACGTGATCACGCTGCACATGCCGGGACCGCGCCGCCGCGAGGGTGTGCGCGTGGTCCTGCGCCGCTCCCTGCCCACCGATGCGCAGGCGAGCCTCGATCACATCCGCCGTCTGGTCCGTCTGGACGCGATCGATCTGCACCACGACTCCACGCTGCGCGAGTTGCGTGAGCAGTTGGATCACGCCGGCCGTGAGCTGCTGGGCTCGGGCGCGGTGCTGTTCCTGCCCACGGACAAGGACGCCTCCGGCGACGCTGCCGAGCAGCCGCTCGATCCGCTGCTCATGGAGGACGCGCTCAAGCACCCCGGCATGCTGTTCTACGCCCCGGACACCGAGCGCTGCCCGGCCCTGCTGACGCCCGCGCGCCGCTTCGGGGCGCGCTCGGTCATCCTGACGGCGGTCCTCGACAGCGAGGGCAAGCGCCTCGGCGTGCTCGAGGTGCACCACCCGGACGCCGATCCGTTCGAGCCCGTGCATCTGGCGCTCGTCGCGCTGCTCGCGGAATCCGCCGCGGTGGTGCTCGAGCGCAACGAGCGCGTCGCCAAGAAGGTGTTCATCGACGAGCGCACGCAGACCTACAACAGCATGTACTACGGCCTCCAGATCGCACGCGACCTGGACCGCGCCAAGCGCGAGGACAAGTCGCTCGCGCTCATGCTGTGCGACATCGACAACTTCAAGAAGTTCAACGACACCTACGGCTACGAGGCCGGCAACCAGGTGCTCGTCAAGGTCGCGTCGGTCCTCAAGGCCGGCGTGCGCGAGTACGACACCGTGGCGCGCTGGGGCGGCGAGGAGTTCGCGGTGCTGCTGGCGCCGCACGTCCGCGAGGAGGACGTGCTCATGATCACCGAGCGACTGCGCGAGGCGATCGAGAGCGCGGTCGTCCAACTCGAGGGCGCGGACGGCCGCGGCCAGAGCGTGAACGTGACCATCAGCGCGGGCGTCGCCATGTATCCGGCGCACGCGGACAATCCCGGTGAGTTGTTCCGTCTGGCCGAGGCCGGTCTCAAGACGGCCAAGCGCACGACCAAGAACCGTGTCGTCTTCCACCGACCGCCGCCCACGATCGCGCCGCCGCCGAGCCCCAAGCTCGATTCCTCGGACGAGCGCAAGGCCTGATCGCCGCATCACCCGCACGGCCGCGGTGACACGGAGCGTCACGGCGACGTCCC
>CAZZLY010000060.1:0-18319 GCA_964655175.1 uncultured bacterium
GTCAGGCTCGTCTGCGCGAGCCCGGTCATCCACACCTCGCCGCGCACCGAGGGATTGACCTCGGGGTGCAGCGTGAACGTGGTGCCGTTGTGGAACGCGAGCGCGGCCACGTTGCCCTCGGGGCCGCGCGTGACGCTGTCGCTCGCGGCCGCGTTCACGTTGGCCGAGGTCTGCACGATGTTGTTGTTGGCGTCGCCCGTGCTGCCCCAGTGCACACCCAGCAGGAACGTCGGGTCCAGCGCGTTCCAGATCTTGGGTGAATCGAATCCGTCGTTGTTGCGGTCCGACTGGTCGTGATCGCCCACCGCCACCAGCCCGCCGCCGTCGCGCACGAAGTTGAGGATCGCGGTGGCCTCGGCCGCGCTGAACACCGTGTTGGGCTCGGGCACGATGAGCACGTCGAAGTTCGACAGGTCGAGCGGGTTCGCGGCGTTGCCGTAGGTGAACGCGGCGTTGTTCGTGGTCACGGTGAAGCCGCGCTTCACCAGATCCACGCCCCACGACGAGATGGCGCCCTGCCAGTAGGTGCGCGCGGTGCTCGGGACGATGGCGCTCTGCACCGGGGACGGCGTCGGCTGCTGGTCGTCGATCACCCAGTCGGCGTTGCCGGCCTGCTCGGCGTGGAAGTTGTCGAACAGGGCGCGCTTGGCCGCGAGCGCGGGGGAGGCGGCGAGTAGCAGGACGACGAGGGACGACAGCAACGCACGCGGGGGCATGGGGCCTCGAAAGGGTGTCCGGCGGGATGGAGCCGAGCGGATCGGCCAGCCCTGAATTCTACCCCCCGCGCCGCTGTGGACGCCATCCCGTAAACCCGGGGCGCCCTCGATCCGGTCCCTTCAGCCCGGAGGAATCGGTCCCCTGCGTTCAGTTCCCGCGGGCCCGGGGCACCGGCATCACGACCTGACAGGCGAGCCGCCACGTGGCCGCCGGGCCACGGTGCCAGACGTGCACGTACCAGGCGGAGTCCGGGGCGGCCACCGTGCCGCTCACGAACGAGCCGTACGTGTAGCCCAGGTCGCCCGACTCGGCGATGTACTGCGCGGTGGACATGAGCTTGGCCACGCTCTCACGGGCACCCACCGAATCGCGGGCGGTGTCGCGGCCCACCCAGCGCGGCAGCCCATCGCGCAGCACGATGACGTCGTCGGTGCCCACGCGGCCGATCGCGGCCGCCACGCCCTCGGTGGCGCAGGCGCGCGCGAAGCTGGCGTCGGCCTGATAGAGCGACTGCCTCGCGGCGAGCGGGCGCGAGCCCAGGCGCGACCCTGCGACGGGCAGCGCGTAGCGCACCGAGTCGATCGCGCGCGACCACGCCGGGGCACCGATGCCGCAGTCGAGCACCGCGCGCCAGTCGCCGTTCGGCTGGCGACGCCACACGCTCAAGTATTCGCCCGACGCGTCGAGCTTCTTGGTCGTGCTGTCCGCGCGCCACGTCCACGGGCCCGTACTCCAGCCCAACTGCCCGTCGGCGCTGATCGCGGCCTGCGCGGGACGCCACTCGAGCAGTCCCGGCTGGCGCGCACGCTTCTCGTAGTCCTGCCGGGCGTTCACCGGGCCGGGGCGGAACACGACCGCGGTCGGGGCGAGCCACGCGAGGAACCCGTCGCGCACGCCCAGCCGGCGCACGCTCGTCGCGAACGCCTGCTCGGCCGCCACGATCTCGGCGGGGTCGGCGGGCGCAGCGGTGCGGGCGGTGGCCACGACACACGACAACAGGAGCACGACGGCGATCATCGGGATCGGACGCTTCACGGCACCTCCTCCTCGAGAGGGTCGGTCGGGAGCGTACTGCTAACAGAGGGACCGCACGAACGCGAGTCGGGGCATGGCGGGGCCGGCCCGTGTCCCGCGCTCGGCGATGCAACTTGCAATCCCGCGGTGGGATGCGAGGGCTGTCGCCTCAAGTGCCCCGGACCGGGGACCGACACTCTCAAGGAGACATGGACGTCCCATCCCCCCACCTTCGTTCGGAGTCCTGCGTGTCCCCGACCATCGCGCGCCTCGTCGCCGAGTGCCGAGCCACCACCGAAGCCACCCTGCTGCGCGCCTTCCGGGGTCCGCTCGGGGAGGCGCGTGCACAGACCGAGACGCAGCAGTTGATCGCCGCGCTCGAGGACGCGTTCGAGCACGGCACGTTCTCGGTCTGGGTGCGTTCGCTCGCGACGCGCGTGGCCGCGTGGGAGGCGTCGGGCGTGTCGGCCGATGCGATCGACGAGGTGCTGGGCGAACTGGCGCGCTGGCCGTGGTTGCGCGAATCGCAGCGGGGGCGCAGCGAGGGGCTCATCGAGGAGGCGCTGCGGCGCGAGCGCGACCAGCGCACCAAGCTCGGTGCGTTGCTCACCGCGAGTCGCGCGGTCGTGAGCTCGCTCGACCTGCAGACGATCCTGGGCACCATCGTGCATCAGATCCGACTCGTGATCCCGGCCGACGAGTGCACCGTGCTGCTGGTGGACGACGAGGCGCAGGTGCTCGTGCCCGCCGTGCACGACGCGCCGGCGTACGTCGACGAGGTCATGGCCGTGCGCCTGCGCATGGGCGAGGGCATCACCGGCAGCGTCGCGTTGGCGGGGCGCGGTGAGATCGTGAACGACGCGCAGGCCGACCCGCGCGCGCACGCCGTGCCCGGCATGCCGCAGACCGCCACCAGCCTGCTGTGCGCGCCGCTCGTCTCGCGCGATCGCGTGCTCGGCGTCATCACCCTGAACTGCGCCCGCAAGGACGCGTTCGAGCCCGGTGACCTCGAGTTGGCGACGCTGTTCGCCGATCAGTGCAGCGCGGCGATCGCCAACGCGCGCCTGTACGACAGCATGAAGCAGGCGTACGACGAGGTGCGCGCGGCGCAGGCCAAGCTGGTGCAGGCCGCCAAGCTCAACGCGCTCGGCGAGATGGCCGGCGGTGTGGCGCACGACTTCAACAACATCCTCGCCACCATCCTGGGGCGCACGCAGCTGCTCATGCAGCACGTGACCGACCCCGAGGTGCGGCAGGCGTTGGGCGTCATCGAACAGGCCGCGTGCAACGGCGCGCAGACCGTGCGGCGCGTGCAGGAGTTCACGCGCGTGCGTCAGGACGAGCGGTTCGAGACGATCGACGTCAACCGGGTGATCGAGAGCGTCGTCGAGCTCACGCGTCCCGTGTGGGAGGCGGACGCCAAGAAGCGCGACGTGACCGTGCGCCTGCACCTCGACCTCAAGGCCCATCAGACCATCGCCGGCGCCTCGTCGGAGCTCAACGAGGTGTTCACGAACATGGTGCTCAACGCGGTGGATGCCATGCCGCTCGGCGGCGACGTGTGGATCGCCACGCGGGACGAGGGTCACGCGGTGTGCGTCGAGGTGCGCGATTCGGGTATCGGCATGGATGCCGAGACGCAGGCCCGCATCTTCGATCCGTTCTTCACGACGAAGGAGGAGAAGGGCACCGGGCTCGGGCTGTCGGTGGCCTACGGCATCGTGACGCGCCACCGCGGACACATCGAGGTGCACAGCGCGCCCGGCGAAGGCGCGACGTTCACGCTCACGTTCCCCGTGGGCGCCACCGAGGCCGCTCCCGTGGTCGAGGCCGAGGGCGCGCCGCGCTCCCTGCGCATCCTGGTGGCCGACGACGAGGAGTCGGTGCTGCAGGTGCTCACCGAGATGCTGCGCGGGTTCGGCCACACGGTCGTGGCCGCGCACGGTGGCCCCGAGGCGATCGAGGCGCTGCGCCACCACACCTTCGACGTCGTGTTCACCGACCTCGGCATGCCCGAGGTGAACGGTTGGGACCTCGCGGCGGCCGTCAAAGCGCGCGACCCCGAGTGCGTGGTCGTGCTCGTCTCGGGCTGGGGCTTCCAGCTCGAGGAGGAGGCGACGTTGGCGCGCGGCGTGGACCACGTCCTGCCCAAGCCGTTCATGTTCGAGGACGTCGAGAAGGCGCTGAGCGCGATGTTCACGCCCGAGGGGCGTCGTCGCGTCGCGTGACGTGCGTCAGGCGGGCACGCGCCCGCTTGCGACCGGCACCTGCCAGACCGCGTACTGCGCGGGGTCGCGGACGGCGGCGATCATCGTCTCGAACGCCGCGGTCGTCTGGGCGAGCGTGAGCGTCGAGACCTCGGCCGTCTGGGCGGCGTAGCCGTCCCGCCACGCCTCGAGGATGCCCGCGAACGTCTCGCGTGGCACGCGCAGCGTGTCCACGGTGACGTAGTCGAGGCGCACGTCGGTCAGACCCGCGGCCCGGAACATCGGCACGGCATGTCGTCCGATGCACATGTCGTAGCCGCCGTAGCGCATCGAGGCCGGCACCACCTCGTGCCAGAAATCGCGCACCGCCCCATCGCTCAGCGGGAAGTGCAGCATGTCGTAATCCTCGACGATCGCGTGCACCCAGCCGCCGGGGCGCGTGACGCGCACGAGTTCCGCGAGCGCGCGGTCGGCGTGCGGGATGCTCTGCAGCACGTGTCGGCACACCGTGAGATCGAAGGCGTGCGTCGGCAGTCCGGTCTCGAAGATGCTGCGATGTTGGAACGTCACGCGGGGGCCGTACGACGCGTGCGCCGCGCGCGCGGTCTCGAGATGCGTCTCGAGCACGTCGATGCCGAGCACGTGCGAGCCGGGGTAGAGATCGGCGAGGCGGCCCGTCGCCGCGCCCGTGCCACAGCCCGCGTCGAGGATGCGCACCGTGTCGGGCAGCCCGTAGCGCGCGAACAGCGGGGATTCCTGCGGCCAGATCGCTTCGACCTGGAAGGCGAGCGTGCGCACCATCGACTCGTCTTCCATCTGCTCGCGCTGCGGATTCAAATCCATGGTGCGGTCTCTCGGGGGGGGCGGTGGGCGAACGAACGGGCCGGCAGCATACCGCGTCACGCCCACGCCGGTGGCGTGCGCGCGACGCGGCTCGTGCCGCCGAGCCTAGTTCGTGCCGAGCGCCATGAGGATCCGCTGCGCGGCCTCGTCGTGCGACAGCTCGTCCCCGGCCTGCGCCATGCGGACGCGCCCCATCGGGTCGATGAGCACGAAACCGGGCTGGACGCGCGTGGCCTCCGATTCGTCGAGCAATCCGTAGAGCGCGGTCACGTCACCGGTCGGATCCGCGAGCAGCGTGAACGGCAGCTCGGCGCCGTATCGGCGGGCGAGCGCGCTGGCCTTGTCGTAGCACACCGCGACCGTGCGCACGTCGGCGTTCGCGAGCGCCTCGGCGACCGGGGACAGCTCGCGGTCGAGGGCTTCGTGGCGATCCACGAACCACAGCATGACCCACTCGCCCCGCAGGGCACCCAACCGCATGGGCGTGCCGTCGCTGCGGGTGAGTTCGAAGCCCGGGGCCGCATCCCCGCGTGCGATGTTGGCGTGCACGCGGGTGCGCCCGTGCATCACGTGCTCGGGTGCCGGGTGCGTCAGCGCGATCGAGATCGTGCTGCGCGACCGGAACTCCTGCTCGGCACGGGCCGACCCCGTGACCGCCAGCACCAACAGTGACAGCAGGATGCTCGAGAGAACCCTGGTCATACCGCCTCCCTCGAGGTCCGCGTCATCGGTCGCGACCGATGGCGCAGGCCCCTTCGCCCTGCAGGGGAGTACGGGGGATGTCCCGGAACGGGGCGTCAGTCCCGCCCCAGCGCTCGTTCGACCTCGTTCCGCAACGCCGACAATGTCGCCTCCGGCGTCTGCGGGGGCATCGAACAGCCTGGTGCGCACAGCCATCGCCGCCCGCCCGTCTCGCGCAGCGCGAGATGGTAGGCGGAGATCGTGGCTTCGGGGCCACGCTGGAGCTCGCTCTCGTGACCGATACCGCCGACGACCGCGCCCGGCAGCCGGGCGAGACCTTCGGAGAGCGAGGGATTGTCCGGAGCGGTCGAGTCCCACGACCAGGAGCCGACCGGGTAGTCCGCGAACTCGAACAGGTGGGCGTCCCCCTTGCACACGTGCATCATGTGGAAGGGCGACGCACCGGCCGCCGCGAGCAGTCGCAGATCGTAGGGACGCGACCAGCGGCGCAGTTGCGCGTCGGTGACGAACGATTTCGAGCCCCAGTCCACGGTGCCCAGGTAGATCCCGTCGGCACCGGCGCGCATGACCTCGGCGACGTAGCGCTCGAACGTGCGCGTCACGGCCTCGAGGGCGCGCGCCACGCGCTCCGGTTCACGGTCCAGCAGGTCGCGCAGCGCGGTGGGCGGCTCGGTCATCTCGGCGAGGATGGCGAGGGGCGTGAACACGGTCTGCAGCAGCGGCACGTCGTGGGGCAATCGCGCGCGCAGCGCACGCACGGCCTCGAGCTGCTCACCCAGCGCACCCTGATCGTGCGGCAGGGCCTCGATCGCATCCCAGTCGGCGGGCTCGTGGACGGGGTACTCCACCACCACCGGCTTGCCGCCCGGGATCTCGGGATAGGCGTAACGGACGCCCCACGGCTCCACGTGATAGTGCTTGCGCGGATTGAGCTTCACCCAGTCCCACTGGTGCCGCTCCCAGCGCTCGACCGTGTGCGCGACCAGATCCTCGGCCGAGGACTCGCGGTCGTACACGTGTCCCCAGAACGAGATCGGCGGGCGGTCGGTGGCTTCGCCACGCACGGTGGCGAGCACGCGTTCACGGGAGGTCGTCATGCCCCGAGGCTAGTCCCCGATGCGCCCTTCGGACAAAGAGGTCCGATGGTAGCGGGGCACACCGGTGCAGCCGCGAGTCGGTAACCCACTGCCGATGCGTGACTTGTGAAGCGTGTGGCGTGGGCGGTGCGGTCGCGGCCCCCCGGTGTCGGCCCTGTCGCGTGGCTCGGGCGGGCGCGCCACCGGCTCGCTTCCGGTCGACAGCGACGCCGCACGGGGCGAGTGGCCCCCGTGCGGCGCGTGTCGGCTCGCGGGGGGGTGTCAGGCCCCGAGCACGGCGGGGGACGCGGGGCCCGTCGGGTCCGCGGCGGGCGGCTGCGGCGGATCCTGCGGGGTGGTCGGCGTGCGCAGGCTCTCGAGCAGGCGCAGCAGCCAGGCGGACGTGGCGTTGTGATCGTGGTCGGCGTCGATCGGTCGCGCGCCATCGTGGTCGCCGTCGCCGTCGTCGTGCGCGCGGCGCACGGGCGGTGCGGCCGCACCACTCGCGGCTCCGTTCGACTCGGGCAGCAGACGACGCACGTGCAGGCGCGTGACGTCCTCGGTGTGCTCGACGTGCAGCGAGAAGTCCGACAGCGAGTCGAGGCCGCTCATGTCCACCGGCGGCAGCGGCTGCGGGCCCTCGTGGTCGTCGTCGCCCGCTTCGTGCAGCGAGTCACCCAGACGGCTCACCAGTTTGCGCAGGTCGGCCAGCTCGGACTCCGACAGATCGCCCTGCACCGACACGGTGACCTGCTCGTCGAGTTGGAACTCGCGCAGGTCGAGTCCATGCGCGGGCGCTCCCGCGGGCGCGTCACCGGGGGCGTAGGTCAGGCGCGCCTTGAGCGCGGTCGTCTCGCGATGCGAGGTGAGCGTGATCGTGTCGCCTTCCGCGGTGTGCACGGTGAGCGAGGCGTCGTCCACGGTGTGCCGCTGCGTCGCACGCAGATCCACGAGCCGCCCCAGATGTGCGGAGGTCGGGTCCTGCGTGGGAGCGGCCAGCGGGCCGCGGTGCGGCGCCGCGATCGCGGTCGCGGGACGCGCGGCCGTCGTGAACAGGTCGTTCGCGAGCGTGAGCGGGGAACGCGGCGGGACGTTGGGTCGGGCCCAGCCGGTGGGACCGATGCCCGGCGCCAGGAGCGACGGGCCGTACGACGACACCATGTCGTGCCTCCTTCCATGGGAACACGAGGGATGCCCGGAGTCTCGGCGGCCCTCCGGTCCTCTGAAGGGCGACCACGGTCACTGGGGGAATCCACCCATGCCGTGCGCGCGCGAAGCGGGGATGCGAGCGGCCGGCGTCGTCGCTTACGCTGCACCGCATGCTGCGCACCCACGGCCCCCTCGCCGGCTCGCTCGCGTTCGTCGTCGTGCTGGCGGCGGGCTGCGCGCGTGAGCGCTCGACGCCGGTGAGCGAGGCGCGCGACACGCTCGCGGCGCAGGCCGTGCTGCGCGATCGGCCCGTGGCGCTCGTGCTGCCGCTCGCGCCCTCGGGCGCGGGCCGCTGGACGCTCGCGAGCGTGGCGCAGGCGCGCGAGTCGCTGATCGTGACCCCGGTGGCGTTGAGCGAGCTCGCGCTCGAACCGCCCGAAGCGGGCCCCGCCCCTCCGCCCGAGGCCGAGGCCGGGACGCGCGAACCCGTCGGACTCGAACTCAAGCCGCCGATCCCACGCGGCGCACCGAGCCTGCCCCGCGGTGGGCGGGGGGGACGCGTCGTGCTCGACGTGCGCGTGGACGAGGACGGCATGGTGAGCGACGTCGAACCCGTGGGGGCCGACGCGGACTCCGCCACGGTCGCGGCCGCGGTGGACGCCGCGTTCGCCTCGCGCTGGTACCCCGCGATGCTCGGGCTGCAGCGCGTCGCGGTGTGGACGCGGCAGGTGTTCGCGGTCGCGCGCGGTCGCTGACGCGCGCGTCAGTCGGGGCGCGCGGCCGCCTCGCGCATGCGATCCTCGAGCGTGGCGAAGCCCGGGCGCGTGACCTGCACGAGCACGCCCAGCAGCAGCAGCGCCCCCGCACCCAACACGACGGCCCACGGCTCGAAGCGCGCCGCGATCCAGCCCGAGACCGCGGTCCCCAGCGGGAACGCGCCCTGCGCGATGAACCGTCGCGTGGCGAGCGCGCGCGCCAGCATGTGCGGCGGGGTGAGGTTCTGCCACAGCGTGTACGACGCGGTGTTGAGCGGTGCCACGAGGAGTTCGCCCACGAACATCGCGGCCGCGAGCGCCCACACGGTGGTCGCACTCCCGGCGAGCACCTCGCCCAGACCCAGCGTGGCGAGGCACACGGCCATGACGACCGTGCGGCGCGCGCGCGGCAGTCCCCACGCGCTCACCGCCACGCCGCCGAGCACGCCGCCCAGGCCGCCCACGCCGTGCGCGAGTGCGAGCACCTCCTCGAACGGCAGCCCGAGTCGCGCGGCATCGGCCGCGACGCGATCGCGCGCCAGCAGCGGCAACAGCAACAGCAACGGCGCGAACGTGAAGTTGGCGAGCGCGCCCACGGCGAGCAGCCAGCGGAACGGCGTGCGCGACAGGATCCAGCGGAAACCGGCGCGCGTGTCGTCGAGCAGGCCCGTCGTCCGAGCTGGCTGCGGCGGTAGCACCGGGAAGCGCAGGCGGATCGCCACCGCGGCCGCGATCAGGAACGTGAGGCCGTCGGCCGCGAACGCGAACGGCACCCCGCGCTCGAGTCCGCTCGGCAACCACGCGGGGTGCCCCATGAGCGCGGGCAACGCGATGAGCGCGGCCGCCAACGCCGGGGCCAGCATCTGCGAGAGCGCCTGCGAGGTCTGCATCATGCCGCCGGCGCGCGCCAGGTGCCGCGAGGCGACGAACAGCCCGTACGAACTGTCGAACGCGGCGCTGTGGAACGAACTCGCGGTCGCGTACAGGACGAGCAGTGCGGCCGCGAGCGGCAGTGTGAGCGCGTGGTGCAGCGTCGCCGTCACCAGCGCAGCGGTGAGCAACGCGAGCACGAGGTTGCTGGCGATGAGGATGCGACGGCGATCGTGGCGGTCGGCGAACGCGCCCGCGATCGGCAT
Source organism: uncultured bacterium (assembly GCA_964655175.1). Classification (GTDB taxonomy): domain Bacteria; phylum Eisenbacteria; class RBG-16-71-46; order RBG-16-71-46; family RBG-16-71-46; genus JAIOPA01. The sequence continues at coordinate 9,600 of CAZZLY010000060.1, forward strand.
CATGAACACGAGCGGTGCGAACCCGGCGATGCCGACGACGCTCAGCGCGAGCGCGAGCTCGTGGTGCTGCTCCGGTCGCGGGTACAGGTCGCGCACGAGCCAGACGTTGAGCGCGAACTGCGTCACGGTGGTGCCGAACAACGACAGCGTCTGCGACGCCCACAGGCACACGAAGCACGCTGTGCGATCCTCGCCCGGAGGTTCGACGATCGGCAGGTCCGCGCTCGACGTGCTCATGTCATCGGCCACGGCCGCGCCCACAGCCCGCGCGTGCGCGTGATCGCGAAGCCCGCGTCGCGGTACAGCCGCAGCGCGCCCTCGTTGTGCCCCTCGACCATGAGCGTCGCCGGAGCCGACGTGCGTCGTTCGAGGTCGGCGACGCCCCAGTGCAGGAGCGCACGGCCGAGCCCGAGGCCGCGCGCCTCGGGCACCACGCCGAGCGTGTCGATCGCGCCGCGCGTCCCGTGCACGCCGGTGCGGCAGAAGCCGACCACGCGATCGTCGCGGTGGGCGACGAGCACGCTGTCGAGCGGCACGTGCGCCACGCGCATCAGGTGCTCGCAGTCGGCGACGGTGCTCGGCACGAAGCGGTAGTGGTCGGCGAACGAGCGATTGTACGCCTCGTTCCAGTCCGCGAGCGTGGCGCCCGCCGCGAGCGTGCGCACGGTGACGCCCGTGGGCCACGCGGGTTCGGGCACCGCACCGCGCGGGCGCTCCATGGTCCAGTAGACGCGCTCGTGACGGAAGCCGAGGGGCTCGAACAGCGCGCGCACGGCGTCGTGCGGCGCCCATGCGCCGACCGCGAGCTCGGTGAGGTCGGTTCGAGGCGTCCGGTTCGCGAGATGGTCGAGCAGATGCATGAGCAGTGCGCGGCCCACGCCGCGGCGGCGCGCGTGCGGTCGCACGAAGCCGCGCAGCATCGCCCACGGCCGTTCGGCGGGCAGCAGCAGCGGGAACGCGAACGCGACCGGTTCGCCGTCGAGTCGCGCGAGGTGCACCGCATCCGCGGGCACGTACTCGGTCGCCAACAGCCGCGCGACGCCGCCGTCCCCGGCGTACACCTCGTAGGCGTCGGCGAGCGCGGGGTCGTCGAGCACGGTCTGCAGTGCCGCGTGATCGGCCGGGCGCACTGCGAGGATCTCGAGGGACATGCTGGGCACCGTAGGCAGCCGTTCCGCGCACCGCAATGGAAAGTGTTTCCGGTCCCGTTGACCCGTTCACGGGTGGACCCTAACCTGCGCGCATGTCCTCGAACCGCTTCGCGCTCGACACGCTCGAGCCGCTCGTCGAACGCTTCGCCGGCCGTCGTCTGCTCGTGCTCGGCGACCTCATGATCGACCACTATCTGTGGGGTCGCGTCGAGCGCATCTCGCCCGAGGCCCCGGTGCCCGTGGTCGAGGTGCAGCGCGAGACGAGCTCGCTCGGTGGCGCGGGCAACGTGGCGGCCAACCTCACCGCGCTCGGCGCCGAGCCCGTGCTGGTGGGCCTGGTGGGCGACGATTCGCGCGCGGGGCAGCTGTTCGAGGCGTTCGCCGCGCGTGGCGTGGCCACCGGCGCGATCGTGCGCGACGCGTCGCGCCCCACCACCATGAAGACGCGCGTCATCGCGCACTCGCAGCAGATCGTGCGCGCCGACTGGGAGTCGCGCGCCGACGTCGAGGGGCCCGCGTTGGCCGCCCTGCTCGCGGTGCTCGAGCGCGAGATGGCGCACGTGCACGGTCTGATCGTGAGCGACTACGGCAAGGGCGTCATCACGCGGCCCGTGCTCGACGCCGCGATGGGCCTTGCGCGCGCGCGCGGCATCCCGATCAGCGTGGATCCCAAGGAGAGCCACCTCGACGCGTACCGCGGCGTGAGCATCCTGACGCCCAACCAGTACGAGGCGGGCAACATGATGGCCGAGCGCATCAAGGACGAGGCCTCGCTCATGAGCGTGGGTTGGGGCCTGCAGAAGCGCCTTGATGCCGAGTGCGCGCTCGTCACGCGCGGGCCCGACGGCATGAGCCTGTTCGAGAAGGGCGGGCGTTACACCCACCTGCCCACCGTGGCGCGCGAGGTCTACGACGTCACCGGCGCGGGCGACACGGTCGTGAGCGTGGTCGCGCTCGCGCTGGCGTCGGGCGCGGATTACCCGTCGGCCTGTTACCTGGCCAACCACGCGGCCGGCGTGGTCATCCGCGAGGTCGGCACCGCCACCTGCTCGCCCGCCCAGCTGCGGGCCTCGCTCGCGGGGACGCTCGCGTGAGCGCGCCGTTCGCGCTGCCCGCCGACGCGGCGACCAAGCTGGCGCTGTGGCGTGCGGCGCAGGCGCGCATCGTGTTCACCAACGGCGTCTACGACCTGCTGCATCGCGGCCACGTGGAGTACCTCGAGGAGGCGCGCGCGCTCGGCGACCGGCTCGTCGTGGGCATGAACACCGACGCGTCGGTGCGCCGTCTCAAGGGCCCGTCGCGGCCGATCGTGGCGCAGGACGACCGCGCCGCGGTGATCCGCGCGCTCGCGTGCGTCGATCTGGTGGTGCTGTTCGACGACGACACGCCGCTGCGGCTCATCGAGGCGGTGCAGCCCGACGTGCTCGTGAAGGGCGCGGATTACGCGGTCGCGGACATCGTCGGCCGCGAGGTCGTCGAGGCCCGTGGCGGGCTCGTGACCACGATCGCGTTGCGCGAGGGGCTGTCGAGCAGCGCCCTCGTCGAGCGCATCCGCAGCGGCCGCGGGGTCTGACCCGCCCCCACGGCCCGGCCGCACCCGCCCGGGCCGTCCGCCGCCGCGGGTCCCGCCGCGGGGGAGGGCCCTCGCCGCCGCGCCCCGCGCGGGTCCGGCGCGCTTGCGTTGACTCGCACCGCCCCTCTAATCTCCCTCGTCCTTTCCCCATCCGGGTGAGTGGGGTCCGGCCCTTCGCCGACGCGTCCGGCGCGATCCTCGCGCGACGCCCCACCCGGTCCTTGGAGCGGCCATGTCGCAGACCTTCCTCAATTACATCGGTGGGCAGTGGGTGCCGGCGCGTTCGGGCCGCACCTTCCAGAACTTCAATCCGGCCACGTGCGAGGTGCTGGGCGCGTTCCCGGATTCGGGTGCCGAGGACCTCGATGCCGCCGTGCAGGCCGCGCGCGCCGCGATGCGCGGCTGGCAGCTCACGCCGGCGCCCAAGCGCGGCGAGATGCTGTACCGCCTGGGCCAGCTCATCGCCGAGCACAAGGAGACGCTGGCGCAGGCCGCGACGCGCGAGATGGGCAAGATCCTCATCGAGACGCGCGGCGACGTGCAGGAGGGCGTGGACATGGCGTACCTCGCCGCCGGCGAGGGCCGTCGCATGTACGGCGTGACCACTCCGAGCGAGATGCCCAACAAGTGGGCCATGTCCGTGCGCGTGCCCATCGGCGTCGTGGGCGTGATCACCGCGTGGAACTTCCCGTTCGCCGTGCCGACCTGGAAGATCTTCCCGGCGCTGCTCGCGGGCAACACGGTCGTGTTCAAGCCGTCCGAGGAGACGCCCGAGATGGGCTTCCACCTCGCCAAGCTGTTCGAGCAGGTGGGCCTGCCCGCCGGCGTGTTCAACGTCGTGCACGGCAACGGGCAGAACGTGGGTTGGCCCATGGTGCAGCACCCGGGCGTGGACGTGCTCTCGTTCACGGGCTCGAACGCCGTCGGCGCGACGATCGCGGCCGAGGGCGCGCGTCTGGGCAAGCGCGTCTCGCTCGAGATGGGGGGCAAGAACGGCGTCATCGTCCTGGACGACGCCGACGTCGATCTGGCCGCACAGGCCATCGCGTGGGGCGCGTTCGGCACGACCGGGCAGCGCTGCACCGCGACGAGCCGCGTCATCGTGCACGAGCGCGTCCACGACGCCCTCGTCGAGAAGGTGGTCGCGCGCGCCAAGGCGCTCAAGGTCGGCAACGGCCTCGGCGACGGCGTCGAGATGGGCCCGCTCGTCAACGCCAAGCAGCTCGAGCGCGTCTCCGGCTACATGAAGGTGGCCGCCGAAGAGGGTGCGACGGTCGCCGTGGGTGGCGTTCGCGCCAGCGGCGGCGAGCTCGATCGCGGCTTCTACTTCCAGCCCACCGTGCTCACGGGGCTCAAGCCCGGCATGCGCGTGGCGCAGGAGGAGATCTTCGGACCCGTCGTGGGCTTCCTCAAGGTGAAGTCGCTCGAGGAGGCGATCGCGGTCAACAACGACACGCCGTTCGGTCTGTCGTCCTCGATCTTCACGGCCAACGTCAACGCCGCGTTCACCGCGATGCGCGATCTCACGACCGGCATCGTGTACGTGAACCACGGCACGACCGGCGCCGAGACGCACCTGCCGTTCGGCGGCACGCGCGGGACCGGCAACGGCCACCGCGAGGCCGGCCACACCATGCTCGACGCGTTCACCGAGTGGAAGAGTCTGTACGTGGACTTCAGCGGCAAGGTCCAGCGCGCACAGATCGACAACAACTAGAGGCCGACATGAACCTGCACGAATACCAGGGCAAGGAACTGTTCGCTCGCTTCGGTCTGCCGGTGCTCCCGGGTCAGGTCGCGGGCACGCCGGAGGAGGCGCGCGACATCGCGGCCTCGATCGGTGGCACGGTCGTGATCAAGGCGCAGGTGCAGGCCGGCGGCCGCGGCAAGGCCGGCGGCGTGAAGCTGGCGCACACGCCGGACGAGGCCTTCGAGAAGGCGCGCGCCATCCTGGCGCTGACCATCAAGGGTCTGCCGGTGCGCAAGGTGCTCGTGGCGCAGGCGGCCGACATCGCCAAGGAGTACTACTGCGCGATCGTCATGGACCGCGAGAAGAAGGCGCCGCTCGTGATGCTGTCGTCCGAGGGCGGGGTGGACATCGAGGAGGTCGCGCACTCGGCCCCCGAGAAGATCGTCAAGTTCCACATCCCGCTCGAGGGTCTGCGCCCGTACATGGCGCGCAACCTCATGGCGCCGCTGTTCCCCGACGCCAAGCAGGCGGCACAGGCGGCCGACATCCTGATCAAGCTGTACCGCGCGTTCCTCGAGGGCGACTGCTCGCTCGCCGAGATCAACCCGCTCGCGGTCACGCCCGAGGGCAAGGTCATCGCGCTCGACGCCAAGGTCGTGCTCGACGACAACGCCGAGTTCCGTCACAAGGACTGGGACGCGTGGCGCGACCCGGCCGAGGAGACGCCCGGTGCGCGCCTCGCGCGCGAGAAGGGCCTGTCCTACGTCAAGCTGGACGGTGACATCGGCTGCATCGTGAACGGCGCCGGTCTCGCCATGGCGACCATGGACCTCATCAAGCACTACGGCGGCGAGCCGGCGAACTTCCTCGACATCGGCGGTTCGTCGAACCCCGAGAAGGTCACCGCCGCGCTGCGCATCATCACGGGCGACAGCCACGTGCGCGCCATCCTGTTCAACATCTTCGGCGGCATCACGCGCTGCGACGACGTCGCCAACGGCATCGTCGCCTCGCTCACCGCGTCGCCGCTGCCGGTGCCGCTCGTCATCCGACTGACGGGCACCAACGAGGAGCGCGCGCGGCAGATCCTCAAGGACTTCGGGCTCGGCGCCACGACCAGCATGGACGAGGCCGTCCGCATGGTCATCGAGAAGGCGCAGGAGGTGACGGCGTGAGCATCCTGATCGACCGCAACACCCGTCTCATCGTGCAGGGCATCACCGGGCGCGACGGCGCGTTCCACACGCAGCAGATGATCGCGTACGGCACCAAGGTCGTGGGCGGTGTCACGCCGGGCAAGGGCGGCACCGAGATCCACGGCGTGCCGGTGTTCGATTCCGTGGCCGAGGCCGTCGCCGCGACCAAGGCCAACGCCTCGGTCATCTACGTGCCGGCGCCGTTCGCCGCCGATGCGATCCACGAGGCCGCCGATGCCGGTCTGGCGCTCATCGTGTGCATCACCGAGGGCGTCCCGGTGCGCGACACCCTGGGCGCGTTCCACAAGGTGCTCGCCAAGCGCGGCGAGGGCAACCCGCTGGGCCGTCCGCGGCTCATCGGACCCAACTGCCCCGGGCTCATCTCGCCGGGTCAGGCCAAGGTCGGCATCCTGCCGGGCCACATCTGCACGCCGGGCCCCGTGGGCGTGGTGAGCAAGAGCGGCACGCTCACGTACGAGGTCGTCAAGCAGCTCACCGATCAGGGGCTGGGGCAGACGACGTGCCTCGGCATCGGTGGCGACCCGGTCATCGGCACGGACTTCATCGATGCGCTGTCGCTGTTCGAGGCCGATCCCAAGACCGAGGTCATCGTCCTCATGGGCGAGATCGGTGGTAACGCCGAGGAGCAGGCGGCGCAGTTCATCAAGCGCCACGTCACCAAGCCGGTCGTGGCGTTCATCGCCGGTCAGACCGCGCCCCCGGGCAAGCGCATGGGCCACGCCGGTGCGATCATCTCGGGGGGCACGGGCACGGCGACCGAGAAGATCGCCGCGTTCGAGGCGGTGGGCGTGCAGGTCGCGCGCATCCCGTCCGAGATCCCCGGTCTGGTCGCGGAACTGCTCAAGCGTCGTCTCGCGCGTCGGAAGAACGGCGCCGCGAAGTCCAAGCCGGCCGCGAAGCCGGCGAAGTCCGCGAAGACGTCCGCCGCGAAGTCGAAGGGCGCACGTCCCACGTCGGCCCCGGTCCGCAAGGCCGCGGCCAAGGGTGGCAAGAAGAAGTCGGCCAAGGCAACGGCCCGCTCCAAGAAGTAGGTCCCGCGGTCCCCCTCCGTCCGGGGGGCGGGCCTTCGTCTCACGCACATCACGCGGCGCCCTCGTGGCGGCCGCAGGGAGGTCCACAGTGGCCGTCGAACGCACGCTGTTCATCGTCAAGCCGGATGCCACCAGCCGTAACCTGGTGGGCAAGATCGTCGCCCACGTCGAGGGCGAGGGCTTCAAGCTGGTCGAGGCCCGCTACACGCGCCTGACCCGCGAGCAGTGCAACGAGTTCTACGCCGAGCACGTCGGCAAGGGCTTCTTCCCCGAGCTCGTGGACTTCATGACCTCGGCCCCGGTCATGCTCTGCTGCCTGGAGCGCGAGGGTGCCGTCGCGAAGCTGCGCGAGGTGATCGGCGCGACCGACCCGGCCGCCGCCGCCGAGGGCACCATCCGCAAGCTGTACGCCGAGTCCAAGGGCCGGAACTCGGTCCACGCCTCGGACAGCCTGCCGTCCGCGGAGCGGGAAGTGAAGTTGTTCTTTGGGGTTGCGGCGCTCTCGCATTGAGTTCGCCCAGCGGTGAACGAGGGGCATCCGGACCCGGATGCCCCTTCGTTTTCCCGCCGGGGTGGACGGTACCGAAGGGGCTATGCTAGCTTTCGTCCGCTTGAGGGGGGTGGCCACGGGTCATCCCGTCTCACCATGACCGGATTCGTCCTCGATCTCGCCACCCTCCACCCGGGCTTCGACCGGGTCGAGGCCGAGGCGTCGGCGTCCGATGTCGGGCTGTCGCAACCTGAATGGCGCGAACCTGTTCGCGGCACGTTCACGGTCGACCGCTCCGGCGAACGGGTGTCGGTGCGCGGCTCGGTGCAGTCCCGAGCCCATCTCGAATGCGTGCGCTGCCTGCGGGAGTTCGACCTCCCGTTGGACGTGCCGCTGGAGGTCTACGCCGAGCGGTCCGGGAGCACGTCGCGCGACGAGCAGAAGCAGTTGGAGCGCGACGATTACATGTTGTTCCACGATGGTCGGCGGTTGGATCTGCGCGCGACGGTGCGCGAGGCCCTGCTGCTGGAGTTGCCGATCACTCCCTATTGTCGGGAGGATTGTCCGGGGTTGTGCCCGCGATGTGGTGCGGAGTTGGCGTCGGGACCGTGCGGTTGCGCGGCCGCGTCGAACGACTGACCCACACGAGCACAGGCCCGGCCTTCAGGAGGTTCAGTCGTCATGGCGGTTCCCAAGCGACGTCACTCGCACACCCGCGGCAAGAAGCGGCGCACCCACTGGAAGCTCGGCAAGCCGGGTCTCTCCAAGTGCTCGCACTGCGGCGCTCCGCAGCTCCCGCACCGCATCTGCGGCACGTGCGGCTTCTACAAGGGCGAACAGGTCGGCCCGTCGCGCGAAGTCTAGCGGCGGACGGACTTCATGAACCCCATCCCGCGCATCGGGATTGATGCGATGGGAGGCGACTTCGGCCCCGGACCGGTGGCCGAAGGCGCCGCACTCGCCCTCAAGGAGTGGCCGGGCCGTTTCGCGCTGACCCTGGTCGGCGACGAGACCGAGATCCGTGCCGCCTTGAAGAAGGCGCGCGTCGATGCGTCGCAGGTCACGGTCGTGCATGCCGCCGAGAAGGTGGACATGGGCGCCAAGGCCGCCGCCGCCGCGCGCAAGGCGGGCACCTCGCTCGGCGTCCTCATGCAGCTCCACAAGGAGCGGCAGGTGGACGCGATCTTCAGTGCCGGCAACACCGGTGCGGTGGTCGCGAGCGCGACGCTCGGACTCGGGCGGCTCGAGGGCGTCTCGCGGCCCGCGCTCGCGGCGTTCTTCCCCAATCTGTCGCAGGGCACGGTCGTGCTCGACGTGGGCGCGGTCGCCGAGGTCAAGGCGCCGTGGCTGGTGCAGTTCGCGCACATGGGCGCGTGCTACGCCCGGTTCCTGCTCGGTCGTGACGACGTGCGCGTCGGTCTGCTGTCGATCGGCGAGGAGGAGAGCAAGGGCAACGCGCTCGTGCAGGAGGCGCTGCCGCTGCTCAAGGCCGCGCACAACCTCACGTTCATCGGTCCGGTCGAGGGGCGCGACGTGTTCAAGGGCACGTGCGACGTCATCGTGACCGA
>CAZZLY010000061.1:0-2407 GCA_964655175.1 uncultured bacterium
GGCGTCTCGGACTGCGCGAGGCCGCACCACTCCCCCGCGAACGCCCACACCACGTCGAGCATCCCCGAACGCGGGTCGAGCCGCGCGCCGTACACGGGATGCCCCCAGTGCGGCGAGGCGAGCCCCGGCGTCGTGCGCGTGGTCAGGCACGCCTCCCAGCGCTTCGCGCGCTCGACGATCTGCTCGGGCGCGTCGTCGTGATCGAGCGCCACGACGAGGGCGTGCTCCGAAACGAGCCCCCACAACTGCAGACCCTGCGCCCCGAAGTAGCGCAGCCCACCCTGCGGCAGCGCGAGCACGTCGGCGAAGCGCTGATCGACCACCGTGCGCAGGCGATCGAAGAACGTGCGCGACCACGGCGTGTACACGTCATCGAGGCTCGCGTCGCTCGTGAAGGCGAAGCCGCGCGCGACCATGCGACGACGCGCGGTCGATTCGATGCTGGAACGCAACACCGTGAGACCTGGACGATTCGCGAACGAACGCATGGACTCCCCCCGGAAGAGAATCGGTGCGACGAGTGACGCGGAACGGATGGTGTCGTGCAGGAGGACGAGGAGCGGGACGCTCGACTCGTGAGCTGCGGACAACATAATCGTTCACGCGTTCACGCGCAGCAGGATTGTGATGCGATCGAGGGAACCGATTCCCCGGCGACGAGCGGACCACCTCGCACAGGTCCGCCCCATGCGACGTGGCCGCACACGGGTGACGGCGGCGGCCCGTGACGACGACGGCCGCGCAGCGAGGACGCCGCGCGGCCGATCCGTGTCATGACGCGCCCCGCTGGGGTCAGCGCGCCTCGTAGTTGGGGGCTTCCTTGGTGATCTTGACGTCGTGCGGGTGGCTCTCGCGCAGGCCGGCGCCCGAGATGCGCACGAACCGCGCCTGCGTGCGCAGGTCCTCGACCGTCCGCACGCCGCAGTAGCCCATGCCGGCACGCAGTCCGCCCACGAGTTGGTACACGGTCGAGGCGAGCGGGCCCTTGAGCGGCACGCGGCCCTCGATGCCCTCGGGCACCAGCTTGGAGAGCTCGTCCGTGTTGTCCTGGAAGTAGCGCTCGCGGCTGCCCTTGGCGGCGGCCATGGCCGAGAGCGAGCCCATGCCGCGGTAGACCTTGTACTGACGGCCCTCGTAGAGCACGACCTCGCCGGGGCTCTCCTCGGTACCGGCGAACATGCCGCCCATCATGACCGTGTGGCCACCGGCGGCGAGCGCCTTGACCAGGTCGCCCGAGTATTTGACGCCGCCGTCGGCGATGATCGGCACCCCGGTGCCCTCGAGCGCGCGCGCGGCCTCGAGGATGGCGGTGATCTGCGCCATGCCGGCGCCGGTCACGACGCGCGTGGTGCAGATCGCGCCCGGGCCCATACCGACCTTGACCGCATCGGCCCCGGCATCGGCGACGGCGCGCGCGCCCTCGCCGGTACCGACGTTGCCGACGACGAGTTCGGCGTCGGGCAGCGCGGCCTTGAGGCGACGCGTCGCGTCGAGCACGCCGATCGAGTGCCCGTGCGCCGAGTCCACGACCAGCGCATCGGCGCCGGCGCGCACGAGTTCGGCGGCGCGCTCGAGGTAGTCGCCGGCGGCGCCCACGGCGGCGGCCACGCGCAGCCGGCCCAGCTCGTCCTTGCAGGCGTGCGGGTGCTTGATGCGCTTCTCGATGTCCTTCACCGTGATGAGCCCGCGCAGCATCATGTGCTCGTCCACCACCGGCAGCTTCTCGATACGGTGCTTGGCGAGGATGTCGCGCGCGGTCTCGAGCGTCGTGCCCACGGGCGCGGTCACGAGGCGCTGTCGCGTCATGACCTCGGACACCTTGAGCGTGTGGTCGTCCTCGAAGCGCAGGTCGCGGTTGGTGAGGATGCCCACGAGGCGGCCGTGCTCGGTGATCGGCACACCCGAGATGTGGAAGCGCGCCATGATCGCGTGCGCTTCGGCGAGCGTGGCCGTCGGCGGCAGCGTGACCGGATCCACGATCATGCCGCTCTCGCTGCGCTTGACGCGATCGACCTGCGCGGCCTGATCCTCGATCGAGAGGTTCTTGTGGATCACGCCCAGACCGCCGAGTCGCGCCATCGCGATGGCGAGCGTGGACTCGGTGACGGTGTCCATCGCGGCGCTCACGATGGGGATGTTCACCGCGATGCGGCGCGTGAAGCGCGACTTCGTCTCGACGTCACGCGGATGGATCGCGGCGTAACGGGGCACCAGCAGGACGTCATCGAACGTCAGGGCCTCGGGACCCACCTTGTCCGTCCACGCCACGCGGTCGCTCACCCGCGACTCCCCTCTCTGGAGGCGAAGGGCCGCGACGCGCGCGTCACGGCCCCACCGGTCACTTCGTCAGACCCTTCGCGCCCTTGGCGGCCGGCTTGGATCGACGGAAGTCGTAATAGTGCTGCGC
>CAZZLY010000061.1:2507-17948 GCA_964655175.1 uncultured bacterium
CCTTCGCGCCCTTGGCGGCCGGCTTGGATCGACGGAAGTCGTAATAGTGCTGCGCGCCGATCCGGATCTCGACCAGCATCGGCGTGCCGTTCCAACCCGAGGCGTACTTGGTGTCGTCGCCGGCGAACACGGTCTGCAACGCGACCGTGGCCTCGAGCGAGGTGTTGGCCAGACGCTTGGTGAGGCGTTCGATGCCGAACTCGGCGCCGAGCCCCAGATGCGCGCTCTTGTGCAGCTCGGTGGTCACCGGGTCCATGACGACCTTGCGGTTGTTCTGCACCACCACGCGGTAGACGCCGGGGCCGAAGCCGACGTGCCAACGCGTGTCGCCGCTGCCGCCGAAGTACTGCAGCTGCGAGCCCAGACCGGCGATCTGCGTGAGGTACTTCTGCTTGGTGAGGTTGCCCCCGACGCTGTTCTGCGCGAGGAACGGCGCCTCGGCATGCGAGACGTAGCCGTTCCAGGTGAACTGCGGCGAGAACTGCCAGCCCCAGTGGGCGTCGGCCTGATAGCGGAAGTGCCCCGCGAACGAGAGGCGCGGCTGCGCGCCGTCGGCGTAGTCGCCGCCCGCGAAGATGAAGGAGCTGCCGATCTGGCCACCGATGCCGGCGCGACCGGGAGCGGGCCCCTTGACGGGGGTCGTGTCGGCCGCGAAGGCGACACCGGCGCAGGCCGTGGCGAGGGCGATCATGGCCACGACGCTCGCCGGACGAAAGCGCACGTTCATGCTGGGGAAGCTCCTCGAAAAGCGATAGATAGGTGGGCCCGGTGCGGTAGGCGAGGCACCTTAGGCGGCCCCGTCGGAGGGTGTCAAGGAACCGGGGCCGCACGGGGCACGGCCTCGCTCGCCCTCCCTGCGGATGGATCCGGATGGGCGCTCGAGACGGCCGTCGTTCTCCATCTAGAGCACTGCACTGACGGCGCCCCGAGGGATCCGGGACGGCGCGGGTCCCGGCGGGCCGCCGAACCCCGGATCCCCCGCGCCCCCCGCTCCGGACGCCCGAGCCCACCGCGCGTGCCGGGCGTTCCGCCCGCCTTTCCCGGTGCGGCCCCCGGCACGCGACGACCGGCGGCGGCCATTCGTTGACACCCCGCGCGACGCCCCCGTAGACTCGCCCCCTCATTAGTGTTCCGTGTGCACGCCGGGGGGGCATTCCGCCTTCCCGGCGGTCGACCGTATGGGGGAGCCCATGATTCGCTCGAACCAGGGCAAGCTGATCGGCATCCTGGCCGTGACGGCACTGGCCCTGTGGCTGCTTTGGCCGTCCTATCAGTACTATTCGATGACTCCGGCGCAGCGCGAGGGGGCCAAGAATCTGGCCGACCTGCGCAAGAAGGCCATCCATCTGGGCCTCGACCTCCAGGGCGGTCTGCAGCTGCTCCTCGAGGTGGACACGCAGGGCCTCAAGCCCGCTGAAGCGCGCGACGCCGTCGAGCGCGCCCGCGAGATCATCAACAACCGTATCGACCAGTTCGGCGTCGCCGAGCCGCTCATCCAGATCGAGGGTGACAACCGCATCGCGGTGCAGTTGCCCGGCCTGACGGATCGCGGTCGCGCCATCGACCTGATCGGCAAGACGGCCCTCCTCGAGTTCAAGGTCGTGCGCACCGACATGGAGCAGCAGGCCGTGTTCAGCCGCCTCGACAGCTGGCTGGCGTCGCGTGGCGTGGCGGGCGTGGACACCGCGCTCGCGAAGAACCCGCTCTCGAGCCTCGTCATCAACGGCGTCGTCCGCAACGAGGACGTGCCCGCGGTGCAGAAGATGCTCGCGACGCCGGGCCTCGACTCGATCCTCACCGCCGACACCGAGATCGCGTTCGGCAGCGAGCTCGACAACCGCGAGCAGGGCGGCGGCCGTCCGCTGTACGTGCTCAAGCGCACCGCCGAGATGTCGGGCGGTTCGGTCGCCAGCGCCTCGGCGCAGGTCGGCCTCGACCAGACGAATCCCGGCGCGTGGGGCGTCAGCATGCAGATGACGCCCAAGGGCCGCGCCGACTTCGCGCGCGTCTCGGGCGCCAACGTGGGCCGTCAGCTCGCCATCGTGCTCGACGGCGTGGTGCAGACCGCGCCCGTCATCCGCGACCGCATCACGGGCGGCACCGCCAGCATCACGGGTGGCAGCTTCGACGTGAACGTGGCCAAGGACATCGCCATCGTGCTGCGCGCCGGTGCGCTGCCGCGCGCCGTCAAGGTGCTCGAGGAGCGCACGGTCGGTCCGTCGCTCGGCGCCGACTCGATCAAGGAGGGCGTCACCGCCGGCCTGATCGGCACCGCGATGGTCGTGGGCTTCATGGCGATCTACTACCAGCTGTCGGGCCTCGTCGCGATCGCGGCGCTGCTCCTCAACCTGATCTACCTGATCGCCGCGATGGCCTACTTCGGCGCCACGCTCACGCTGCCCGGCATCGCCGGCATCGTGCTCACCGTGGGTATGGCCGTGGACACCAACGTGCTGATCTTCGAGCGCATCCGCGAGGAGATGCGCGCGGGCAAGGGCATCCACGAGGCCGTGCGCCTGGGCTACGACCGCGCGTTCCGCACCATCTTCGACGCGCACTCGACGACGCTCATCTCGGCCCTGTTCCTGTTCCAGTTCGGCACGGGACCGATCAAGGGCTTCGCCGTGACGCTGAGCATCGGTCTGCTCGCCAACCTGTTCACCGCCGTGGTGTTCACGCGGATGATCTACGACTACTGGCTCGGCAGCGGCAAGGTCGAGCGACTCAGCATCTGAGAGCGAGGACGATCCCATGTTGCAGCTCCTGGTCGGGACCGACATCCCGTTCATGAAGTTCCGCCGGATGGCCTACGTGTTCTCCGGCGCGCTGTTGGCGATCACGCTGTTCTGGTTCTTCACCAAGGGTCCCAAGCTGAGCGTCGACTTCACCGGCGGCACGTTGCTGCAGGTGCGCACGAGCCGGACGGTGCACCCCGACGAGCTCCGCAAGGCGCTCGAGGCCGCCGGCCTGCAGGCCGAGCTCCAGCAGCTCACCGGCGAGGCCGCCGACGAGTACCTGATCCGCTTCCGCACCGACGGTGACCCCGTCACGCTGGTGCAGGACGCGGTCGCCAAGGGCATGCCGGGCACCACGGTCGAACTGCGCCGCAACGAGACGGTCGGCCCCAAGGTCGGCGCGGATCTGCGGCAGAAGGCGACCTGGGCGATCCTCGCCAGCCTCGGCGCGATCCTGCTGTACGTGGGCTTCCGCTACGAGTTCAAGTTCGCGCTCGGCGGCGTGCTCGCGCTGTTCCACGACGTGCTCGTGACCCTCGGCGCGCTCATGTTCACGGGCCGCGAGGTCTCGCTCACGGTCATCGCCGCACTGCTCACGATCGCCGGCTACTCGATCAACGACACCATCGTCGTGTTCGACCGCATCCGCGAGCGCTCCAAGGCCCTCCGCAAGGAGACGCACGAGCGCGCCATGGACATCGCGGTCAACGAGACGCTGTCGCGCACGATCATCACGGCGTTCACGGTGTTCCTCGCGGCGCTCGCCCTGTTCATCTGGGGCGGCGACGTGCTGCGCGACTTCTCGTTCGCGATGCTCGTCGGCACCGTGTTCGGCACCTACTCGTCGGTGTACGTCGCGAGCGCGATCGCGCTGGACATCTGGGTCGCCCTCGACCGCAAGCAGCCGGCCACGGCGTCCTCGGCGAAGTCGTCCCGGAGCTGAAGGAGGAATCATGCGGCACACCCTGCCTGTCGCCATGAACCGCTGGACGGTCGGCGCGCTCGTCGCGCTCGCCCTCGTCGGCGGCTGCTCCAAGTCGAATCCGGTGGACCCGTCCCCCGCCTCGTCCGCGCAGGGCGTGGTGATGTTCGGGTTCCAGGACCAGCCCATCACGATCACGCACATGCTGGACCCCGGCACGCCGGCCGAGCCGCTCGACGACCGCGTGACGGGCGTCGAGACGTACACGTTCGGCGGCGACACCACGTCGGCGATCCTGCAGATCATCGACAACACGGTGGCGAACGCGGTGCGCCCGTACCGTCGCGAGGGCACGGACTCGTTCCGTCGCTTCCTCGACTACGACGTGCGCTCGACGGATCGCCAGGTGGGGCTCGACACCGACCTGTTCCAGCTGCGTGACGGTCAGGGTGTGGTGGGCCGCTCGGAGTACTTCGCGAGCGCGCTCATCAACGGCACCGAGACGGTGAACACGCCGGCGACCAACACGGTCAAGCCGTGGGGCCGCGCCCAGGAGACGATCCTCCTGAGCATCGGCAACCTGCAGCGCGACTCGGTGCTGTCGCTGTCGTTCTCGCTCGACCCGCGCGCCGTCCTGTACGTGCTCGAGGTGCTCGACTACAACGACCTCGTCACCCAGAAGGCGCTGAGCCTGGCGACCGGCGGGCCGATGCCGGTGTCGCTGCCGCACCAGTACAGCACCTGGGGCTTCGTGCAGCCGGGCCAGAACACCTCGGTCCGCATCCCCTACTACCACGTGCCGTTCGTGAAGGGCTGGTTCCCGCAGACGAAGCTCGTCCGCGTCACCGGTCTCGATGCCGACGGTCGCGTGGTCGCCCGCCCGCGCACGGACTTCATCCAGCGCCCGACGGGCCGTGACGACGTGGGCAACAACCTGTACGAACTCGATCCGCTCGGTGGCTGGGTCATCACGCTCGATCCGTACCCGCGCGGCTACGGCCGTCCGCAGGCGGTCGGCGGTCCGGTCCCCGGCGTGCTCACGGCGGATCAGGTCGAGCAGATGCTGGGCGGCACGGTGCCCACCGGGGCGCTGCGCTCCACGGAGCTCGCCCGTCAGGACATCGCGCGTCAGGCCCTGAATCGCACGGCGGCCACGTCGCCGCGCATCGGGCTGGGCACGTCGCTGCCCGCCGGGGTGCTGCGCACGAACCGCTGAACCGCACGCGACACCGCCCCGCGAGGGGCGTCCACGAGGGGGAGGGCCACGCGCCCTCCCCCTTCGTGTTCCCCCGCGCGGACGACGCCGGGGATCGTGGCCGGAACCCGCACGAGTCCTGACCTTTCCCGCGGCGGTCGTGTCCTATAATGAAGGGCATGGTCCGTCCTCTCGTCCTCGCCCTGCTGCTGCTGACCGCCGCGCTCCTCACGAGCGACCGTGCGCACGCGCAGGGCACGCCACCCGGCAGCCGCGCGTTCGGGATCGCGCGCCTCAAGTACGGCGGCGGTGGCGACTGGTACGGCGATCAGACGTCGCTGCGCAATCTCATGAACGCGGTGCGCCAGCGCTTGGGCGTCCCGGTCGCGGGGGACGACGCGGCGGTGGTCGAGCCCGGCTCCGCGAACCTGTTCCAGTACCCGTTCGTGTTCGCGGCGGGGCACGGCAACATCAAGTTCACCGACGCCGAGGGCGCCAACCTGCGGCGCTGGCTCGATGCGGGCGGCTTCCTGTGGGTGGACGACGACTTCGGTCTGGCGCCGTCGTTCCGGCGCGAGATGAAGAAGGTGTTCCCGGACGCCGAGCTCGTGGAACTGCCGTTCGACCATCCGTTGTTCCGCGCGCCGTACGCGTTCCCGGCCGGCCTGCCCAAGATCCACGAGCACGACGGGGGTGCGGCGCGGGCGTTCGGCATCGTGCGCGACGGCCGCCTCGCCGTGTGCTTCACGTTCGACAGCGATCTGGGCGACGGCCTCGAGGACGAGTCCGTGCACCACGACCCCGCCGACAAGCGCGAGGCCGCGGTGCGCATGGCCCTCAACATCGTCCACCACGCCCTGACCCATTGAACCCGTCCCACCCGGAACCCGCCATGACCCCTCGGCCGTCGGCGCCGCTGCGCGCGCGACTCCTCGCGACGTACACGCGCATCCGCCGCGCGCGCGTGACCCGGCAGGCGCTGCGCGCCGGCGCGGCCGCGATCGTGCTGCTCGTGGCCGCGGTCACGAGCGGACTCGCGTTGCCGCGCACGCCGCTCACGGCCTCGCTGCGCCTGGCGCTGTTCGTGGTCGGCGGGCTGGTGGCACTGGGGCTCGCGCTGCGCACGCTGCAGCGGGAATCCTCGTCGTGGGACGCGTGGCTCGAGTCGCTGGAGGCGCGCTTCCCCGAACTGCGCTCGTGGCTGCGCAACGCGCTCGATCTGGAGGCGGCCCCCGACGCGAACACCTCGGGCGAACTCGCGGGCGCCGTGCGCGACGAAGCGGGGCGGCGCGTCGCCGAGACGCCGCTCGACGCGACGATCCCGTCGATCGAGGCCCGACGCCCCTCGCTCGTGATGCTCGCCGCGACCGCGTCGCTGGCGGCCGCGGCGTTCCTGGCGCCGGCCGCGACGCACGATGCGTGGCGCACGCTGTGGTCGCCGAGCACGGCCGCCCCGCCGATCACGCTGCGCGTCGAACCGGGCAGCGTCGTGCTGACGCCGGGGGCCGCGTTCGCGGTGCGCGCGCGCGTGAGCGGCAGCACCGCCGTCCCGCGCCTGCTCGGCGAGGGCGCCTCGCCGGCCGCCGTGCTCGAGTCGAGCGACGGCGACACGCGCCGCTGGCGCTTCGATCTGCCGCCGGTGACGCGCGCGCGCGATTACGCGGTGAAGGTGGCCGCGGTGACGAGTCCGCGCTATGCGATCGCCCTGTCGGGTGAGCCGCGCCCCGTGAGCTTCGCGGCCGCGATCACCGCGCCGGGCTACGCGCGCCTGCCGGTGCAGCGCGTCTCGGGCACGCGCGGCGACCTCACCGCGCTGGCGGGTTCGAGCGCGGCGATCGAGGTCACGTTCGACCGCGACCTCGAATCGCTGTCGGCGGCGATCGGCCGCGGACCCGCGCTGGCGTGGAGCGCGATCACGCCGCGGCGCTGGCGCGGCACGCTGCCGCTGCGCGGCGAGGGCACGTGGGCGCTGCATGCGCGCGCCACGACGGGCGAGGGTGTGTTCGAATACCGGCTGTCGCTGCTCCCGGACGCACCGCCGGTGATCGCGGTCACGCTGCCCGTGGGCGACCTCGACCTGCCCGCGGGACAGCTCATCCCCTACGACGTCTCGGCGCAGGACGACCTCGGGATCTCGGAACTGCGCCTCGAGTGGCGCAAGGACGCGGGCGATCCGTGGCGGGAGCAGGGGCTCGCACGGTTCGCCGAGGAGCCGCGCGAGGCGCGCGCCACCGCGCGCTGGGACGCCTCGCCGCTCGCGCTGCTGCCGGGCGAGAGCGGTGTGTTCCGGTTCGTGGCGCTGGACAACGCGCGCCCCGGCGCACACGGGCGCGCCACGAGCGGCGAGTTCCGCGTGCGGTTCCCGTCGCTCAAGGACCTGTACGCCTCGCTCGATCAGAAGCAGGACCGCGTCGCCGAGACGCTCGAGCGCGCCAAGGAGCAGACGCGCGAACTGCAGAAGTCGCTCGACAAACTGCAGCACCAGCCGCCCACGCAGGCCTCGCAGACGCCGTCGTTCGAGCGCGCCGCCGAGGTCAAGAAGACGGCCGAGCGCCAGCAGAACGTGGCCGAGCAGGTGAAGGACGCGGCGAAGCAGATGCGCGAATCGCTCGAGCAGGCCGCCGAGCGTCAGGCGTTCCAGGAGCAGCTGCAGCGCAAGCTCAAGGAGATGAGCGAACTGCTGCAGCAGGTCCAGTCGGAGGAGTTCAAGAGCGCGCTCAAGCGCATGCAGGACGCCCTCGAGAAGATGGACCGCCGCGCCATGGAGGAGTCGATCCCCAAGCTGCAGCAGGAGAACAGGGACATGATGCAGCAGCTGCAGCGCAGCCTCGAGCTGCTCAAGCAGCTGCGCGAGGAGGAGCGTCTCGAGGCGCTGGCGCAGCGCGGCGAGGAGTTGCAGAAGCAGCAGGACGAGCTCAACCGCGAGCACGGCGAGCAGGCGCAGGCGAAGTCGTCGCCCTCGGCCAAGGCCGCGCCGACGCCGCCCACGATGGGACGCCCCTCGCTCAAGGATCGCCAGCAGCAGGCGGCCGAGGCCTCGCGCGAACTGGCGCGCGATGCCCAGCGGGCCTCGCAACAGTCCGAGGACCCGGACGCGCAGCAGCGTCTGCAGAAGGCGTCCGAGGAACTGGAACAGAACGCGACGCAGCAGCAGAAGGAGGCGACGCAGCGCAGCGACGCCGGGGATTCGCAGGGCGCGCAGAGCGCCGGACAGAAGGCGAGCCAGAGTCTGGGGCGCGCCTCGTCGGCCATGCGTCAGGGCGCGCAGGCGCAGCAGCAGGCGCAGGACGCGCGCAACCTGGCGGCGGTGCGACGCGCCTCGCAGGACCTCGTCTCGCTGTCGCGCGCCTCGCAGGAGAACCTCGATCCGCGCAAGCCCACCGGTCAGGCCGCCGAGAGCCAGACCGACCTGTCGGACGGTGTCGCGCGCGTGACGGATTCGCTCATGACGCTGTCGCAGCAGACCCCGTTCATGTCGAACAAGGTGCTGCAGTCGCTGGGTCAGGCCATGCAGGGGCTGTCGCAGTCGGGCCGCGAGATGTCGCAGGGCCAGCGCGATCGTGGCGCGAGCAGCGGCCGCGGGGCGTCGTCCGCACTCAACGAGGCGGTCAAGGGTCTGCGCGCGGCCGAGGCGTCCATGTGCCAGCAGCCCGGCTCGGGCTCGGGCGGCAAGTCCAGTTCGCAGCGCCTGGGCGAGGTCGGCGAGCGTCAGAGCCAGCTCAATCGTCGCTCGCGCGAGGTCGCACGACGCCTGTCGCAGCAGATGTCGCTCGCCGAAGCCGATGCCGGCGAGATGCGCCGACTGGCCGAGGAGCAGGCGCGCATCCGCGAGCAACTCGAGGACATCCGTCGCGACGAGGAGGCCAAGAAGAGCCTGATCGGCGGACTCGAACAGGCGCAGAAGGACATGCAGCAGTCCGAGGAGCGCCTGCGCGAGGGTCGCATGGACGAGGATCTGGAGGC
Organism: uncultured bacterium; assembly: GCA_964655175.1. Lineage (GTDB taxonomy): Bacteria > Eisenbacteria > RBG-16-71-46 > RBG-16-71-46 > RBG-16-71-46 > JAIOPA01. Next base: position 11,323 of record CAZZLY010000061.1, read on the forward strand.
GCAACAGACGCGCATCCTGTCACGTCTGCTCGATGCGTCGCGCTCGATGAACCGTCGCGACTTCGACCCCGAGCGCGAGGCGCGGCGCGGCGAGGACGTCGAGCACGCCTCGCCCGGTGCGCTCGCGAAGGACCTGTTCCGCGAGAACGATCGTCTGCGTCAGGACCTGCTCAAGGCCGACGCCGACCGCGTGCCGGCGCGTTACCGTGCGCTCATCGAGGCCTACCTGCGCTCGCTCGACGGGACGCCGCGATGAGTCGCGTCGCCCACGTCGTCGCCCCGCTGCTGCTCGCCCTCGCAATGAGCACCGGGTCCGCCCATGCGCAGACGTCGCGCCCCGCGACCGCGCCACGCCCCGCGGCGACCGCCCCCGCCACGCTCACCCCCAGCACGCCGCCGCTCGCCGCACTGCCCCCCGAGGAGGCGCAGCGACTGCAGCGCGCGATCGGCCTGCGCGAGGGCGGGCTGCCCGAACGCGCACGCGACACGCTGCTCACGATGCTGCGCGCGCGGCCGCACGACCCGCGCATCGTGCGCGAACTCGGTCGCTGCGAGGTCGCGCGCAGCGACTGGAACGCGGTCGAGCGCCTCGCCACCGGCGAGCGTGCGCGCTCCCGCGACACGCTGCTGCTCGCGCCGGAACTGGCGCTCGCACAGGAACGTCTGGGCCGGCCGCGCGAGGCGGTGCGCACCGCGCTCGAGGCGTGGGCCGCGAGCCCCGGCGAGGGTCCGTGGGCGGCCCCGGTGGTGCTGCGTCTGGCGCCGCTCGATCCGCGCACGACGCTGCAGGCGCTCGAGGCGGCCGTGCTGCCGCGACCGTGGCGGACCGATCTCGTGATGGGTCTGGCGCGACTGCACGCGCTGGCGGGCCGCGCCGACGAGGCCACGCGCGTGCTCGCGGATGCCGAGCATCGTGGCAACCGCGGCAACCTGCGGGTGATGTTCGCCGACGAATGTCTGCGCACCGCGGTGCGCGCGGATTCCAACGCGGCGTTCGCGGCGCTGTTCGATCTGTCGCGCGATGCGGCGCGACGAGCCGAGGAGCGGCTGGCCACCGGACGACGGCTGTGGATCGCGGCGCAGGCGACCGGCCGCGAGGCCGAGTGGGCCCCGAAGCTGGCGCAGGCGCTGCGCGACGTGCCCGGTGAGCGCTGGGGCCCCGATCTCGTGCTGTCGCTCGTGCGCGCGCTGCAGCGCAGCGGCGCGGCGGCCGAGGCCCGCGCGCTCATCGCCGCGAACCCCGCGCTCGAACGTCGCCTGCCCGACCTGGCGCTCGAGCGCGCCGCGTCGTTGGCGCGTGAGGGCCGCCTCGTCGATGCACGACCGTTGGTGGACTCGCTCGCACGCGTGTGGACGCCGGCGCGCTTCCTGCGCGCGGAGTTCGAGTTCTTCGCCGGCGAACTGGACTCGGCGCTCGTGCACTACACCGAGGTCGCGGAGCGTTCGGACGATCCCGATGCGGCGAGCGCGCTCGATCGCCTGTACCTCATCGAGGAATCGCCGCAGGCGCGCGTGCGTCCCATGCTGGGCGCGATCGCCTACGAGCGCTGGCGCGGGCGGACCGCGCAGGCATTGGCGCTCGCTGATTCCCTGTGGCGCCTGCAGGCGCCGCGCGGCGAGTACGCGTCGCACGCCGCGCTCGAGGCGGCGGACCTGCGCCTGGCGGCGGGCGATGCACGCGGCGCGCTCGCGCCGTTGCTGGTCGTGTGTGATTCCCTGCCCGACGACCGACTGGCCCCGGTGGCGCGCCAGCGCGCGGGCGACGCGTATGCGGCGCTCGGCGACGTGCGCAACGCGCTGGCGCAGTACGAGGAGTGTCTGGCCCGCTACCCGCGCGCCTGGAACTCGGCCGAGGTGCGACGACGCGTCGAGCGTCTGCGCCGCGAGAAACGACTGTGAACGTGCGATCCGATGGAGTGACGCGATGAGACGCCTGGGAGGTTCGGGACGATTGGGACGGCGCCACGGCGGCTCGCCGTTGGCACCGCTCGGCGCAGTGGTGGCGATCACCGGCGTGATCGCGCTCGCGGTGATCGCGATCGCCACGCTGGGCGTGGCGATGCTGCTGCCCGGCGTGCGCAGGCGCGTGAAGGTGTTCCGCTTCGGCGGCACGCCCGTCGTGCCGCCCACGACGCCGAGCGAGACCGATGCGAAGGGCGCGCCCGCGAAGCGCGACGCCTCGTACGCCGAGGTCGTGGACCTGTGGCCGTTCGTGCTCGCCCTCGCGCTGCTCGCGCCCGCCGCCGCGCACGCCAAGCTGCTCGTGCCCATGGACGACGCGCAGGCCAACCACCTCAAGGCGTACGGGCTCACGTTCTGGGTGCTGCAGCGCGGCGGCACGTGCGAATGGCTGCTCAACTACCGCGGCGGCTCGTTCGTGCTGCCCGAGGACGCGGCCACGGTGCGCGAGGCGAACATCCGCGGCGTGACCACCGCCCCGCTCGGCGGCGCCGACGAGGCGACGATCCGCGCCACGATGGCCGACGAGAACATGGAGGCGGTCAAACTCGAGAAGGTGCCCCGCATCGCCGTGTACATCCCGCCCAACACGCCGCCGTGGGACGACGCGGTGACGCTGGCGCTCTCGTACGCCGACATCCCGTACCAGAAGGTGTGGGACGAGGAGGTGCTGCGCGGCGAGCTCAAGAACTACGACTGGCTGCATCTGCACCACGAGGACTTCACCGGACAGCACGGCAAGTTCTGGGCGAGCTATCACCAGTTCCCGTGGTACCAGGAGGAGGAGCGCGTCCAGAAGGCGACCGCCAACCGGCTGGGGTTCGCCAAGGTGTCGCAGCTCAAGGCCGCGGTCGCGGTGACGATCAAGGACTACGTCGCGCGCGGCGGGTTCATGTTCGGCATGTGCTCGGCGACCGACACCTACGACATCGCGCTCGCGGCGCAGGGCGTGGACATCGCCGACGTCGTGTACGACGGCGATCCGGCCGACCCGCTGGCGCAGCGCAAGCTGGACGACTCGCGCACGCTGGCGTTCCGCGACTTCCGCCTCGAGCTCGACCCGATCCTGTACCGCTTCAGCGACATCGACGTGACGCTCGACGCCTCGCAGCGCGGGCCCAACACGTGGTTCACGCTGTTCGACTTCAGCGCCAAGAACGATCCCGTGCCCACCATGCTGGTGCAGAACCACGTCAACGCGGTCCCCGAGTTCCTGGGGCAGAGCACCGGCTTCCGACGCGCCAAGCTCAAGCCCGGCGTGGTCGTGCTGGGCGAGGTCGCGGGCACCGACGAGGTGAAGTACCTGCACGGGCAGTTCGGACAGGGCACGTTCACCTTCCTGGGCGGACACGATCCCGAGGACTACCAGCACATGGTCGGCGATCCCGAGACCAAGCTGGATCAGTACCCGCACTCCCCGGGCTATCGCCTCATCCTCAACAACGTGCTGTTCCCCGCCGCCGAGAAGAAGAAGCAGCGCACCTGAGCGGCCCCGCGCCCCGAACGACGCGACCCCGGCGAGCCGTGCGCTCACCGGGGTCGCGTCGTTCACGCGCGGGCGATCACTGCAACAGCACCACGCGGCGCGTCTCGGAACCCGCCCCCGAGACGAGGCGGCAGTGATACACGCCCGGCGCCAACCGGCGACCGTCGTCGCCGTGGCCGCTCCAACGGACGCGGTTCTCGCCCGCGCGTCCCAGCCCGCGCAGCGACGAGACGCGCTGGCCGGCCGCGTCGTACACCGCCAGTTCGTAGGGCGCGTCCGCGACGAGCGTGAAGCGCAACTCGGTCAGGCCGACGAACGGATTCGGCGCACTCGCGAGCCGCCCCACGTCGATGCGGGCACCCCCGCCCTCGACCCCGGTGACCACCCCCGAATCCCAGTACACGTCGTCGACCGCGAACTCGCACGGCGTGCCGTTCTGCTCGAGCACCACGAACGAGTAGCTGAGCATGCGCAGATCCATCGCGGTGCCGCGGATCTCGCTCACCGGGATGCTCACCTGGCCCCACTGTCCGTTGCGCACGAGCCCGTACTTGGTGACGTTCGCGGGCAACTCGACGTAGCTCTGATTGCCCCACACGTCGATGATGCCCACCTTGAACGTGACGTTCGCGGGGATGCGGATGCGGAACTTGAGGTTCCCGGCGCCGAACCCGAACAGGTTGAGCGGCTGGCGCGACATGATGCCGGCGCCGAACCAGCCCTGCGCGTTGGTGCGCCACGCGAGCACGTTGCCGCCCTCGAACGGCGGCGTCGTGCCGGCCACGAGCGTGTTGCCCCAGACGTACACGTCCCCGTCCACGCCGGGCGTGAGCGACGCGGTCGTGGGCGTGGTGTCGGTGTACAGCCCGTAGCGACCGTTCTGCGCCGTGGGCGGCCCCAGCGTGACCTCGCCGTAGCCGTTCCAGCGGTACACGCGCACGTAGTCCACATCCATGGCCGCGGGCAGCGGCATGCTGATCGGCAGGCCGCTCGCGGGCGCGCCCAACCGGTAGGCGTCGGTGTAGGCGCCGCCGATCGCGAGGTTGGCGATGAAGTAGAACGGCTGACGGAACTCGTCGGCGTCGGCGGTGATCGTGAACGGCGTGGTGTACAGATCGCGCTCGACGCCGTTGTCCACGACCGTCATGCGCATGCTGTTGGGATCCCAATAGAGCCGGTACACCAGGAAGCGCCCCGCGAGCGGCTGGGCGCGGTTGTAGTAGGGCCGGCAGCGCAGATCGCTCGGATCGTAGGCGAGACTCGCCGCGCCGGACGGGTTGCCCGGCGTCACCGCGGCGGCGGAGTACCAGATCGCGTTGGCGCCGACCATGTCGTTCTCGGTCGAAGCGTCGAGGCCGTCCCCGCCGTTGTGCGTGTCGTGCAGGTCGCGGAACGCCTTGGCGGCGCCCATCTCCATGAAGTCCACCTCGCCGCTCGCGGGCCAATCCACCGTGGCGGTGCCCAGCATCCAGAACGCGGGCCAGCCGCCGACGCGCAGGTCGGGCACGCGCACGCGCGTCTCGATCATGCCGTAGCGCACCGACACGAACGACCGCGACGAGACCTTGCCCGAGGTGTACTGCAGCGGGTTGCCCCACTGATCCGTGATCCCGGGGCCGCTCTCGCGCTTGGCCACGATGTGGAGCGCGTTGTTGCCCGGCTCCTCGGCGATGGGCGCGATGCTCACGTTCTCGTTGCGGTAGTACTGCAGTTCCCCGTTGCCCCAGCCCCACGAGCCGTTGCCCGTGATCTTGAGCCAGTTGCCGAGGCCGTTGAACTCGTCCTGCCAGATCAACGTGCCGACCTGGGCGTGGGCGCTCGGAGCGAGGCACGACAGCGCGACGAGCAGGGCGGGCAGCAGCGGGGAGCGGACGCAGCGCATGACGGGGACCTCGCAGAGGCGGGCAGGCACGCCGGGGACCCGGACGCACCCCTCGAGCATAGAGGTTCGCCCGCCGCGCCGATACGGCGGAGTCACGCGACGGACGGAACGACGCGACCCCGGTGAGCGCGGGGCTCACCGGGGTCGCAGGTCGAACGACGAGGCGCGGTTACTTCGCGGGTTCGACGGGCGGGGCCGCCGACGCGTCGCCCAGACCGCGCTTGGCGCGCTCGAGCTTGAGCTCGTCGGTGTTCGTGACCTTGAACTCGATGCGGCGGTTGCGCGAACGACCCGTGGCGCTGCTGTTGGGCGCCACCGGCACGGCCGAGCCGTAACCCATCGCCGACAGCTTGCTGGTGTCGAGCGTCGGGAACTTCTGCGACAGGTAGTTGAGCACACCCTTCGCACGCATCTCGGTCAGCTTCTGGTTGGCGACCTGCGGCGTGGCGTTGTCGCCGTGACCGCCGATCTCGAACGCGAGCGTCGGGTACTGCATGAGCAGGGTCGCGACCTCGTCGAGGATCGGCAGCGCCTCGGGCGCGAGCGCCGGCTTGTTGGCGACGAACGGCAGGTCCGAGAGCCGGATGAGGCCGGTGTCGAGCAGCTGCTGCTCCATGGCCGTGGGCTGCGTCGGGCAACCGGCGGCGTTCACCGCGCGGCCGCTGGGCGTCGAGGGGCACTGGTCGATGCCGTCGGCGACGCCGTCGCCGTCGCTGTCCACCGGGCAACCCTTGGCGTCGACGACCGCGCCCTTCGGGGTGCCCTCGCACGCGTCGAGACCGTCGAACACGCCGTCGCCATCGGTGTCGAGCGGGCAACCGACCGCGTCCACCTTGGCGCCCTTGGGCGTGTTGGGGCAGGTGTCGATGCCGTCCGCGACGCCGTCGCCGTCGCTGTCGATCGGGCAGCCGTTCTTGTCGACCTTGGCGCCCTTCGGCGTACCGACGCACTTGTCGAGGCCGTCGAACACGCCGTCGCCGTCGCTGTCGAGCGGGCGTCCCTGCGCATCCACCTTGGCGCCGATCGGCGTGGCGGGGCTGACGTCGAGCCAGTTGCGCACGCCGTCGAGGTCGGCGTCCTTGGACTTGCCGCGGAACGACCACTGCAGCGCGATGCTGGACTCCAGGTGGTTCGAGAACTCGCGGGCGCCGGCTTCGCGCAGCATCACGTCGCGCACCTGCAGACGCAGGTACGTGCGCTCGCGGCCCATGACGCTCATCGCGACGCCCATGCCGATCGACGGTGCGCCCTTGCGGCTGAGCGCCTGACCCGGATCGTGCGAGCGGCCCACGCCGAAGC
>CAZZLY010000062.1:0-2561 GCA_964655175.1 uncultured bacterium
GTGCGGCGCGTGCGACGACTTGGGTGCATGCGGCGGCGCCGGCGCGTGCGGCGTCTTCGGCGCATGCGAGGCGTGCGGCGTGTGCGTCGACTTGGGCGCGTGCGTGGGCGCAGGGGTGTGCGGCGCCTTCGGCGCATGCGGGGTGTGCGGCGCGTGCGACGACTTGGGCGCATGCGGCGGCGCAGGGGTGTGCGGCGCGTGAGGCGCCTTGGGCGGCTGAGGCTCGTGCGTCGGACGAGGGCGCAACGGCGTCGGCGCCGGACCTGCCGCGGGCGAGGTGAACAGGCCCGGGGGCGGCGGGCTCGACATGGCGATCGTCGGACCGCCCGAGAGCGGGGCGCGCCGGGCACCAGGGCCGACCGCGTCCTTGCGGCGATACACGGTGTTCGCCACCGGCACGACGAGGTCGGACAGCCAGTGCAGGCTCTCCGAATGGCCCACGATGAGGTCGCCGTCGGGATCGAGCAACGACACCATCCGGCGCAGGATGCGATCCTGGGTCGGGCGGTCGAAGTAGATCGCGACGTTGCGGAAGAAGATGACGTCGAACGGTCCCTGCACGGACCAGGTGTCCGCCACGAAGTTGAGCTGCTGGAACTGCATCATCTGCTTGAGCTCGGGCGCCACCGTGACGAGGTCCGGGTCGTTCGTGGGTCGCAACCAACGCTTCGCCAGGTCCGCGGGCACCGGCGCGATGCGTTCGTGCGTGTAGTTCGCCGCCTGTGCCTTCTGCAGCACCTGCGTATCGAGGTCGGTGGCGGTGATGCGCACGTCCCAGCGCGGGCCCGAACCCATGGCCTCGGCCACGGTCATGGCGATGGTGTAGGGCTCCTCACCGGTCGAACACCCGGCGCTCCAGATGCGAAGCTTCGGCGTCCCGCCGCTGGCTCGCGATCGGATCCGCGGGAACACCACGTCCTGCAGATAGCGGAAGTGATGCGACTCGCGGAAGAAGTCGGTCTTGTTGGTCGTGATGGCGTTGATGAGGATCTCGAGTTCCTGACCGCTCTTGTCCGACATCACGCGGCCGTAGTACTCGCCGTAGCTCTTGAGCCCCAGACTGTTCATGCGGCGGAACAGCCGGGAGGCGAGCAGGACGCGCTTGCCCTCACTGAGGTCGATCCCCGTCTTGCGGTACACGAGCTCGCGCAACTGCGCGAACTCCTGATCCGTGAGCTGCTCGGACGCGCCGGAGCCGCGCCCCGGCGCCGGCGGCGGCGGGGTGGAAGGGCCCGTGCGGGTACCGTGCGGATGCGGACGGGGATGGGTCACGTTCAGAACTCCTCGAAGTGCCCATCACCCCCGGCGGCCGCGGTGCGCGGCGACGTCCGGACGGGGGCGGGCGTGAACTGCCCGTGCAGCACCTTGCCCATGGGCCGCGGCGGGACGGTCGCGACCGGAGCCGTGTGCACACCCAACTGGAACCGTCCGACCATGGCCTGCAGCTCGCGAGCCTGGTTCGACAGGGACTCCGCGGTCGCGCTCAACTCCTCGGTCTGCGCCGCCGCGGTCTGGGTGTTGCGATCCATCTGGCTCACGGCCATGTTGACCTGCGCCAGACCGGTGCTCTGTTCCTGGCTGGCCGAGGCGATCTCGGCCACGATGCCGGTGAGCTGCTTGACCGACTCCACGATGCCGTCGAGCGTGTCGCCCGACTGGTTCACCAGTTTGGCGCCCTCGTCGATCTGGCCCACGGAACGCTGGATGAGCGTCTTGATCTCGGCGGCCGCCTTGGCCGAACGCTGCGCCAGGCTGCGCACCTCGGAGGCGACCACCGCGAATCCGCGGCCCTGTTCGCCGGCACGCGCGGCCTCGACGGCGGCATTGAGGGCGAGCAGGTTGGTCTGGAAGGCGATCTCGTCGATGGTGGTGATGATGGCGGCGATCTCGCGGCTGCGAGCGTTGATCTCGCCCATCGCCTGGACCGCCGTGCTCACCACCTTGCCGCCCTGCTCGGCACGGTCGTGCGACGCGTGCGCCACCGAGCTGGCCTGCTGCGCCCCGTCGGCGTTGTGCTTCATCGTCGCGGTGATCTCCTCGAGGCTCGCGGCCGCCTCCTCGAGCGACCCGGCCTGCGACTGCGCCCCGCTGGCGAGCGTCGAGACCGCCTGCGACAGCTCGTGCGACGCATGCGTCACGCGCGACGCGCTCTGGGAGACGCCGATGAGAGCGTCCCGCACGCCGCGGACGAGGCCATTGAGCGATTCGGCCATCATGCCCAACTCGTCCCGGGAGTCCACGGGGACCTCGACGGTCAGGTCACCCGTCGCGACACGCGTCATGCCGGCCTGCACCGTGTGCAGACGCGACACGATGCGGCTGCGCAGACCGAGCCCGATGAACGTGCCGATCGCGGTGGCGACGAGACAGCCCAGGATCAGCACCCACGTCACCAGGTTGCGCGCACGATCGAGATCGCGTTTCTCCTCGGTCTGGTGCTCGGTCATGATCGCCACCAACTGCTCGGTCACGGGCTGCGTCTGGCGATACAGCGGTTCGAGCTTGGTTTCGCGAATGCGCTCGGCGAGGTCCGTGCGTCCCGCACGCACGGCAGGGACGAA
>CAZZLY010000062.1:2661-13675 GCA_964655175.1 uncultured bacterium
CGACACGCCGGTCGTGAGGACGAGGGCCATGAGCTGCTGCCGGACACCGAGTTGCTTGAACCAGGACGTCATGATCGACTCCGAGGGAGGGTTGCTGGGCGTCGCGCCCGGATCAGGGAAGGGGTCACTCCATCTCGCCGGTGCTCACACCCGCGACCCGCTCGACCTCGAGCAGACCGATCAGGCGCTCACCGGCGTGGGCGAGACCCGTCAGGAACGACGTGTCGACCGCCGCGCCGCAGTCCGGCGTGGCCTCGAGCTGGTCCGCGTTCACGTCGAGCACGTCCGAGACGGCGTCGACGATCAGCCCCACGACCTTCGTGCCCACCTTGACGACGATGATCACCGTGAACGGCGTGTAGTCCTGCGCCGGCATCCCGAAGCGAGCGCGCAGGTCCACGACCGGGACGACCGCACCCCGCAGGTTCATGAGGCCCTTCACGTGCGGCGGGGCGTTGGGGATCGGCGTGACGGGCGAGTACCCCTTGATCTCCTGCACGTCGAGGATCTCGATCCCGTACTCCTCCTTACCCAGGCAGAAGGTCAGGAACTGCTGGCGTCCGTCGAGGCGGGACGTGTCCGAGAGCTTGTTGGCAGCCATTGGTCATTCCTTTCAGGCGGGCATCGCCAGCTCGACGCCGAGATCGGAGTCGAGCGGCTTGCCAGCGTGCAGACGGGACAGGCCCGCCACATCGAGGATCAACGCCACGCGGCCATCACCCATGATGGTCGCACCCATGGTCCCCTCGATGCGTCGGAAGTTCGCATCCAGGTTCTTGATCACCACCTGCTGCTGTCCCAGCACCTCCTCCACGAGCAGGGCGTACCGTTTGCCCTGGTGGATGGCGATCACGACCAGTCCCTCGGTCGAGTGCTGCAGGCGGGACGACAGCCCCAGCAGGCGGCTCGTGTGGAGCAGGGGGATGGACTCCCCGCGCACGATCACCACCTCGCCCTGACCCAACACCTCGTGCACCGTTTCGGACGTGGGACGGAGCGACTCCTCGATCCCCGCGAGCGGCACCACGAAGGGGTGAGAGCCCACCGACAGGACGAGCCCGTCGAGGATCGCCAGCGTCAGCGGGAGACGGATGCGCATGACCGAGCCCTTGCCCGGCTCGCTCTCGACCTGCAGCGTGCCGTTGAGTCGCTCGACGTTGCGCTTGACCACGTCCAGGCCCACACCGCGTCCGGACACGTCGGTCACGGTGGCGGCCGTGGAGAAGCCCGGCTGGAAGATCATCCCGAAGATCTGCTCCTCGGTCGGGTTGTCCTCGGGGCGCAACAGCCCGCGCTCGATCGCCTTGCGGCGGATGCGCTCGCGATCCAGCCCCTTGCCGTCGTCGCAGACGTCGATGGTGACGCTGCCGCCCTCGGTGCGCGCGATCAGGCTGACGGTGCCCTCGCCGGGCTTACCAGCGGCCACACGATCGGCCTCGGGCTCGAGCCCGTGGTCCACGGCGTTGCGCACGAGGTGGGTGAGCGGGTCGCCCAGCAACTCGATCATGCCCTTGTCGATCTCGGTGTCCTCGCCGGCGGTGACCAGCTTCACGCGCTTGCCGCACGTCGTGGCGAGGTCGCGCACGACGCGGTTGAAGCGCTGGAACACGCTCGCCACCGGCACCATGCGCATGCGCATGACGCGCTCCTGCAGCTCGCGCGTGTTGCGCTCGACGTCGGCCAGGGCCTCGTTGAGCTGCGTGAGCTTGTCGGGCGTGAACGCCTGCGCGATCTGGGTGACGATGGACTGCGAGATGACGAGCTCGCCCACCAGATCGACGAGCGAGTCCACCTTGCGCACCGACACGCGGATCGAGGCGTTGGCCTGCGCGTCGTTCTCCGAGGCGCGGCGTCGCGCTTCGGCACCGGTGGGGCGCGCGTTCCCGACGACCTGATCGGGGCCGGAAGCGGACCACAGCTCCGCGAAGCCACTCGGGGCGGACGCGACGGCCGTGGGGCCCTCGGGCTCCGCCGTCATCGTGACGCTGTCGCTCTCGATCCCACCTTCGACCAGGGACTCGTCGGCGGTGGCGGTGTTCGGATCCAGGAGGCCGGGCGCCTCGGCGAGCGCGGGCTCGTCCTGCGGCACGGCATCGCGGCCGTCGTGCGGCTGCGAGCGGGCGTGCTCGAGCTCGGCCTTGAGCGCGTCCACGCCCGGCGGCAGATCCTGCTCGAGCCGGGCCGCGTCCATGAGCCCGTGCAGCATGTCGGTCGCGCGCAGCAGGAGGCTGGCGATCCCGCTCGTGATCTTGCGCTCGTGGCGCCGGATCTGATCGAGCAGCCCCTCCATGACGTGCGCGAACCCGCTCACGTCGGAGAGCCCGAAGCTCGCGGCACCACCCTTGATCGAGTGCGCGGCCCGGAACACCCCGTTGAGGAGTTCGTCGTCGTCCCCCGCGGTCTCGAGGTGCAGCAGGCCGGCCTCCAACGTCTGGAGGTTCTCGCCCGCCTCCTCGAAGAACATCTCGCGGAACTCCTTGAGTTCGTCATCCATGATCGTCGTCCTCGTGGGGCTCGTGGGGGATCAGAACAGGTCGATCTCACCGGGATCGAGGGAACGTTGCAGAACGGTGCGCGGTACGGCGTGCAGCTCGCTCAATCCGCCGCGCAGGATCTCGGCCAGGTCGTCGAGCGCCGCACCCGCCGGACAGGCGGCCTTGCCCTGCGCGTCGATGTGCGGAGCGGCCAGCGCGGCCGACAGGTGCGACAGTCCGTTGAGTCGCGCCTCGACCTCACCGAGCAGCTGCGCGTTGAGGTCCTCGAACTGCAGACTCTCGGTGGCGAGTGCGGAGGTCGTGGACATCATCATCGACAGCGCGCGCAGTTCACCGTGCAGCTCGGCCGGCATCGTGGACTCGTGCGTCTCGAGGAGTCCCTCGAGCGCGTTGACCGCGCTGCTCATCTGACCGAACGCCTGCACGAGCCGGCCCGCGGCATCGCTGGTGATCCGATGCGCCCGGGTCAGTCCGTCCTGCGCCGCGCCGAACTCCTGGCGGAGCGCATCGAGCACCTCGGCCTGCACGCGCAGCGCCCGCTCGCGGTTCTCTCGCGAGGCGAGACGCGAACAGGCGGGGCCATGGGAGGCCGACGGTGTGGGCTGCGGGTGGACGTCCATGTCGAAGGAGACCTCGGGATGGAGGAGGTGCGCGTCAGGGCAGCAGCTTGGCGACGACCTGCAGCAGCATGTCGGGATTGAAGGGCTTCACGATCCAGCCCGACGCACCCGCCGCCTTGCCCTGCTGCTTGATCTCGGCCTTCGTCTCGGTGGTGAGGATCAGGATCGGAACCTTGTGTCCGTCCGGACGCGCACGCACCGCACGCACGAAGCTGATGCCGTCCATGACCGGCATGTACACGTCCGTCACGATGAGATCGACGGGCGCGGACGCCAGGCGATCCAATCCTTCCTGTCCGTTCGCGCCCAGACGGAGTTCGAACCCCGCCTTGCGCAGCGTCTGCGCCACCATCTCGCGCATGACGGACGAGTCATCCACCACCAACGCGGTCTTCGCGTGGGCCATTGGAGCCCCCGGGTCACGAGTCCATGTGTCGAGCGTTCACGGCCTCTCGGTCGAGGGGCCTGCCTCCAGTCTCGGTCGGGAGGCCCGGACCTTGAGGTGGTTCCTTATCCCGACCACGACTTGGTTCCACTTCGACCTTGGTCACCCCTCATGCCGCGACGATCGCAACCGACGCGGGCACGCACGCACGCGCGCGTTCCACCCCTCGCGTTCCGCGCTCGGCGACCGAGACTCGGGGTGGGGAGGACACGAGGTCCTCTCGTCACGCCATCCCGGGAGGGAACGTGTCGCATCCGATCGCCCATGGCCGTCGTCCGTCGCTCGCGGCCGCGCTGCTCCTCACGGGAACGCTGCTGGCCGCCTCGGCCCATGCCGCCGAGGATCCGCTGCAGCTGCGCGTGGCCACGGGCGTCCAGATGGAACGACTGCATTCCGTGGCGGCCGACAGCATGGGATTGTCCGCCACGCAGGGCATCGTCACGCGCATGACCTGCGACTTCCGCGTCTTCGATCTGCCGATGGGCGGGGCGGAGAAACCGGGACTGAACCTGACCGCGGAGACGCAGTGGGGCCGACGCACGCTGCCGGTCGGCGACTTCATGGGGGCGGGGTACACCGGTGCACCGGTGGCCGAGACGAACGTCATCGAGGTGCTGGCCGGCCTCGAGCTCGCATTGCCGATGACGATGTTGGATCCGAACGCCGGCTCACGCCTCACGCTGGGTTATCGCGGCGGTATGCTGTTGTCCAACGGGGGAAGGAACGACTTCCCGCACGTCAAACAGTTCACCTTCGGATTCACCCGCACGCGCGGGTTCTTCGAGCACTCGTCGCTCGGCATGGCCTACGGCACCAACGAGGCGGCGGGCCGCACCTGCGGCTCGGGACGCTGGGCCGGGCAGTTGCACCTCGAGGGTCAACTCGGCCGCGCGCTCATGGCGCCCGCCCGCCCCATGACGGGCAAGGGGGCCCCGCCGAGCACCTCGTCCCCCGTGCACGTGTTCCTCGACGTCATGGTGGACACCGACGGCAGCGTGGGCCCGGACCTGCTTCTGGCGCGTACGGGCGTGGTGCTGGACGCGGGTCGCGCACTCAAGCGGGTGCTCGGCGGCGAATGAGTCCGCGCGCGACGCGAACACGGAGCCCTCGGTGAGCGTCGCGCTCGCCGAGGGCTTCGTGCTTGGAACAGGTTCGCGGACCGGTCAGCCCTGGCGCTTCTCCACGCGTGCCCAGGCATCCTTGAGGGTCACGGTACGCAGGAAGACGGGGGCCCCGGGACGGGAGTCCCGGGGATCGGCCACGAAGTAACCGACGCGCTCGAACTGGAGCGGCGCGCCGGGCGTGGCGGAGGCGAGCGAGGCTTCGAGCCGGCAGCCGCGCAGGACCTCGCACGAGGCCGGATTGAGGCCGGTCAGGAAGTCCGCCCCGTCGGGCAGCGCGTCCGGGACCTCGCTCGTGAACAGGGGCTCGAACAACCGCACCTCGGCCTCGACCGCATGCGCGCCCGAGACCCAGTGGATCGTGGCCTTCACCTTGCGGTTGTCCGGCGCGTTGCCGCCCCGCGTCTCCGGGTCGTACGTGGCGTGCACCTCGACGACCTCGCCGGTGACGGGATCCTTGACCACGTCGGTGCAGCGGATGAAGTACGCGCCGCGCAGTCGCACCTCGACCCCGGGCGAGAGCCGGAAGTACTTGGGCGGCGGCACCTCGCGGAAGTCGTCCTGCTCGATCCACAGTTCGCGCGAGAACGCGACCTCGCGCACCCCCGCGGCGGGATCCTCGGGGTTGTTGCCGACCTCGAATGACTCGACGCGATCCGCCGGGTAGTTGGTGATCACGACCTTGAGCGGCCGCAGCACCGCCATGCGGCGCAGCGCGTGGCGATTGAGGTCCTCCCGCACGCAGTGCTCGAGCAGCGCCAGTTCGACGCGGTTCTCGCGGCGCGCCACGCCGATGCGGTCGGCGAAGTCGCGCAGCGCGGCCGCCGGGTAACCGCGCCGACGCATGCCGCTGATCGTGGGCATGCGCGGATCGTCCCAACCCGTCACGTGGCCGTCCTGCACCAGCCGCAGCAGCTTGCGCTTGCTCATCACCGTGTGCGTCAGGTTGAGACGCGCGAACTCGTACTGATGGGGCAGGGCGCGCGGCAGATCGAGCGCCTCGAGCAGCCAATCGTAGAGGTCGCGGTGCGGCACGAACTCGAGCGTGCAGATGCTGTGCGTGATGCCCTCGATGTAATCCGAGAGCCCGTGCGCGAAGTCGTAGAGCGGGTAGATGCACCACGCGTCGCCGGTGTTGTGATGCGACGTGTGCCGGATGCGATAGAGCACCGGGTCGCGCAGCCAGACGTTCTGCGACGACAGGTCGATGCGCGCCCGCAACGTGCGGCTGCCGTCGGGGAACTCGCCCGCACGCATGCGTGCGAACAACGCGAGGTTGTCGGCCACCGAGCGGTCGCGCCAACGGCTGGGCTCACCCTGCTCGCCGGGCGCACCGCGCATGCGATCGACCTCCTCGGCCGTGTGCTCGCAGACGTAGGCCTTGCCGCGCTCGATCAGGCGCACCGCGAAGGCGTGCAGCGCCTCGAAGTAGTCGGAGGCTCGGAACGGCTCGAGGTCCGCGTCCGGCGTTTCGGCGGGACGCACCGCCGCGAGATGGAAATCCGCACCGTTCGCGACCGCCCGGGCCCGACGCGGCTTGAAGCCCAGGCAATGGTCGGCCCAGCCCGCCACGAGCCAGCGCACGTCGGCCGTGATCGACTCCTCGTACTCGACGTCCTCCTTGGCCGGATTGGTGTCATCCATGCGCAGGTTGCACTGGCCGTCGAACTGCCGGGCGATGCCGAAGTTGAGGCAGATCGACTTGGCGTGCCCGATGTGCAGATAGCCGTTGGGCTCGGGGGGGAAGCGCGTCACGACCCGCGAGACCCGCCCCGCGGCGAGATCGGCCTTCACGATCTCGCGGATGAAATCCTCGCGTTCGGCGGATTCGGGCGGCAGGGTCGGTTCGGACATGACGGTCTCTCGCGGTGGAAGGCCCCGGGGACACCCCGGCGCGGCTCTGGGACGCACGAATGAACGACATCGGCGGGGTCCTGTCCAGCGCTGCCCCGGTCCCAAGGGACCATTCCCGCGAGAAGGTGGTTCGCCTCGATAATGCGGGCATGATCGGCGCACTCGAGCGGTGGTGGGGTGGATGGGGGAGCGGGCCGGGTCCAGCGGATCCGGCGGGTTGGCGGGCACGCCTGACCGAGGACCTGATCCGCATGCTCGTCCTCTCGAATCTCGTGGTGCTCGTCATCCTGCTCGTCACGCATCGGTTCCACGAGATCCCGCGGCCCGTGCTCATCCCGATCGGCGTCTGCATCACCGGCATGTTGGCGCTGTTCCTCTGCCGCGGCCCGCGCGCGCGCGCGATCACGCTGGTGGCCGGTCTCGCACTCACCGCGGAATCGTTGTTCGCGCTCAACGGGCCGAGCACCGCCGGCTTCATCGCCCTGTTCACCGCCTGCGTGCTCACCGTGTTGCTGCTGGGGCCGCTGGCCGGCGCCGCCTCGGTCGTGTTCGGCGGCGCACTCATCCTGAGCGGCGCGGCCATCGAGAACGGTCTCGTGCCACACCTCGTGGAGCCCCCACGGCTCGAGGGCAACCCGCAGATCTGGTTCCAACTGGGGCTGGTGTGGTTGGCCTGCACGACCTCGGTGGTGCTGTCGGTCGCATGGCTCACGCAGCGATTCACCGAGGCGCTCGCCCGGACCCGGACCGCTCTCGCGGAGGCACAGCACTCCCACGAGGCGCGCACCGAGAGCGATCATCGCCGCGTCGACACCGAGAACGCGCTCATCGAGGCGCAACGCCACGAGACGCTCGGCCGCATGGTCGGCGGCGTCTCGCACGACTTCAACAACGCCATGTTCGTGATCCTGGGCTGGAACGATCTGCTGAGCCGCGGCGGAGCCACCCCCGAGCAATCACGACAGGCGCACGAGGCCATCGCGACGGCGGCCCGCAACGCGTCGGCCCTGGCCAAGCGCATGGTCACGATGAGTCGTGAGGAGAGCGGTTCGGGCCCGACGGCCTCGCTCGAGACCGTGGCGCGCGAGGCGGTCGTGCTGCTCGAGCGGTTGCTGCCCGAGAACATCCGGATCGAGTCGCGCATCGGCGCCGTCCCCGCGATCGCGATGGATGCGATGCGACTGCAGCAGCTCGTCTTCGATCTCGCGCTCGCGGCCCGCGATCGCATGCCCGACGGCGGCCGCATCCTGATCGAGGTCACCCCCGATGCGACGCCCGAAGGGGTTCGCATGACGTTGCTCGCGCTGCATCACGAGGCCCGTCGCCCCGAGACCGATCTGCTCGACGGACCGCTGTCCGCGCCACCGGCGGTGGTGCGCGCCGTGCTCGAGCGGGTGGGCGGCACGCTGACCCAACGCCGCACCCGCACGGGGGCGCGGGTGTTCGAGGCCCGCTTCCCCGCGCTGCCGAGCGAGACCGCAAGCGATGAATCGTCCGTTCGCGCACCCCGGGACGGTCGCTCGCTCCGGGTGCTGTTGGTCGAGGATGACGCCTCGGTGCGACAGGTCATGGCCATGGCCCTGCGCCAGCACGGCCATGAGGTGCGCGAGGCGGGGGACGGGGACCTGGCGATGCAACTGCTGGGGGAAGGCGGACCGGGGGACGATGTCCTGTGCGTGGACGCCATCATCCCGGGGACGCCTTCGGCCGAGGTGATCCTACGCTTCCGCGACCTGCACCCGGGATCACCGGTGCTGGTCTGCTCGGGGCACGTCGCCTCGGCCGCGCTCGCGCGACTCATCCGCGATGAACGGCTCCCGTTCCTGCCCAAACCGTTCGGACCGGAGACGCTGGTGCGTCGGATCGAGCAGCTGGTGCACGGATCCACGTCGGCCCGGGTCGAACAGCAGGTCTGAGGGCGAGTCCGCCCCAGCCCCGGAACGGGTTCGCTCGGCCCCTCGTGGCTGAGTCCGGGAAGGACCTCGCGCATCTAATGTGCGGGATCGTGCCCCGCGGTCCTGCGGCAGAGGTTCCGGCAACCAGCGTTTGCAACACGCAACGCTCGGTCGCACCCTACGCGCGCCGCGCTCAAGTCCCCGCGGGGTCACTGCCGAAAACCGCCGGACCCTTGGCCTCGATCCTTGTCTGCGGAGCCCGTTCGACCCACGGGTCGCAGGCGGGAGCCGTATCTCAGCGGGTCCGTGGGGTCCCTTGCGTCTCGCAAGGCACTTCGACGAGAACCTGCGTTATGCAATGCAAAACGCTGTGCGCTAATGCCTTACATGATTTCCAAGTGGTCATCGACGGGTTTTGAATGGGATGCTCGTTCCCGTGACGCCGCTTGCCACGGCGTGTCCGTTCACTCCCAGTGATCCAGCCCCACAAGACTTTCAGTATCACCAACCCTTCCGGCCCCACCTGTGGGCCTGAAGGCAACCCCTGCCTGGAACCACGCAGCCTCCACACCACTCATCGCACCACCCTCCCCGAGTGCGATGGGAAAGGACCTCGACATCATGGACCAGTTCCAGAACGTGCGCATCAAGTGGCCGTATGCGACCCACCTCGTCGACAAGTCGGCGGTCAAGGGTCTGCTTCCCATGGTCGAGGGTCACGATCCGGGCGCGCTGGTGCTGTGTCGCGTGATGACGTCGGGCAAGCACAAGGACCTCGAGGCGCAGGCGGGCCGCAAGATGTCCATCTTCCCGGGCGACGTGTTCGTGGGTGTGCTCGGCGACCGCTACGCCACCGATCAGTTCGAGGGCATCGGCCGCGTGACGGGGCCGACGGGCCACATTCTGGGCATCGGCGGCGTGGTGGGTGAGGTCGTCAGTTCCAACAACCGCATGCCCGATCCCACGACGGTCGAGTTCCTCGGCCGCCTCGCGGACGCCGAGGGCAAGCCGCTCTACACGCAGCAGTTCGCCGCGCTGTCCTCGGCGCCCGCCACGGGTGTGCGTCCGATCACGGTGCTGTCGCTGGGCGCCTCGATGAACTCGGGCAAGACCACGACGGCGATGCAGATGGTCCGCAGCCTCACCAACGCCGGGCATCGCGTCGCGGCCGCCAAGGTCACGGGCACGGCGTGCCTCAAGGATCCGAACCTCATGTACGACGCCGGCGCCGTCTGCGTCCTCGACTTCACGGACGCGGGCTGGCCGTCCACGGCGAACCTGTCGCTCGAGCAGCTCATGTCCATCACCGGCCGCATCCGGGCCGCGCTCGAGGCGCACCAGCCGGAGTTCGTGATCATCGAGATCGCCGACGGCATCCTGCAGCGGGAGACCGCGATGATGCTGGCGCACGAGCCGTTCCGCGCCACGATCGACGCGGTGACGTTCGCGGGCCCCGATGCACTGTCGGTGGACTCGGGCGTGCGTCGCCTGCGGGAGTACGGCTATCCCGTCATCGCGTCGGCCGGCATCGTCGCGAACGGCCAGTTGGGCATCCAGGAGGTCGAGAAGGCCTGTGGTCTGCGCTGCCTCTCGGGTGAGACCATCCTGTCGGGTGGCCTCGTGGCGACGCTGCGGTCGATCCGCGAGCGTCGGATGGCCGGCGGTGACGCGACCTCGGGCGGCACGACCGCTGGCGAGCGCGAATCCGTCCCCGGCACGCATGGTTCGAGCCGCGCCGCCCAGTGACCACGCCCCAGGAGGACGTGGCCGTGAAGGCCGCGGAGATCGACCCCGCGCAGGCGGAGGCCCTCGACGAGGGTCGCGAACGGTCGCATCGGGAGGAGTTGGCCCGATTGCTGCCGTACGCGCGCGAGCATCGCTTCATGCTCGCGCTCACGCTGGCGCTGTCCATCCTGCTCGCGGTCGTCGACGTCCCGATCCCGTTCATGCTCCGGCACATCATCGACGCGCTGCTCAAGAAGCGCACGGCCCTGCTGTTCGCGGGCCACGTCGTGACTCCGGAGATGTTCCTGCTCGGCATCTTCGGGATGATGGCCTCGCTCGCGGTCTTCAAGGGCGTGCTGGTGTACTTCCAGCGCACCGTGAGCGAGACGATCGGCCAGCGCATGGTGTACGCCATGCGCCTCGATCTGTACCGGCAGCTCCAGTCGCTCAACATGCGCTGGTTCCGCGAGGCCCGCACCGGCAAGCTCATGCTGCGCCTCATGGGAGACATCAACGCCGTCCTCGACATGATCACGGACGGTTACATGCGCGCCCTCATGGACACCGTGACGGTGATCTCGGTGCTCATCGCCATCTTCACCATGAACTGGCGGCTGGCGCTCATCGTCCTGTTCGCGATGCCTCTGTACTTGTTCGCGTTCCGGTTCCTGAACCCGCGCCTGCGCAAGAGCGGTAAGGCGGCGCGTCGTGAGCGCTCGGCCCTGTCGGGTCATCTGCAGGAGAAGATCGCGGGTGCCGTGATCGTGAAGGCCTTCGTCCAGGAGGACGCCGAGGCGCGTCAGGTCGAGGACCAGACCGGTCGCATGCGCGATCGCCTCATCGAGAAGGCGCGCTGGGG
>CAZZLY010000062.1:13775-17912 GCA_964655175.1 uncultured bacterium
TTCGAGAACGTGTCGTTCCATTACCTGCCCGAGAAGCCGGTCCTCTCGAACGTCATGCTGCACGTGCGGGGTGGGGAGAGCGTGGCGCTGGTGGGGTCCAACGGCGCCGGCAAGACGACGCTCGTCAATCAGCTGCTGCGATTCCTCACGCCGGTGTCCGGACGCGTCCTCGTGGACGGTCAGGACCTCGCCTCGGTCGATCTGCGGACGCTGCGCCGGCAAATCGGCGTGGTGACGCAGGAGACCATCCTGTTCTCCGGCACGATCCTCGAGAACATCCGTTACGGCTGCCCCGAGGCCACCGACGAGCAGATCGTCGAGGCCGCCCGGGTGGCCAACGCGTACGACTTCATCATGGCACTGCCGCACGGCTTCCAGACGGACGTCGGTGAGCGCGGTCAGCGCCTGTCCGGCGGTCAGTTGCAGCGCATCGCACTCGCCCGCGCCATCCTCAACAACCCGCCGATCCTGATCCTCGACGAGGCCACGTCCGCCGTGGACGCGGAATCCGAGGCGCTCATCCAGGAGGCGCTGGCGCGACTGACCCAGGGTCGCACCGTCTTCAGCATCGCGCACCGCATGTCCACGGTGCGTCGCTCGGATCGCATCATCGTCATGGAACACGGCCGCATCGTCGAGGAGGGGCGTCACGACGAGCTCCTCGCACGCGACGGCAGCTACCGCAAGCTGTTCGCCGAGCAGCTCTTCGACGTGCCTCCCGGGCCGTCCGCCCTGGCCAGCTGAACCTCGTTGCACCGTCTCACCTCTCCCTGCGAAGCACCGCTGCACCTCCCTGCGCATCATCAAGAGTGAGAAAGCGAGTCCCTGCGATGTCCCCTCTCTGGAAGCGACTCTCCCGAACCTGGCTCGTGACCGCCGGACTGCTCGTCGTCCCGGTCGTGGGTCTGGCCGCCAACGTGACGGTCACGGGCTTCGTGAAGACGACCGCCAACGTCGCCGTGGGCAACGTCGACATCGATCTGATCGACAACTGCACGGGCACGAACATCTTCATCGCCTCGGACCACACCGCAGCCGACGGCTCGTTCAGCATGAGCGTGCCCGCCGGTACCTACGACATCCACTTCGTGCCGCCGTTCGCGACGACCACCCTCGCGGCGGGGGACACGCAGAGCGTCGTGATCAGCGCGAACACGAATCTCGGCACCGTGCGGCTGGCGACCGCGCGCCTCGTCTCGGGCACGGTGCGCACGCCGACGAACGCGGTCGTCGCCAACGTCGACCTCAAGTTCACCAACACGGTCACCGGCGACCGCCGCTTCCTCACGAAGACGGTCTCGGACGCCTCGGGCAACTGGTCGGTGCGTGTCCCGGCCGGGACCTGGGACATCGACTTCCGCCCGGCCGTGGGCTCGCCCTACGCCGATGGCATCCGCACCGGACTCGTCGTCGGCTCCACGACGGACGTGACCGGCCTGACCGACAACCTGCGCACCGGCTTCACGGTCTCGGGCACGCTGCGCGGCAAGAGCAAGGTCGTCCCGGCCAACGCGGACATCAGCCTCTACGATGAGTGCACGGGCAAGACCGTGCCGACCTCGCACGACAACAGCGACGCGCTGGGCGCCTTCTCGGTCGTGGTCCCCGCGGGCACCTACACGCTGTCCATCAATCCGCCCGCGTGTCTCGCGATGGAGTCCTATCGGCAGTCGGGTCTGGTGATCTCGGGCAACACCAATCTGGGCCAGACCACGCTCAACAACGCCAGCCTGGTGACCGGGCGCGTGCTGGGCCCGAACGGTCTGCCGTTGCCGCGCGCCAAGCTCAAGTTCTACGACGTCACCGGCGTCACTGCCGTGCGCGTGGGCGTCGCGTCGGATCGCACCGACACGCTCGGCAACTTCAGCTGCTACGTCCCGGCGAGCACCTACGACGTGAACGTCGAGGCCCCGGTGGGCGTGAACGCGCTCGTGTACCACATCAACAACCTCATCGTCGGCGCGGGATCCGTCTACACGGGTGACCTGCCCATGGTCGCGGGCACGATGCTGTCGGGCCACGTCTCGGCCAACGGCGGCGGTCCGGCCACGAACGTCAACATCAACGTCATCGAGCACACCACCCGCGTCTCGCAGCGCATCGCCCACGACGCCACGGACGCGGCGGGCAACTTCGTGCTGTACGTGAACCCCGGGACCTACGACATCCACTACGAGCCGCAGGTCTGCAGTGGTCTCGCGGTGGCGCAGCAGGACAGCATGATCGTCGCGGGCACCACCGTGCTGCCCAACGTCAACGTGGTCACCGGCATCCACATGACCGGCCTCGTGCGCGACACGGCTTTCGTCGGTGTCGCCAACGTGGACATGGACGTGTTCCCGACCGGGACCGCCACCAAGCTGTTCACGCCCACCGGCACGACGACGGCGACCGGCGCGTACGACCTGCTGCTGCCCCCGGGCACCTACGACGTCAACTTCATCCCGGGCTCGACCTCGCGCTGCCGCACGGGTCGCCTCACCGGCGTGACGCTCGCAACGACGGGTGCTCAGTCCCCGCTGACGCTCAAGACGGGCCGCTTCGTCTCGGCGACCGTCATCCAGGGCGGCACGTTCCTGCCCGTCGCGAATGCGGTCGTGGAGTTCTACAAGCTTCCCAACCGTGGCACGCCGGCCTACGTGGCGCACCGCACCACGGGCCTGCTGGGCACGTTCAACTGCTCGGTCGATCCGGGCACGTACGACGTGCGCGTCATCCCGCCGCTCGGCACGACCTACATCGACAGCTGGGTGCGCAACGTGGTGGTCGCGGGGGACACGCCTCTCGGCAACATCGCACTGAACTACGAGAACACCACCGGTGTCGGACCGGGGCTGGGCGCGGGCCTGCGACTGGGCGCCCCGCTGCCGAACCCGTCGCGCGGCTCGGTCGGCTTCACGTTCTCGGCGCCGGACGGCGACGCCGAACTCACCGCCTGGGACGTGGCCGGTCGCAAGGTCGCCACGATCTGGCGGGGTCGCACCACGCAGCCCGTCACCATCCGTTGGGATGGACGCGGCGAGTCCGGTCAGGCCCTGCCGGCCGGTCTGTATCTGGTGCGCCTGAACGATCGTCGTGGCCAGTCCATGCTGCGCCACGTGACGCTGCTCCACTGAGTCCGTCCCCTGCGGTCCTCCCGGCCCTCGCCGAGAGGGCCGCGGGGGACTCGTCGCATCGCTGGGGAAGGGGACCGCTCATGCTGCCGCGTCGCATCGCCGGGTTGTTCGGCCTCCTGTGCCTGCTCACGATCCCGAGCGCCCGGGCACAGGGCCCGGTACCGTCCACGCCCCACGCGCGTGCGTCGCAATCGGCGTGGCAGTGGACCGTCGAACTTGGGCGCGAGCACGACGACAACGTGCTGCAGTTGACGCGTGCGGGACTCGATCGCTTCGCCATCCGCCCCGGGCCGCCGCGGTTCCTCATCTCGGACGTGGGGGACTGGGCGACCACCGCCGACCTCGGGGCGCGCTGGACCGGTCGCGTGTTGCGGCGTCGTGACACGCGCGTCTCGACCACCGCGTCGTTCCAGCGCTGGGATCGGGACCGCATCGCCGATTGGCGGCAGTACGGCGTGAGCTTGAATCAGGAGCTCACCTCGTCCCGCCGGCACCTGCTCGGTGCGCAGCTGTGGCTCAAGCACATCCCGCGCTATTACCTGGGCGAGGTCACCGACCTCGATGCCTCCGTGCTCGCCGGCACGCGCGTGCGCGCCTCTCTGAGCTACGCCCAGACCGCGTACGGACTCGGCCTCACGCAGGATCTGCTCGGCGGTCGCCTCGTGGCCTCGGGCACGCTCGAACGCGAGCACCGCGACTACAACGTGAACTTCCCCGAGCGCGACAACGACAACGACATGGTCTCGCTCGGATTGCAGGTCCGTCCGCTGCGCCGCGGCGGTCCCACACTGGGACTGCAGTGGATCAAAGGCGATCTCAATGCCAAGGGGGACATCCCCGACACGCTCGACGTACGCGACCAGGACATCTCGTACGATCACCACGGACTCGAGGCCACGCTCTCGCAGGCGTGGTCACACGGGCTGCTTCGAGGTCGCCTCGACGCGTCGTACCTGCGCGAGGATCGCCGCTACCTGACGACCGACATCTTCGACGTGAACCGGTTCTCGCGCACCAATCG
>CAZZLY010000063.1:0-17802 GCA_964655175.1 uncultured bacterium
GCGCGCGTGCGCGCCTCGATCTCGTCGAAGCGGCCGGCGAGCGCCAGCGCCGGGTCGGCCATGGCGGCCCCGATGCCGCACGCCAGACAGCCCACCTTGTAGAAGGGCACGATGTTGTCGAGGTGCGTGCCACCGGCGGCCAGCATGGGCACGCGCGGCAGCGGATCGCGGATGATCCGGATGTAATCGGGCCCGCCCGCCACGCCCACGGGATAGACCTTCACGAGATGCGCGCCCAGCTCCATGGCGCGCAGGATCTCGCTGGTCGTGTAAGCGCCCGGGCACCAGTAGGCGTCGGCCTCGCGCGCGACCGCGGCGACCGCCTCGCTCGCGTTGGGCGCGATGAGGAAGCACGCGCCGGCGTCGATGGCGTCCTCGGCCTCCTGCCGCGTGAGCACCGTGCCCGCGCCCACGATGACGTCGGCGGGCGCCTCTCGGACCAGTGCGGCCATGACCTGCGGCGCGTCGGGCACCGAATAGGTGACCTCGATCAGCTTGACGCCGCCGCGGATCACCGCGCGGGCCGCCCCCAGCGCGGCTTCGGGTGTGCTCGCGCGGATGACCGACACGAGCCGGGTGGCGACGACGACCTCGTGGACGCGATCGGGCGTGTTCGTGGGAGCGCTCATGCGTGCGAGCGTACGCGTCGC
This sequence comes from uncultured bacterium, assembly GCA_964655175.1. Classification (GTDB taxonomy): domain Bacteria; phylum Eisenbacteria; class RBG-16-71-46; order RBG-16-71-46; family RBG-16-71-46; genus JAIOPA01. The sequence goes on from CAZZLY010000063.1 coordinate 651, forward strand.
CTTCGGTCGCCGTCCACCCCGCGCGAGCGCTGTGGCACACTCGCGCACGTCCGATTCCCTCCCCGGAGGTCCGTCCATGCTCCGTCGCGTCCGCCCGCCCGTGTGGGCGTGGTTCGTGTTCGTCCCCGTGGCGCTCGTCGTGCTCGCCTGGGGCGCGCTCGCACTGCTGCTGCCGCCCGCGCGCGCGCGTGCGCTCGTGACCGCACAGCTGTCGCGGCGGCTCGCGCGCGAGGTGCGCTTCGAGGACGCGCGCGTGGCGTGGTGGCCGCTCGTGCGACTCGAGGTGCGCGGGCTCGAGTTGGCCGAGCCCGGCGGTTTCGCCAAGGGCGCCGCGTTCTCGTGCGGCACGATCGCATTGGACCTCGACGCGTGGGCGCTGCTCTCGCGCACCGTGCGCGTGCGCCGACTCGAACTGCTCGCGCCCGAGTTGCATCTGGTGCGCCACGCCGACGGCCGGACCAACCTCGACGGACTCGTGACGTCCGATCCGCACACCGCGGACCCGGGCACGGCACTGGACCTCGACGTGCAGCGGTTCACGATCCGCGACGGTCGCGTGCTCGTGGACGACCTCGCGGGGTCGCGACGCACGGTGTTGCGGCTCGCCACGCGCATGACGCTCGTCGCCGATCGTCGCGGGACGCGCCTGTCCACCTCGGGCGAGACCGAGGTCACCGGGCTCGCGGTCGGGCCGCTCACCGCGACGCGGCTCTCCGAGCTCGATCCCGCGCTCGCCTCGCTCACCTGGCGACTGTCGCATCGGGGCACCTACGACGCGGCGCAGCAGCGGCTGGCGCTCGAGGCGCTCACGCTCACGTTCGGGCGCACCGGACTGACCTGCGTGGGCGTGGTGGATTCGGTGGGGCTGCGACCGCGCGTGGATCTGCGCATCGAGGGGACGCGTCTCGACGTGGCGTCGTTGCTGGAGTGGGCGTCGCACGCCGAGGTCGCGGCGATCGAGGGTGTGCGCGGTCGCGGCACGCTGGCGTTCGCGCTGCGCGTGCGCGGGGCGATCGTGCCCGGGGCGCGGCCCGAGGTCACCGGCACGGTGCGGTTGACCGACGGCGCGCTGCGACACCCCGCCTCACCCACCGAGGTGACCGCGATCGCGTTCGCGGCGACGTTGCGCCCCGACAGCGTGCGCGTCGAGTCGCTGCGCGCCACGGTCGCGGGTCAGCCGCTCACCGCCGACCTCGTCGCGTGGTCGTTCGCCGATCCGCACGTCGCGTTCCGGGTCCGCGGCGACGTCGATCTGGCGGTCGTCGCGCCGCTCGTGGCGCCCGCGGGCACCGCGGTCGCCGGGCGTGTCGCGCTCGATCTGCAGGGGCGCGGCCGCACCGCCGAACCCGCCGGGATGGCGCTCGGCGGCACGGCCACGCTGCGCGAGGTGCGCGTCGTGACGCCCGGTTCGCCGCAGCCGCTCGAACACGTGAACGGCCGTCTGTCGTTCGCCGACGACGTCGCGCGCGTGAGCGGGTTGTCGCTGCGCGCGGGCGGCTCGGCGTTGACGCTCGACGCGCGCGTCACGCAACCGTTGGCGTTGCTCGCGCCGCCCGATCGCCACGCCCCCGCGCTCGTGGAGTTCACGCTCGACTCGCCGGGACTCGACCTGGCGGATCTGTTGCCCACCACACCCGGCGCGCCGTTCCTGCCCAACGCGCGCGGCACCGGTCGCGTGCGGCTGGCGCGGCTCCAGCAGGATCGCCTCGCGGTGCGCGACGTCGAGGCCGACGTGCGACTCCTGCCCGCGATCCTCGAGGTGCCGCGGTTCGCGCTCGCGGGCTACGGCGGCACGGTGAGCGGGCGGGCCCGCTTCGATCTGCACGACACGCAGCGCCCGCTCGTCGACGTGCACACCACGGTCACGGGCGTGCACGCCGATTCGCTGCTCGCCGCATGGACGCCCGTGCGCGGCCTGCTCGCGGGCACGCTCGACACGAAGCTCGAGCTCGCGAGCGAGGGACGTGCGATCGCCGACGTGAAGCGCACGCTCACGCTGGTCGCGCTCGCCTCGGTACGCGAGGGACGTCTGGGACCCGGACCCGCCTTCGAGGCGGTGTCGCGGTTCGTGAACGTGCCGCGGCTGCGGCAGCTCGACTTCACGCGGCTCGATCTGCCGCTGCGCATCGAGCACGGGCGCGTCGTGACCGACCCGGTCGTGATCACCGGAGCGGCCGGCGAATGGCGGCTCGCGGGTGCCGTGGGGTTCGACGGTTCGCTCGACTACGCCGTCTCGGTGACGTTGCCCGCGACCGCGCTGCCCGCGCTCGAGGCCAGGTCGGCGTTGGCGGCGGGCGCACTGAGCGACGCCCAGGGCCGGCTGCTGCTCGATCTGCGCGTGACCGGCCCCGCGGCCGCGCCGCGCGTGACGTGGGACACGCGCGCGATGCAGGCGCGGCTCGCGGGTCGAGCGTCGGCGGCGCTCACCGAGCAGCGCGCGCGTCTCGAAGCGGAGGCGCGTGAGGCCGCTCAACGTGCACTTGAAGCACGTCTGACGGGGCGTCGCGACTCGCTCACCACGACCCCGATCACCCCGGGCGCGGTGCGCGACACGTTGGCGTCGGCGGCGCGCGGACTGCTGCGCGGGTTCTTCTCGCGCGGGTCGCGTCCGGCGGCCCCGGACACGACGAAGCACTGATCGCTCGCCGCGCGACCGCGTTCGTTCAGTCGAGCGTCAGCGCGACGCCCGGCGCGTGGTGATCGATCTCCTCGATCCACGCACGCAGCAGATCGGCCGCGCCGCGCACCGGGAGTTCGGCCACCGGACCATCGGCGCGCGCGAGACCCGGCCGCGTGCGTCCCGTGACCTCGGCCGCCCAGCGCGACAGCGACGTGTGGACACGCGATTCGACCTCGGCGCGACGACCGTGACTGCGCAGCGACGCCGCGGTCCAGGTGCCGAGCCAACCCGGATCGGCGAGCCCGCAACCCGCGCGCGGCCGCAGCCCGCGCGGCTCCCACAGCTCGCGCGTGATCGTGGCGACGAGGCGCGTGGCCATGTCGGGCGGCAACAGCATGGGCGGCAGCGACGCGGCCCACAGCTGTGACGGCTCCACGCCGCGCGTGGGGCCCGTGTGCGCGTGCTCCACGAACAGTCCGCCGGTGCTCTCGTCCCAGAAACGATCCACGTACGCGCGCTGCAGCTCGCGCGCCCACGCCATGTAGAACGCGGCGTTCTCGCGACGGCCGACCTGCTTGGCCAACTGCGACATGGCGACGAGCGCGTGGTACCAGAGCGCGTTGAGGTCGGCGCGACTGCGCGCGGCCAGACCCTCGCCGGCCCACAGGAAACCGTCGCGGTCGCAGCGCACGCCGTGACGCGAGCCGGCGCGCAGGTGCTGCACGACGCCCTCGAGCATGCGGTAGGCACCGTCGCGCAGGAACGACTGCGTCTCCTCGGACGCCGCGTCGCGGCGCGCGAGCAGATCCACCAGATGCACGAGCCACAGCGACGCCTCGGGGCTGCCGTAGCGCGGCATGCCCTCCGCGTCGAACGACTCCGGCGCCAGCCCCTCGTCGAGGTACGCCAGATAGCCGCGCGCCACGTCGCGTGCCGCGGCGAACCGGCGCACCGTCACGAGCGCCGCGGCCACACGCAACGCGTCGGGCCCGGACTCCTGGCCACGCACCGGGTCGGTGAGCACCGCGGTGCGATCGGCGCGCTCGAACAGCGACTCGCGCACGCGCCCGGCGAGCGCGGTGATGACCGTGGTGTCCTCGGGGCGCAGCTCGACCGGGTGTTCGGGGTGCGCGTCGTCCCCGCGGCGCAGCGCGTGCGACTGCGCCGCCTGACGCGCGGTGTGCCCCGCGCCCGCGATCACCTCGTCGTCCCACGTCGCGCGCAGGCCGCGCGCCGCGCCGTCGAGCGCGGCGACGCAATCGGCGAGCGAGCGCGCCGGCGGCGTGCCGAGACGCTGTTCGGCCGAGAGCGAACGGAACAGTCCCTCCTCGGTCGACGCGACGACGTGCAGGACGGGTTGGCGTGGCGTGAGCACGTGCTGCACCCAGCCGGGCAGGAACGCGTCCTCGCCCACGAGCAGGCGACCGGCTTCAGGGTCGAGCGGGTCGAGCGACTCCAACGGATACGCCAGACCGCGCGACCACGCGCGCGCCGGCATGAACGCGCCTCCGAACCACAGCGTGAGTCCGGGGTGCGACTCGGTGCTCGCCAGGCGCACGCGGCCCGGCACGCCGCCCACGATGCCGCGGAAACCGGCGTCCTCGAACTGCAGACCATCGAGCGCGCGCGCCACGAGCAGCGGCGCGACGTGCAGGCGCAGGGCGTCGCCCTCGATCAGGCGCCAGGTCGCGATGAGCGCGGTGTGGCCCTGGATGAGGCGGACCTCGCGCTCGAGCACCCAGCCCTCACCACGCCAGCGCCAGCGCGGCCACGGCTGGTCGTCGAACGACTCCAGCATGGGCAGGGCGTTCGCACGCGCCCCGAGCACGGGGGCCTGATCGCGGCGGGCCGACAGGATGAAGCCCGGCGTGAGTTCGAAGGTGGCGCCCCCCGGCGGGGTGACGCGATCGTCGAAACGCAGCAGCGCCACGTCGGCCGGCACGTCGCCCACGGGGGGCGAGGTGAGCCAAGCGTGGTCGCGGCGCGTGGCGGCGCCCGAAGCGGTGCCGCGCGATCCTGCGCCGCGGCCGTCCGCGAGGTGCCACGTCCGGGTGCTGCTCGAGAGGAGTGAGGTGAGGACGTCCTGTCCGTCGGTCATCGCGCGCGAGGATAAACGTCTTTGCACCCCGAACGCCAGACGGCACTTGAGGTTTCGTCACCTCGACGCGCGGTGGGGTCGCCTGCGCGTCGGTCGCCGGTCGCTCAGTGCGAGGCGGTGGGGCGGCGGATCACGCTCGACAGGGGCACCAGTTGCACGCCCTCGAGCCGCTTGGCCGCGAGTGCGCGATCGAGCCATGCCGCGCTGGTGCCGTTCACGCGCAGCATCACGATCGCCTGCCGCCGTTCGCGCAGCCGCTCCAGCGACGCGGCCCACAGCTTGTCGAGCGACTTGGCGTCGCCGCGGCGCGTCTCGCCGTCGATCACGAGGTCGGGCTCGTCGTAGGCCGCGCCCACCTTGGAGGCGAGCGCGCGGCACACGGCGCGCGGCGCGGGGTTCACGTGCAGCAGCGGCAGGTGCGCGCGGCGCAGTTCCCGGTAGACCGCGGTCATGAACGTCTCGTCCTGCGTCGCGAAGCTCCCCTGCAGATTGGCCACCGCCACGAGCGGCTGCGCGACCTCGACCTCGCGGCGCAGGCCCTGCTCGATGCGGCCGGGGCTCCAGTTGACGAGCAGCGTGGCGGGCCCGGGGTTGTTGCGCGGGTAGTTCTCGGGCTCCATGGGCATGAGCAGCACGACCTCGCGCCCGCTCGCGTGCGCGGCGCGCAACGCCTTGGACTTGCCCTCGCCGGTCGCCGCGCTGGCGACCGCGAACGTCTCGCTGCGACCGCACGCGGTCACGAGCAGCGGCTCGTCTTCCGCCGAGGCGAACAGGACGAGCGCCAGACGCGTGGGCTCGGGCGCGTCGTCCTCGCGTCGTCCCGGGCGCACCACGGTGAGCTCGTGCGTCGGTCGTCCCGGTGCGCCCACGAGCAGCGTCACGACCAGTGCGCCGTCGGCCGCGGTCGTTTCGCGACCGGACGTCACGTGGGCGCCGCCCGCTTCGACCGCGCGTGTGACGAGGTGGTTCACGAGCAACGGTGAACCGTCGCGCGGCAACGTCACCGTCCAGCGCACCTGCGGAGCGTCGCCCTCGACGACCTTCACGTCGATCGCCTCGTGCGCCACACCCGCGCGCGACAGGCCCTCCTCGATGCGCTTGCCCACGAGGCGCACGACCTTGGCGTGGTCGCCCACGTGCAGCCAACTCCACAATTGCAGTCGGCCGCGGTCGGAGTTCGCCCATGCGATCAACTCGCCTGCCAGGAACAGCAGCAGGGCGGCACCCACGACGAGACCGAGGAGCATCGGTCCGCGCGGTTTCTGGGTGGAGGATCGGCGTTTGGCCATGGCGGGAAGCCGCACACTAGCGCGGCCGCCCGCGCTCGGCGAGTCCGTGCGGGGGAGGCGATTCCCCGCCACGGCGTGCCCGGCTCGGGTGGGGGGCGACCCGCCCCCCGGGGGCGGTGCGGGCCCCCCGGCGTCCCCCCGGCGCCCCGCAACCCCATCAAGCACCGGGGGCCTCTTGCCGAAACCCTTTTTGCAGCCGTGTGACAACGGCCGAATGTCCCGGTGACACGCTCCGTACTCGACCGGCCGATGCTGCATCCAGGTCTTCCGAGGGCCCCGTTCCCCCATTTCCACGGTGCCCCGCCACAACCCTCCGGGAGGTTGGTCCCATGAAGTCGTTGCGTCTGCTCGCCTTCGCGCTGCTCGCCTGTGCGGCGGCCCTGTCCGTCTCGGTCGCGTTCGCCGGTTCCGAGGGCTCCTGCTCGGCCCACGGCACGCGCACCACGACCGCCACGACCGCGACCAAGGGTGGTTCGGCCACCGTCGCCACGCACGGCGGCTGCACCGTGAGCCAGACCCGGGCCACGACGGCCGGTTCGGGCTGCACGCGCGAGATGGCGGCCCAGTGCACGCCCGAGATGCGCGAGATCTGCGCCCAGAACCCGGACGTCGCCAAGGCGATGGGCTGCGACCCGAACCTGCCGGCCACCCGGACGGCGTCCATGGGCGGCAAGTGCGACATGAAGAGCGCGTCGGCCGCCGCTGGCGAGTGCTCGGCGCACGGCACGAAGACGGCGTCGATGGGCGGCAAGTGCGACATGAAGGGCGCGTCGGCCGCCGGTGGCGAGTGCTCGGCGCACGGTACGAAGACGGCGTCGGCGGGTGGCAAGTGCGACATGAAGACGACGTCGTCCGCGGCCGGCATGGTGTGCAAGGCGCACCTCAACTCGATGGCGCACGACTGTGACGCCTGCGAGGAATGGGTCGGCTCCGACAAGGACGTGCGCTCGCTGGGTGGCAAGGTGCAGGTCGTCTCGCTCAAGAACGGCGTGATGATCGTGTACACCGCCGAGAAGGCCTCGGACGTGCGCGCGCTGCAGAGCGCGGTCGCCAAGCGCAACGAGAAGCTCACGGTCACGCTCTCGGACGCCAGCCAGGCCAACCTGTGCGACGACTGCAAGCACATCCGTGGCGCGGTCGCGAGCGGCAAGCTGCACCGCGAGGTGGTCAACATCGAGCGCGGCTGCATGACGCTCATCACGTCCGAGGATCGCGCTGTGGTGCAGCGCATCCGTTCCATGGCGGGCCAGCCGGTCGCCATGCGCTGACGCGTCGCGTCGAGTCTTCGTTCGGGCCGTCTCCCCTGCGGGAGGCGGCCCGAACGCTTTCGGTCCGACCGTGCACGGCTTGACCGAGGCTTCGCTTGGCCCCAGCGCGGTGGCCCCTTACGCTCACGGGAATGGCCCTCCCGAGACCCTCGTTCCTCCCGCGCTCGCGGCAGACCCGGCTGGTGTTCCTCATCCTGGCCGTGGCGTTGCCGGCGTTGGCGCTCGCGTGCACCGGCATCTGGCTCACGCTGCGCGTCGCCGATCAGGTGCGCACCGAATCGGGGCGCTACAACCAGTACATCGCCGCCATGCTGCCGGGCGTGTTCGAGCGCGAGTTGGTCGAGCAGATGCAGGCCGCGCTCGTGAACGCCGAGGCGGCGTCGCGCGGCGGCGGTGACGCGGCCGAGATCCGACGCGCGCTCGCGTCGCGGGCGCAGCTGTTCGAGGCGCCGCAGTTCGTGCCGCTCGAGCAGCTCGACGGGTACTCGCTCGTGACCGTGGACGGCCACCTGCTCATCTACGGTGTGGATCCGTCGGGGCGGCGCAAGCACCCGTTCGCGGCCATGCTGCTCAACGGCCCCGACGGCTACACGATCGGCGCCGGCGGCTGGTGGTTCAACCCGCGCGCGTTCCTCGCCACGCACCTGCGCAACGTGACGCTGGACCGACTCACCGCGACGCCGGGCATGTACGGCGGCTTCGAGTCCACGCGACACCTGTCGATCGCCGTGTACGACGAGGACGGCCACGAGGTCGCGCGCGTGCGCGAGGCCATCGAGAGCCCCACGGCGCACGAGTACCCCATGAGCGGCCCGTTCGAGGGCTACAAGGTGCGCGTCTCGTCGGCGCCCACCTCGCCCGCGGTGTTCGCCGAACGTCTCGTGGTCATCGAGGTCGTGTTCATCGTGCTGCTGTCGCTCGTGCTGCTGGGGGCCATCGCGATCGGGTCGCGTTACATCGTGCGTCAGGTCGATCTGGTGAACGCGAAGACCAGCTTCGTGTCGAACGTCACGCACGAACTCAAGACGCCCGTGGCGGTCATCAAGCTCGCCATCGACACGATCGAGATGGGCCGGTTCCGTTCGCCCGAGGAGCGCGACAAGTACCTGCGCACGATCGTGCGCGAGTCGGACCGGCTGGTGCAGTTGGTCGACAACATCCTCGACTTCGCGCGGCTCGAGGCCGGGCAGAAGACGCTCCACAAGGGCCCGCTCGACCTGCGCGAGGTCGTGCACGGGGCCATGGAGAGCTTCCGTCTGCGCCTCGAGGATGCCGGCTTCAAGACCGACGTCTGGTTGCCGGAGACCCTGCCGCTCGTGCGCGGGGACAGCCGGGCGCTGCAGCACTGCCTGCTCAACCTGCTCGACAACGCGGTCAAGTACTCGCGCGATCGCAAGGAGGTCCGGGTCTCGGTCGCGGCCCGCGACGGCATGGTCACGCTGTCGGTGGCCGACCGCGGCATCGGGATCCCGGTCGAGGACCAGGCCCGCATCTTCGAGAAGTTCGCCCGGGCCGAGACCGGTCTGGTCCACGACGTGAAGGGCGCCGGGCTGGGTCTGTCGCTTGTGGAGATGCTGGTACGGGCGCATCATGGCCGGGTGGAGGTCGTGAGCACCCCCGGCGAGGGCAGCACGTTCACGATCCTGTTGCCGGTGTGGGACGGAGGGCCGAACGCCGCCATGGTGTGAGGTCCGATCCCCGTTCGACCCGCGGCGACGCGCGGTCGGTCGGGGGGCTGGGAGGGGGCGGGACGCCCCGGGAGACAAGCATGAAGAAGATCCTCATCGTGGAAGATGAAGAGAGCCTGCTCGAGACGCTGGCCAACAACTTCCGCTACGACGATTACGAGGTCCTGACCGCGAAGAACGGGCAGGAGGGCCTCCGCCTGGCGATCAAGCAGAAGCCCGACGCCGTGCTCCTGGACGTCATGCTGCCCGAGAAGGACGGCTTCACCGTCCTCAAGGAGCTGCGTCAGCGCCACCGCGACATCCCGGTGCTCGTCATGACCGCCCGCAACTTCGAGGCCGACGTGCTCAAGGGCTTCGACCTGGGCGCGGACGACTACGTGACGAAGCCGTTCAGCCTCAAGGAGATCATGGCGCGCGTGAAGCGTCTGGTCGCCCGCGGCCCCATGAACACCGGCGTGCCGGCGACGACCGTGTACAAGTTCGGTGACGTCGAGGTGCGCTTCGAGCCGCGCGAGGTCTACAAGGCCGGCGAGCAGGTCGCGCTCTCGTACAAGGAGTTCGAGCTGCTCAAGTACCTCATCGAGCGCGCCAACCGCACGGTGAGCCGCGAGCAGCTGCTCGAGGACATCTGGGGCGTCGACGAGGAGCTGGGCGTGACGACGCGCACCGTGGACACGCACGTCTCGAACCTGCGCAGCAAGCTCGGCGAGGGTTTCGAGAAGCCGTTCATCGTCGCGGTCCACAAGGTGGGCTACAAGTTCGTCGAAGCGTGATCGCCCTCACGCGCGTGCGTTCCCTCACCCCGCGGGCCCTCCGGCTCGCGGGGTGCGTCTTTGCGGTCGCGTCGCTCGCGGCGTTCGGCGGGGTCGGTTGCGACCGCGTCGAGGGGCCGCGCGTGTGGATCGAGAACGCTTCGGGCCGACGCCTCGAGGGTTTCTGGGTGCGCACCGACGGCGACTCCGTGCGCGTGCCCGCGATCGATCCCGGCCGCTCGGTCGAGGTGCACCCGCGCGTGCGGGGCGAGGCGCGGTTGTCCGTGGTGGGTCGCTTCGCCGGGCGGCGCGTGGAGTCCGTGGGCGGCGACTACGTCGAGGGCTCGGCGGGCTATCGCTTCCGCGCGGTGGTGGATTCCGCGGGCGGCGTCACCGTGCGCTTCCTCGGACTGTCGTTGCGCTGATCGCTCAGGCGGTCAGGCCGCGGTCGGCCGCGGCGCGGGCCAGCCGCGCGAACTCGTCCAGCGTCAGCGTCTCGCCACGGCGCGACAGTTGGATGCCGGCCTGCTGTCCGATGCGCTCGACCGTCTCGCGCGGGACGTCGAGCGCGTTCGCGAGCGTGCTCGTGAGCTGCTTGCGCCGCTGCTGGAACGCGCCTCGGATGATGCGGAACAACAGCGCCTCGGGCGCGTCCACGGGCGGGTCCTCGCGCAGGAAGAACCGCACCAGCATCGAGTCCACGTCGGGCCGCGGCCAGAACGAGCCCGAGCGCAGCGTCATGAGCGGTTCCATGAGCGCGTGATAGCGCGCGAACAGCGTGAGCGAGCCGTACTCGGGCGTGCCCGCGGCGGCCGCGAGCCGTTCGGCGTACTCCTTCTGCACGAGCAGCACCGCGCTGCGCACGACGTGGCGCGCGGCGAACAGGTGTTCGAGGATCGGCGTCGTGATGTTGTACGGGATGTTGCCCACGACCACGAGCTTGTCCGCACCGTGCGCGGCGGCCGCGGCCGCGAGGTCGAACTCCAGGAAGTCGCCCTCGTGGATGGTGACGCGCGGCACCTCGGCGAACTCCTCGCGCAGGTACTCGGCCAGACCCATGTCCTTCTCGACCGCGATCAGGTGGCGCACGCGTCGGGCGATGCGCGCGGTGAGCGCACCCGCGCCGGGGCCGATCTCGATCGCGACGTCGTCCTCGCGCAGGTGCGCGTGCTCGACGATGCGCTCGCACTGCTCCTCGCGCACGAGGAAGTTCTGCCCGAAGCGCTTGCGCGGCGACAGCCCGCGCGAGGCGAGCTCGTCCTTGACGCGCTGCAGTTCGCTGCCGCCGCCGGCCTCACGCGCGGCGCGTTCGCGCACGTAGTCCGAGGCGCGGGGTCGCTGCGGGTCGCGCGAGTGGGGATTCGACATGGCGCGAGTGTCCGTCATGCCCGCGGGTGGGGCAAACGCGCGCGGGCTCAGGCCTGTCGGCGGGTGCGGCCGTGGTCCAGCGCCTCGCGCGCCATCTCGCGCGCGTAGCGGTCCGGCGAGCGCGCCGCGATCGTGACGAGCGCGTCGTGTCCGTCGCCGCCGATCGCCGCCAGCGCGTAGGCGGCGTGATGCCGCACCCACCACGAGGGATCGGTCACCACGTCCGCGAGCGCGTCCACGGCGGGTGAGGCCGACAGCCGACCGAGCGCCTGCGCGGTCATGGCGCGCACCGGCCAGCGATCGTCCGCGAGCAGCGGCAACAGCGCGGGCGTCGCCTCGGGCATGCCGAGTCGGCCCAGCGCGCGCGCGGCGGCGACGCGCACCTCGAGGTGCGGACTCGCCAGGCGGGCCTCGATCGAGCCGCGCGCCGAGCGGCAGCGCGTCATCCCCAGCGCATCGACGCACGCACACACCATGCGCGGGTCGGCGAGCCCGCGTTCGAGTGCGGCGATGAGCAGGGCCCGTCCGCGCGGGCCGAACGCGCGCAGCAGCCCCGACAGGAGCGCGATGGGCTGGCGCGTGATCGCGGCCGGCTGTTCGAGCAGCCACTGCAGCGCGCGCAGGTCGCGATGGCGCGCCAACGCCCGGGCGGCGGCGAACGCGACCAGATCGGGCCCCTGCACCATGGCGCGGCGCAGCAGGCGACGCGACCGCGGGCCGGGCAACAGCCCCAGGCGGTACGCGGCGCGTTCACGGCGCAGCGCCGGCACCGAGGCGAGCAGCATGCGACGTTCGCGCGCGAGCGGTCGGCTGCGCTCGAGCGTGCGCGCCAGCACCCGGCGCTCGCGCATGCGCAGCGTCAATGCGATGGCCTCGAGGGCGTCCCAGAACGCGTCGTGCGACACCCCGGCGGCGGCGCGGCGCAGCTCGGAGCCGCGCAGTCGGCCGTCGATCCGCGCCCCGATCAGGCGGTACAGCTCGCCGCTCTGCAGGCGGCCCGCCTCGCGGCCCTGCCGACGCAGGTGACGCACCACGAGCACCCCGAGCGCCATGATCGCCAGGGGCACACCGAGGGTCAGGGCCACGACGGGCCAGCCGGTGGGGAGTTGCGCGGACATATCCTTTGTTGTCGGCCCGCGAACGCGTGTTCTGTAGTACTGACACCGGCGTCGGGTGCTTCCCCCCAACGCGGGCGGGTCCGTTGACACGCTCCGAACACGCTGCCTACCCTTGAGTTCCCCAGTTCCGCCCTTTCGGCCCCGTTCCACTGGAGCCTCCCCGTGGCAGCCCCCGCCTCCACGCCGCCGGCCTTCTCGCGCGCCGCGGCGCCCGAGCACCCCTTCTTCCTCGAAGTCGAGGGGTTCCCGGTCTACAACGTCCTGCATGACGCCGCTCCGGGTCGCTCCGCGCCCCCGGTGGTCGTCCACGTGCACGGGCTCGGGGTCGAGGGCATCACGCTCTACCGCCAGGAGGTGCTGGCCGCGCGTGCCGCCGCCGCGGTGGGACTGCCGGTGCTGCGCTACCACGCGCGCGGGCACGGGGATTCCGCGGGTGCGGCCGCCGACGTGACGCTCGCGACGCTGGTCGCCGATGCGCGCGCGGCCGCCGACGAGGCCAAGCGCCGCACGGGTGCGACGCGCGTGATCTGGTTGGGCGTGCGGCTGGGCGCGTTGATCGCGAGCCTCGCCGGTGGACCCGGCTCCGGGCGCGACGATGCGGCCGGGTTCGTGTTCTGGGAGCCCGTCGCAAAGCCCGCCGACTTCTTCCGGCAGCAGTTGCGCACGCTGTTGTTCTCGCAGGTCGCCGGTGGCAAGAAGCCGGACGCCACGGTGGATCAGCTCCTCGCGCGGCTGGCGACCGACGGCCATCTGGACGTGCTCGGCTACACGCTCTACCAGAGCACGGTCGCCAGCCTCGCCGACGCCTCGCTCGCCACCGCGCTCGCGGGTGGGCGGGCCCCCGTGCGGCTGGTGCAGATGCAGGCGCGCGCCAAGCTCGCGCCCGCGCATCAGCAACTCGTGGATGCGCTCGCGGCGGGTTCGGCCGACGTGGCGACCGCGCTCATCCACGAGGAGCCCGGCTATCAGCTCATGACCAATCCCGCGTGGCAGTGCGAGGCACTGACCCGCGTGACCGTGGAGTGGCTCGATGCCCTGGCGTGAGACCCCGGCGGAACTCGAGCGCGCGCGCGCGGAGCAGGCGGTCACGTTCGTGACGCCGCACGGCACGCTGTTCGGCGTGTACACGCCGCCCGCGCCCGACGCGCCCCGCGCGCCGCACGCGGTGGTGCTGTTCACGCGGCCCCGCTCGCATCGCAACCGCATGTGGGTCGAGGCGGCGCGTCGTCTCGCCGTGCAGGGCTTCGGTGCGTTCCGGTTCGACTACCACGGCACCGGCGACTCCGAGGGCGTGACCGCGTTCCTGAATCCCAACACGCCCTACCGCGACGATGCCGACGCCGCGCTGCGTCTGCTGCGCGAACGCTTCGGGCACACGCGGTTCCTGGTCGTGGGCTCGTGCTTCGACGCGCGCACCGCGCTGTCGTCATTCGTCACGAACGGATCGGTCGTGGACGGTCTCGTGTTCTTCGCGGCCCCGGTCATGGAGCTCGACACGTTGGTCAAGGCGCACGCCGACACCAAGGACTGGCGGCATCTGTTCCGCGCGCTCGGCAACCCCGAGAACTGGCGCACGCTGGGCGATCCCGAGCGCTGGCGTTACATGGCCACGGTGCTCGGACGCGTCGCGCGCGGTGGCGCCAAGGGCGGCACGCGCAACGACACGCCGCTCGCCGACAGCTTCGTGGAGCACTTCCGCGCGCTGGTGGCCTCCCAGGGGAGAGCGCTGTTCGTGTACGGCGACGCCGACGCGGAGTACGTTTCGTTCCAGGTGGCGATGCAGACCGTGTTCCCGCGTCTGGCACCCGCCGATCGCGCCCGCTTCGAGGTCGAGGTCTGGCCGGGCGACGTGCACGGCTTCCTCAACGTCCCCGTGCAGCGCCGCGCCCTCGAGCGCACGCTCGCGTGGTTGGCGTCGTTCCATCCGCAGGCGGCCGCCCCGGTCGCCGGGAGATCGTGAGTCATGGATTTCGAACTGTCCGCTGAACAGCAGGAGCTGCGCGCCGCGGTGCGCGCGTTCGCGCGCGAGGAGCTCAACCACGACCTCGAGGCCCGCGATCACGAGGGCACGTTCCCGCGCGATTGCTGGCTCAAGTGCGCCGAGTTCGGCCTGCTGGGTCTGCCGGTGCCCGCCGAGTACGGCGGTCAGGGCGAGGATCTGGTGACGACGACGATCGCGATGGAGGCGCTGGGCTGGGGCTGCCGCGACAACGGCCTCGTGTTCTCGCTCAACGCCCAGATGTGGGCGGTGCAGATGCCGATCGTGCACTACGGCTCCGAGGAGCAGAAGCGCACGTGGCTGCCGCGGTTGCTCTCGGGCGAGATCGTCGGCGCGCACGCGATCACCGAACCCGGCGCGGGCTCCGACGTGTTCTCGCTCACCTCGCGCGCCGAGCATCGCGACGGCGGCTACGTGCTCAACGGCCAGAAGACGTTCTCGTCGAACTCGCCGGTCGCCGGCCTGGCGCTCGTGTTCGCGTACCTGCAGCGCGAGGGCCAGAAGCCCGCGCTGACCGCGTTCCTGGTGCCGCGCGAGACGAAGGGCGTCACGTTCGGCAAGCCGATCCCCAAGATGGGCCTGCGCACCTCGCCCATGGGCGAGGTCATCCTCGAGGACTGCTTCGTGCCCGAGTCGGCGCGGCTGGGCCCCGAGGGCGCCGGCATGCGCATCTTCAACTCGGCCATGGAATGGGAGCGCGCCTGCATCTTCGCCGGGCACCTGGGCGCCATGGAGCGCCTGCTCGACGATTGCATCGCGTACGCCAAGAAGCGCCGGCAGTTCGGCCAGCCGATCGCCAAGTTCGAATCGGTCGCCGATCGCATCGCCGACATGAAGGTGTCGATCGAGGCCGGCCGTTGGCTGCTCTACAAGGTGGGTTGGCTCGCGGGCAAGGGCAAGAACGCGGTGCTCGAGGCCGCGATCGCCAAGCTGTTCGTGAGCGAGATGCACAACCAGGCCGCGCTCGACGCGCTGCAGTTGTACGGCGGTTACGGTTACATGAAGGAGTACCCGATCGAGCGTGAGGTGCGTGACGCGCTGTCCGGCACGCTCTACTCGGGCACCAGCGAGATGCAGCGCAAGATCATCGCGCGCTGCCTCGGGCTCTAGGAGACACGATGCACCGACTGCTCCCGCGACTCGTCACGATGGCGGCCGAACGGAACGCGGACGCCCCTGCGGTGGTCATGGACGGCGTGTCGTTGGATTACGGGACCCTCGAGGCCCGGTCGAACCGGTTCGCGCGCTCGCTCGTCTCGCACGGCGTGCGTCGCGGCGACCGCGTCGCGTTGTGGCTGCCCAAGTCGCCCGACGCGGTGGTCGCGCTGTACGGCATCATGAAGGCGGGCGCGGCCTACGTGCCCGTGGACCCGTCCGCGCCGGCCGCGCGTCTGGCGTACATCGCGCGCGACTGCGAGGTCGCGGCGCTGGTGACGACGCGCGATCGCGCCGCCTCGCTCGACGAGGCGTTCGCGGGCCGCGCGCCCATGCGCGCGCTGTGGTTCGCCGACCTCGACGACCCGCGCGCCGAGACGCCGCGCGTCGCCGGCCTGCCCGGCGTGCCGTGGGCCGCGCTCGCCTCCGAGGGCGCGCAGGCGTTCCATTCGCCCGCCCTCGAGGACGACCTCGCCTACATCCTGTACACGAGCGGCAGCACGGGTGAGCCCAAGGGCGTCATGCTGTCGCACCGCAACTGTCGCGTGTTCACCGACTGGGCCGCCGAGCACTACGGGCTCACGCCGCGCGATCGCGTCGCCAATCAGGCGCCGTTCCACTTCGATCTGTCCACGTTCGACCTGTACGCGTCGGCCTACGCCGGTGCGGCCGTGTACCCGGTGAGCGCGCGCATCGCGTCGTTCCCCAGCGCGGTGGCGCTGCGCTGGGCGCAGGATCGGCTGAGCGTGTGGTACTGCACGCCGAGCTCGCTGGTGCTCATGATGACGCGCGGTGGGCTCGAGAAGCACGACCTCTCGGCGCTGCGCGTGCTGTTGTTCGCGGGCGAGGTGTTCCCCAACAAGTACCTGCGTCAGCTCATGGCGCTCGCGCCGCACGCGCGCTTCGCCAACCTGTACGGCCCCACCGAGACCAACGTGTGCACGTGGTACGACGTGGACGAGGCGCCCGAGGGCGACGCACCGCTGCCGATCGGTCGCGCGTGCCCGTTCGACGAGGCGCTGGTGCTCGACGAGTCGCTGCGCCCGGTGCCCAAGGGCGGCGTCGGCGAGCTGTGGATCCGCGGCGCCTCGGTGATGCAGGGTTACTGGGGCAAGCCCGAGCGCACCGCGCTGTCGCTGCAGACGCTCGACATCGCCCCGGGCATCCGCGACCGCGCCTACCGCACGGGCGACCTCGTGCGCGACCGCGGCGACGGCCATCTGGAGTTCCTGGGCCGGCGCGACCATCAGGTGAAGACGCGCGGTTACCGCGTCGAGCTGGGCGAGATCGAGACGCGGCTCGCGGCGCATCCGGCGGTGGACGAGGCCGTGGTCGTGGCGATCCCCGACGACGAGGTCACCAACCGGCTCAAGGCCGTGGTCGTCATCAAGGCCGACGAGGCGGTGACCGCGGACCAGCTCAAGCAGCACTGTGCAGCGACGCTGCCGCGCTATATGGTCCCCGAGCATCTGGAGTTCCGCAGCAGCCTGCCCCGCACGAGCAGCGGCAAGGTGGACCGCCGTTCGCTCGCCGAGTCCGACACCTCCAAGGAAGCGCGATGAACCTGACGCCGACCGAAGCCACCGTCCGCCAGTTCCTGATCGAGGACGTGTTCTACGACAAGGACCTCAAGGACCTGGGCCCCGACGACTCGCTGCTCGAGAAGGGTCTGCTCGACTCGCTGTCGATCCTGAAGACCGTGACGTTCTGCGAGGAGCAGTTCGGCATCACGATCCCCGACGAGGACGTGCTGCCCGATCACTTCGAGAGCGTCCGCGCGATCGCCAAGCTCGTCGA
>CAZZLY010000064.1:0-6083 GCA_964655175.1 uncultured bacterium
ACATGGCGGCGGGACGAGGCCTCGGGTCACCCGCGACGCGGGGATCGCGCCCGGGGCCCGCAGAGTGCGGCGGGACGGCGGGCGGTGCAAGCCGGGGACGGCTCGAGACCCGACTAATGGTATGCGATCACGCGGGCTTGGATTCTTGTCATGCGACTCAGGATACCCTTCACCTCGATGTCGAATGCGCTCGTCATGGTCGGAAGGAGGATCGGCATCTCCACCTCACCCGTACCCGACGCCACAAGAGCGCCGTTCTCGTCGAGGCCCTCAACCGACACGAAGACATCTTGGATGGGCGCCCCGGACTGATTGCGGACGACGCCGGCGATGAATCGGCGACCCAGGTAGTCGTCATGATCACCAACACTCGTCACAACGACCGGGCGCGGCAGTTCCGCCAGATCGAGCGCTGCGATCAGCGGAGAGCCTGAACGAAGCATTTGCCTCGCACGGATCGCAGCATCATCTGCATCCGACAAGCGACCCGCGAACTTCAAGCACACCGCAAGTAGCGCCCAATTCTCAGCACGACTCTCCCCGCCATCGCATTCCATTAATACATTGAACTCGTTCACAGCAGCCTGATATTCACCCATCTGAAAACTGCACCGCGCCCGCATGGAAAGCGCTTCACGACCGATGGGCTCGCAGGGCTGTACGAATGACAAGCACTCCTGATATCTCTGATGGGCCTCCGAGAAGCGCCGCTGCGCATCCAGCACGTCGCCACGCAGCTTCAGTGTCAGTGCTGGGTAAGGTTGGATTGCGGACATGCGGTCGATCAGGACCTCGCAGACGTCGTACATCTCACGCTTGAAGGCGACCTTCTCGGCGACCACGAACAGATCGAAATGCTCTGGAAATGCAGCCATGGCCCGCTGGGCCAATTCCCAAGCCGTATCGATCGCGTGCTTTTCAAGAAGGTCGTTCACCTCCTGGACGATGGTCGTACTGTCAAGCACGACTTCAGCCGCGTAGCCGGGATGACGCAGCCTGAATTCCGCTTCGCCTTCAATCAGGGTGCGGTCCACGCCGCCCACTAGAATCGCGCGGGCCATCGCCAGGCCGTTACGGATCTCCTCCACCGGCACGGCGAAGTTCAAATTCTGCCCGGCATCGATGTATGCCTCGTTCATGCCGACGACTCGACCGTAGTCATCCAGCAAGGGACCACCACTGCTGCCATGCGAGATCGAAGCGGTGAACTGGATGTGCGTGGATTCACCTGGGATTCGCCGTATGCCACTGACGATGCCGTCGCTGACCGAGTACTCCAGTCCACGCGGATGACCGATCGAATACACGTGCTCGCCCACCTGCGCCTCATCCTTACGGTCGATGGACAAGGGCGGTAAACCAAGTCCGGCGACATGCAGGATTGCGAGATCACAAACCGTTGAAGTGAAGACGACGGTGGCATCCACGGTATCTGCGAGCACGCCTCCGCGGAGGCTGACGTGCGACACTCCCTCAACGACATGCCGATTCGTCACCAGCAGGCCGAGGGTATCAACGACGAAGGCGGTACCGAGCTTCTTGCCGTCCGGGGCGTCAACCTCGACGACGACCACCGACGAGTCCGCTCGCCTCGACAGATCGGGCCCCTTCAGCACCACCAAGGTATCCGCATGCTGGACCACAGGGACCAGCTCGTCCCGCTTGTCGGCGCAACCCACCGTGACAAGAACGACTGCGAGCACCACGCTCCACGACCACGCGCGCACTCCAGAACGAGACGACATGACGGGACACCCTCACGCCATTCGGGTCCGCCTCCGGTCCGGGACGATGAGCACGACGGCGGCCCCGGGGTCGCGCTCACGGAATGCGAATACCATACACGAAGGCCCGCGCCGTGGGGCGCGGGCCTTGTCGTGTCCTGACCGGACCTGGCGGGAACCTGTCTAGGCCTGCATGCGCTGCTGCGAGGAACCGTTGCCGAGGATGGCGTTGATCCGCTCGACGAGCTTGCGCGGGCTGAACGGCTTGGTGATGTAGTCGTCGGCGCCGACCTCGAACCCGACCTTCTGGTCGATGTTGCGGCCCTTGGCCGACAGCAGGATGACCGGCACGTCCCGGGTCTCCGCGTCCGCCTTGAGGCGCTTGCAGGTCTCGTAGCCGTCCAGCTTGGGCATCATGATGTCGAGCACGATCAGATCGGGCTTCTCGGTGCGGGCCTTCTCCAACGCCTGCTCACCATCCAGCGCGGTCACGACCTCGTAGCCTTCCATGCCCAGGCTGAAATCGAGGATATGGACGATGTAGATCTCGTCGTCCACGACCAGGATCTTCCCCTTCGCCATAACCGCTCACCTCCGTGCGACGTGGTCGTCCGCGCGCCTTGGGAACGCGCAGCCCTTTGCTTGTGCCCGGTATCGGCCGACGGCCCGACCGGCTTGAGTGTTTCCGACAGGGGGGTCCCCCGGGGTGCCTAGGCGGCGACCCGCGGGCTGTCCTCGCCGTTCTCCAACAACCGGATGAAGCGTTCCACCACTTCGGGGTCGAACTGCCGCCCGGCCTCGCGGCGCAGCTCGGCCAGTGCCTCGGTGAAGCCCAGCGGGGTGCGCCACGGGCGGCTGGCGGTCATGCTCTCCCAGGCGTCCACGACCGCGAGGATGCGGGCCCCGACCGGGATCAGGTCGCCGGCCAGCCCGTGCGGGTAGCCGGTGCCGTCCCAGCGCTCGTGGTGCGCCAGGATGATCTCGCGCACCTGACCCAGATACTCGAACGGGCGCAGCATCTCGACGCTCGTCTCGGGGTGCGCCTGCATCGCGTCGCGCTGCGCCGCATCGAGCGGTCGCTCGTGACGCGTCTCGGCGTCGAGCCGGACCATGCCGAGGTCGTGGATGCTCGCGACGTAGCCGATCACGTCGATCTCGGCGGGCGCCAGATCCATGCTCTTCGCCAGTGCGCGCGCACGCTTCACGTAACGCCGGCCGCCCAACGCGTAGGTGCGCTTGAGCTGCGTCATGGCGCGCACCGTCTCGAGTGCGTCCTCGACGACGCGTTCGTTGTCCGGGTACGCGCAGGCGCGCTCGATGGCGCTGCCGACGCGCTCGGTCAACATGATGAGCACACCCAGATCGTCCTCGTCGAAGACCTCGCCGCTCGTCTTGTTGTTGGCGTTGATCACGCCGATGACCTCGCCCTCGACGCGCAGCGGCACCGACAGCAGCGACTTGGTCTTGTACTGCGGATGGTTGAGACGACGGAAGCGACGGTCGGTCTCGATGTCCTGCACGAGGATCGGATGCCCCCACGCGGCGACCGAACCGGCCACGCCGGTGCGCAGCGCCGTGCGACGGCCGCGGACGGGATCCGCATGCCCGGTGCTCGAGGCCACGAACAGATCACCGCGGTCGGGATCCACGAGCACGAGCGACACGATCGCCGTGTCGAGCGTCGCGCTCACCATCTCGACGATGGCGTCGAACAACGGCTGCAGGTCCGAACGACCCAACGCCAGACGCGCCACGCGGCGCGCGCGCGCCGACGCGGTCTGCCGCACCGGCGCCGTGAAACAGAACCGCGGCCCGGGCACGATGCCGCCCACCACCGCGGGCCGCTGCTCGACCCACAGACGACCCGCGTGCAGTTCGACGATGCCGCGCGTGATCGCGAGCCCCAGACGCGTGGCGGCGATGCCACGCGCGTGCGCCGGCGAGCCCGGAGGGCCCAGACGGCGCGAACGATGGAAGTGATCGAAGACGTTGGCCAGATCCTCGTCGGGCAGCGGCGGGCCCTGATCCTCGACGGTGCAGGTGAACTCGTCGAGACGACCCGCGAGCGTGAACCGCACCGTGCCGCCCTGCGGCGAGAACTCGATGGCGTTGTTCACGAGGTTGGCGAGCGCACGGCGCACCAGGTCCACGTCGAGCTCGACGCGCGTGTCGTCGGCCTCGAACACGAGCGTGATGTCGCGCTCGCGCGCCACACCCGCGTACACCTCGGCGACCGCGCGACCCAGCTCACGCAGCGTGAGCGCGGTCAGACGCAGCGTGCACTCGCCACCCTCGATGCGCGACAGATCGTTCACGTCGGCGAGCAGGTGCTCCATGCGATCGCACTCGCTGCCGATGACGCCCAGGAACCGCTCGCGCGTGGCGAGGGCGTCCGCCGGCACCAGCTCGAGCGACTCGCTGTAGGCCTTCACCGACGACAGCGGGCTGCGCAGCTCGGTCGAGACCAGATGCAACAGGCCCGACGAGAACTCCTGCGCGGAGTTGAGTCGCCGCTCGAGCGCCGTGACCTGCGCGCGCTCGTCCTCGAGCGACCGGCGCAGGTGCTGCCGTTCGAGCGCCAGCGCGAGCGCGTCGGCCATGGTCTGCAGCAGCACGCGCTCCTGCGGCGTGAACACGTGCGCGTCACGGAACCCGACCAACAGGAACCCGAACGCCGTGCTGCCCGCGACGAGCGGCAGCGTGGCGAGCGAGCCCGGCGCGTTGCGCCACAGCAGCGTCTCGGTGTGCGCGCCGCGGTCGAACGATTCGTCGAAGCGCGCGCGATCGTTGCGCATGACCCATTCGATCGGACCACCGTGCTCGGCCAGGTACGGCGTCTCGACGCCCGACTCCTCGTACACGAACAGCGCGCCGCTGCGGCGATCGACGCGCAGCAGGCAGGCGTGATCCGCCGACAGGCCCTGGCGCAGATGCTGCTGCGCCAGGTCCCACGACACCGCGAGCTCGCTACTGGCGCGCAGCGCCAGCACGGCCTCGGCGAGCAGGGTCACCGTCTCGCGCGCGGCGTCGGGATTCGGGGTCTCGGGGCGGCTGTCCATGGCGACTCCTAGGCGATCTTCTGGTTCGCGGGACCGACGTCGGGGCGACGGCGACGCTCGCCGACGATCACGCTGCCGGCGATGCCCTTGCCGCGGGCCTTCAGTTCGTGGGCGATGTCGATCAACTGGGCCATGTGCGTCACGGGCACGCGGTCCGTGCTCACATAGGCCACCGTGAGGCTCATGAGCGGGAAGCGATCGGCGACGTGCTGGCGGTTGAGCACCTCGACGTAACCGCGCTCGCGGTCCTCGGGGTCGTAGAGCAGCTCGGACTCGGCCTTGAAGCGCTCGACGATCTCCTCGCCGACCTCCTCGGCCACGTCCACCGGCGCGAGCACGACGAAGTCGTCGCCGCCGATGTGACCCACGAAGCCCTCGGGCCCGCCCATGCGCGTGACGGCGTCGCGCGCGATGAACGCGAGCAACTGGATCGCCTCGTCACCACGGCCGTAGCCGTAGTAGTCGTTGAAGGCCTTGAAGTGATCGATGTCGATCTGCAGCATGCCGAACGGCTCGCCCTGCTCGAGGCGCGAGCGGATGGCCTTGTTGATCGCGTGGTTGCCGGGCAGTCCGGTGAGCGGACTCACCGAGCGCTGCTCGTTGCTCCACTCGAGCATGCGCTGCACGCGGATCATGAGCTCGTTGCGGTTGTAGGGCTTGGTGACGTAGTCGTTCGCGCCGCTCGCCAACCCCACGACCTTGTCGTCGTCGTGGCACTTGGCGGTCGCGAGGATGACCGGGATGTTGCGGGTCGCGAAGGAACCGCGCAGCCGGTTCACGACCTCGATGCCGTCCATCTCGGGCATCATGATGTCGAGCACGATGAGATCCGGCGTCTCTTCCTTGGCCTTGCCCACGGCCTCGGCACCGTTGGCCGCCTCGGTCACGCGATAGCCCTCGAACTCCAACTGCATGCGGAGGATCTCGCGGATGTGGGGTTCGTCGTCGACGATCAGGATGCGCTCGTTGGCCACCGGTGGTCTCTCCTGCGTCCCTGCACTCCATGCACGGGCACGCGCGGCCGGCACCGGGTGCCGGGGACGCGTGCGGGTTCTCACCCGTGTCATCGGCCGGTGGACCCGCGCCCTTGCGGGATTTCCGGCGGGACCGAGGGGCCACGGGGGCCGATCCGCCCCCTGTGGGCCGGACCCGGTCGGACCGCGAGACGTGGGTGGCGCCCCGACGCATGGCGCTGCCGTGACTTACGGGCAGGACGGCCGGGGGGCACGCGGGCCACGGGGTGTCATGAACCGGCGTTGCGGGATGGAACACCCTGCGTGGCCGGCCCCGGCCACGGGTG
>CAZZLY010000064.1:6183-17225 GCA_964655175.1 uncultured bacterium
ATGAACCGGCGTTGCGGGATGGAACACCCTGCGTGGCCGGCCCCGGCCACGGGTGGGACCGCTCTAGCGCAGGGGCAGCCCTGAAGCCTCGAGCGAGGCGAACGCGTCGAGCTCGGCCCCGGCACGTTCGCCACGGGCGAGGCGTCGCGCGCCCACCCAGGCGATCATGCCGGCGTTGTCGGCGCACAAGCGGGGCGACGGGATGCGCAACGCGACGCCGCGCGGCTCGCACATGGCCGCGAGCGCGGCGCGCAGGCCGCGGTTGCACGCGACGCCACCGCCCAGATTGAGCGCGCGCGCCCCGGTCGCCTCGAGCGCGCGGCGCGACTTGCCCACCAGCGTCTCGATCACGGCCGCCTGGAACGAGGCGGCGACGTCGCGCAGCAGTCCCTCTTCATAGGGCGGCTCGCCGTGCGGCAGCAGCAGCGTGTGCACCGCGGTCTTGAGCCCGGAGAACGAGAAGTCGCAGCCCGGGCGATCCATCATGGGCCGCGGGAACGCGAACGCGTCGGCGCGGCCGGTGGCCGCCAGCTTGTCCAGGATCGGCCCGCCCGGGAAACCGAGCCCCATGCGCTTGGCCACCTTGTCGTAGGCCTCGCCCGCCGCGTCGTCGAGCGTCGCCCCGAGCCAGCGGTACGAACCCAGTCCCGTCACCTCGACGAGTTCGGTGTGCCCGCCCGAGACGACCAGCGCCACCGCCGGCCATGGGCTGTCCCCGTGCTCGAGCGAGGCCGAGTGCAGATGCGCCTCGATGTGGTTGACGCCCACGAGCGGCAGGTCGAGCGCGTCCGCGTACGCCTTGGCGAACGCCACCCCCACGACGAGCGAGCCCACGAGACCGGGCGCGTTCGTGACCGCGACACCGGTGAGTTCGCGCGGCGTGACCCCGGCCTCCTCGAACGCGCGCGCCACCATGGGCGGCAGCAGCTCGAGGTGCGCGCGCGAGGCGAGCTCGGGCACCACGCCGCCGTACAACTTGTGCACGTCCTGTCCGGCGATCAGATGCGATCGCAGCGTGACGCCGTCCTCGAGGATCGCCACCGAGGTGTCGTCGCACGACGACTCGATCGCCAGGATGAGCCGCCCCGCACCGCCCACCGACTCGGACGTGCTCATGCGCCCTCCGGCGACAGCGCCTCGTCGAGCCACGCCATGTACTTGGGCGCACCCGCCGCCACGCGCACCGCGACGCACTCGGGCGTCTCGTACGGGTGCAGCTCGTGCAGCCGCGACAGCAGCGCCGTCCAATCCTGCTTGCGCGTCTTCATGAGCACCACGACCTCGGCCTCGTCGCGCACCTCGTCCTGCCAGCGGTAGATCGAGCGTGCGCCGGGCACCAACTGCGCGCAGGCCACGAGCCGCTCCTCGACGAGCACGCGCGCGACGCGCGCGGCGTCGGCCTCGGTGGCGAAGGTGCTGAAGACGATCAGGGCCTCGGTCACGGAACGACTCCTCGGGTGGGACGATGCGTCAGGGTGCGACGCGCGCGAGTCTAGCACCCCGCGTCGGGTGCCCGCGCGTCGCCGGAACGCGTCAGCGCGTGAGCACCGCGTACGCCAACCAGGTGTCGTCGGCGTCCATGAACGTGCGCTTGTAGAGCACGCCGTTGCCGCGCTTGGCGCGCGCGTCCCAACCCTCGCTGTGCACCTCGAAATCGCGGAAGCCGGCCTCGATCGCCGCGTCGCGCAACTCGGGCACGGTGTACATGCGCCAGTCGTAGGTGAACGCCTTGCGCAGGATGCGGCCGTCGCGCAGGTCGAAGTGGATGTGTGCGAGCAGTCGGCGATCGACGGCGTTGAACGACTCGTGCTCCCAGACGTAGGTGAACGCGGGCAGCATCGTGCCGTCGGGGCCGTTCTCGGCGCGCTTGCGCGTGCGCTCGGTCAGCGCCTTCTCGGCGCGATTGCCGCCGAACAGGTTCATCACCAGCACGCCGTTCGGCTTCAGCCCCGCACGCGCGGCGCGCAGGTACTTCACGAGGTCGGCCCGCTCGTGGAACACCCACCACGAGAAGTTGAGCGCGCAGGTCACGTCCACGAGCGGCCGACGCGCCACGCGCACGTCGCCCTTCACCAGATGCACGCGCTCGGCCACGTCGCGCACGTACGGCAGGCGGAATCGTCGCGCCCACGCGAGCGGCTCGGGGTCCAGGTCGACGGCCCACGCGACCCGATCGGGCCCGCGCTGCGCCCACGCGGTCGCGAGCGCGGCGGTGCTGCAGAAGTCCTCGCGGAACCGGCGCGGCGAACGCCCCTTGTTGCGCTGCCGCCACATGCGCTCCATGAAGTCGAGGTCCCAATCCACGCCCTGGACCGAGACCTCGTAGAGGGCATGACGGTCGGGACGCGGTCCGCGCGGGCGAGCGGGGGCCTTGCGGGATCGCTTCACACGGGCACGGGCTTGGGTCATCACGGGTTCCTTGAGTAGGATGCGCCACGAGGATCGCGCGCGACGTGCGGGAGCGCGGCGCGCAGGGGTGGCGCATGTTCGCGGCAGGAGCGCGACATCGTCAACCGTTCCGACCGTCCGGAGAACCCACCGCATGCCCAAGGGCACGACCCGTCGCTGGGCCTCGCTCGGCGACGAACGCCTGCTCGACCTGCGCTTCTGCGACCTCGGCCTCACGGTCGAGGGCAGCGCGCTCGAGCCGCTCGTGCACGAGCTGTACGCCGAGCTCGATCAGCGCGGGCTCAAGCTGCGGCCGCACGTGTGGGCGAGCACCGAGTGGTTCTCGCCCGACGGCGTGCCCGGCATCGCGGTGCCGTTCTACCTGGTGCATCCCCGCCTGCTGCGGCTGGAACGCACCATGATGATCGAGGCCGAGGGCAGCACGCGCGAGGAGTGCCTCATGATCCTGCGCCACGAGGCCGGCCACGCGGTGCAGCACGCGTGGCGACTGCAGCGTCGCGACGGCTGGCGCCGCACGTTCGGCGACCCGTCGCGCCCCTACCCCACGATCTACCGCCCCAACCCCGCGAGCCAGCGCTTCGTGCAGCATCTGCGGCAGTACTACGCGCAGGCGCATCCGCACGAGGACTTCGCCGAGACGTTCGCGGTCTGGCTGGCGCCGCGCTCGCAGTGGCGTCGCCGCTACGCCGACTGGCCGGCGCTCAAGAAGCTCGAGTTCATGGACGAGCTCATGCGCGAGTTGCGCGGCACGGTGCCGCCGGTGCGCACGCGCCGCTTCGTCGAACCGCTGTCCACCGTGCGCCAGACGCTGCGCGAGCACTACGCCGCCAAGCAGGCGCATCAGGCGAACGATCGTCCCAGCATCCCGGACCGCGACCTGCAGCGCCTGTTCGCCGCCGAGCCGGGACGGCGCGGCGAGCCCGCCGCCGCGTTCCTGCGCCGGCATCGCGCCGAGATCCGCCGCATGGTGGCACGCTTCACCGGCGAGTCGCAGTTCACGCTGGAGCACGTGCTCGAGGACGTGATCGGACGCTGCATGGCGCTGGAACTGCGCGCCGCACGCGACAACCGGCGATTGCGCGTGGACTTCGCGTTGCTCATGACCGTGCGCACGGTGCACTTCCACTACTCGCGCCGGAACTGGGTGGCCCTGTGATCAAGCCCCTGCGCATCCTCGTGCTCATGCACCCGTCGCTGGTGCCGCCGGATTCGCTCAAGGGCCAGACGCCCGAGGACGTGCACCGCTGGAAGACCGAGTACGGCGTCGTGCAGACGCTGCGTCGCATCGGGCACGAGGTCCGTCCGCTGGGGGTGCAGGACGAGTTGAATCCGATCCGTGTGGCCGCCGAGGAATGGCAGCCCGACGTGGTGTTCAACCTGCTCGAGGAGTTCTACGGCATCTCGGACTTCGATTCGCACGTCGTGAGCTACCTCGAGCTGCTCAAGCTGCGCTACACGGGCTGCAACCCGCGCGGCCTGTTCCTGGCGCGCAGCAAGGTCATCACCAAGAAGATCGCGGCCTACCACCGCGTGCGCGTGCCCGAGTTCTTCGTGGTCAAGCGCGGCCACAAGCCGCGTCGGCCGCGCACGCTCGAGTTCCCGCTGTTCGTCAAGAGCGCGACCGAGGAGTCGTCGCTCGGCATCTCGCAGGCGAGTCTCGTGGACTCCGACGAACGTCTGACCGAGCGCGTGCGGTTCGTGCACGAGTCGATCGGCACCGACGCGCTCGTCGAGCAGTACATCGAGGGGCGCGAACTGTACGCGTCGGCGATCGGCAACGAGCGCGTGCGCGTGCTGCCGGTGTGGGAGCTGGACTTCGGCAGCCTGACCGAGACCGGCGAGGCGATCGCGACCGAGAAGGTGAAGCACAGCCTCGAGTACCAGAAGAAGCACCGCATCGACGCGCGCCGCGCCGAGAACCTGGACCCCGCGCTCGTGCGCGCCATCGAGCGCACCACGCGGCGCGTCTACCGCATGCTCGAACTCGACGGCTACGCGCGCGTGGACTACCGGCTCACGGCGAAGGGCGAGCTCTATCTGCTCGAGGCGAATCCGAATCCCGAGATCGCCGAGAAGGAGGAGTTCGCGAGCGCCGCGCTCGCGGCGGGCCTGCGCTACCGCCAGCTGCTGCAGCGCATCGTGTCGCTGGCGATGGCGCGCACCGGCCACCCGGAGTGATCGCGCCCCTGTGATCCTTGCGGCTCCCGTGGGCCGGGTCCCGGGACGTTCGGTCGTTCCCCGTAGGTGAAATACGGGCTCGGTTCGCGTATCTTGACGACCATCGCAAACCGATGCGCCGGGAGCGGTCGTCCCTCAAGGCGGCCTTCGCTCACCTTTCGACACGCCCCCTGGCCCCCTCCTACTCGAAACGGAGCAACCCGATGACCCAGATGCTCGACCAGATGGTCGCCGACGCCAAGGTGGATACGACCCAGAACGGCTGGCGCATGAAGCTCAGCAAGCCCGAACCGATGACGTTCGATCCGGCCCAGAAGTGGTTCGCACGCATGGTGACCAACAAGGGCACGATCCGGATCCGGATGTTCACGGACACGGCGCCCATGCACGTGACGAGCTTCGCCTACCTGACCCGACTGGGCTTCTACGACGGTCTGCTCTTCCATCGCGTGATCCCCGGCTTCATGGCGCAGGGCGGCTGCCCGATGGGCACCGGCAGCGGTGGCCCGGGCTACAAGTTCGGCGGCGAGTTCACCCCCGACGTGAAGCACGATCGCCCGGGTCTGCTGAGCATGGCGAACGCCGGCCCCAACACGGATGGCAGCCAGTTCTTCCTCACGTTCATCCCGACGCCGTGGCTCGACGGTAACCACACCATCTTCGGTCAGGTCGTGGAGGGTCTGGACGTGCTCGAGACCCTGGAATCCTTCGGCAGCGATTCGGGTCGCACGCGCGAGACGCTCAAGATGGAGAAGGTGACGATCGAGGTCGAGTGACCCGACGTCGCACGCGGTCCCCTGCACGGCCCCCGGCACACGCCGGGGGCCGTCGCGTTCTGGGACCTTGCACGGTGGCGCGCGCGCAGCACCGGGACTAGGCTCGTCCCACGCACACCCTTCACCGCCCGGAGGCTCCGATGAAGTCCTACGCCGCACTCCAGACCCGGCTGCTCGAGATCGACGACCTCAACCAGGCGGGCCGACTGCTCGAGTGGGATCAGGCCGCGTTCATGCCGCCGGGTGGCGCGCCCGCGCGCGGCCGTCAGATGGCGACGCTGGCGCGACTCGCGCACGAGCGCTTCATCGAGGCCGAGACCGGACGGCTGCTCGATGCGGCGGCCGCCGAGACCGCCTCGCTGCCGTTCGAGTCCGACGAGGCCTCGCTCGTGCGCGTGACGCGACGCGCGTGGGAACAGGCGGTGAAGCTGCCGACCGCGCTCGTGGCCGAACTCCAGGAACACGGCGCGCTGAGCTATCAGGCGTGGACCGTGGCCAAGCCCGCGAACGACTTCGCCACGATGCGGCCGATCCTGGAACGCACGCTGGAACTGTCGCGCCGCACGGCGGAGTGCTTCCCGGGATACGCCCACATCGCCGACCCGCTCATCGACTTCTCGGATTACGGCATGAAGGCCGCCTCCGTGCGCACGCTGTTCGCCGAACTGCGCGCGCGGCTCGTGCCGATCGTGCGCGCGATCACGTCGCGCCCGGTGACCGACGACGCCTGTCTGCGGCAGCACGCCCCCGAGGCCGATCAGCTGGCGTTCGGGCTCGAGGTCATCCGTCGCTTCGGGTTCGACTTCGAACGCGGCCGTCAGGACAAGACGCCGCACCCGTTCATGACCAAGTTCTCGCTCGGCGACGTGCGCATCACGACGCGCGTGCGCGAGGACGAGATCACCGACGCGCTGTTCTCGACGCTGCACGAGTCGGGGCACGCCATGTACGAGATGGGGATCGACCGTTCGTTCGAGGGCACGCCGCTCGCGCACGGCACGTCGTCGGGCGTGCACGAGAGCCAGTCGCGTCTGTGGGAGAACCTCGTCGGCCGCAGTCGCGGCTTCTGGGAGCACTTCTTCCCGATCCTGCAGCAGCGCTTCCCGCAGCAGCTGGGGCGCGTCCCGCTCGACACGTTCGTCGCGGCGATCAACAAGGTGCAGCGCTCGCTCATCCGCACCGATGCCGACGAGGTCACCTACAACCTGCACGTCATGCTGCGGTTCGACCTCGAGCTCGACCTGCTCGAGGGCAGGGTGGCGGTCCGCGACCTGGCGCGCGTCTGGCGCGAGCGCTTCGAAGCCGACTTCGGGATCCCGGTGCCGGACGACACCCACGGCGTGCTCCAGGACGTGCACTGGTACGCGGGCCGCATCGGCGGCGTGTTCCAGGGCTACACGCTCGGCAACATCCTGTCGGCGCAGTTCTTCGCGAGTGCGGTGCAGGCCCATCCCACGATCCCGCAGGACGTGCGCGCGGGCCGCTTCGACGTCCTGCACGGCTGGCTGCGCGAGCACGTGTACCGCCACGGCGCCAAGTTCACGGCCTCCGAGCTGGTGCCACGCGCGACGGGACGCGACCTGAGCATCGAGCCGTACCTGGACTACCTGTGGGGCAAGTACCAGCCGCTGTACGGGCTGCGCGAGGACGAGCGCACCGGCGCCTGACGCCGTCCACACCCACCCCGAACACCGCACGACGCCCACGCGAGACCGCTCGCGTGGGCGTCACGGCAGGACGGGCGCGCTCAGTCCTCGCGCCGTGCGGTCTCGGGCGTGAACGCCGGCATGCACACGGCCACGTACTCGGCACCGCCGGGTTCCGGCGTGGAGTAGCGCACGCGTTCCCCGGGCTCGACGCGCACCATCTCACCGGCGCGCACGTCCATCGTGCCGCCGTCGTGCTCGACGCGCAGCATGCCGGCGATCACCAGCGTGTACTCGGCGAACGTGGGGCACTGCGCGGGCTCGACCCAACCCTCGGGGCTGCGCATGCGCGCGATGCTGAGTTCCGGCGTGCCGGTGTTGACGCGACCCAGATACTCGTCGATGAGCTTGGGCTTGTTGCCGACGGCGGTGACGCGGGACGCCTGCGGGATGTGCTGGGGCATGGAGGACTCCGGACGAGGGTGCGGGACGACGGACCGCGCACAGTGTGCACACGGTTCGCCCTTCCGGGAAGCCCCCACCGCCGGAGCCGTCGGCACGCCCCGTCTAGAGGGGCAGACGCTCCTGTGCCGCGTCCGGCGCGACCGGCGCCGAGGCGCGGATCAGACGCGCGATGGTGTCGAGCAGCACGTCGTTGCCGAACGGTTTGGTGAGGAACGGCACGGTGAGGCGCGCCTCGCGCACCGCGTCGCCGTGGCCCGAGAGCAGCAGCACGGGCAGGTCCGGCCGGCGTGCGCGCAACTGCCGCACGAGATCGATCCCGGTCATGCGCGGCAGCATGACGTCGGACACGACGATCGCGTAGCCCTCCTCGTCGGCGAGGATGCGTTCCAACGCGAGCTCGGCCGAGCCCACCGCCTCGACCCGATAGCCCGCGCCACCGACCGCGGCCAGCATGAGTTCGCGCACGAGCGGTTCGTCCTCGACCACGAGGATGCGCTCGCCGCGTCCGTCGGCCGGGTGCGGCATCGCGACCGCGGGCTGCACGAACACGCCCGCTTCGACCTCGGGCAACTGCACCGTGAAGCACGTGCCCTCGCCCGGCGCGCTCTGCACGCTCACCACACCGCCGCTCTCCTGCACGATCGCGAGCACGGTCGACAACCCCAGGCCCGTGCCGCGACCGGCGTCCTTGGTGGTGAAGAACGGCTCGAAGATGCGCTCGCGCGTCGCGTCGTCCATGCCCTCGCCGGTGTCGACGACGCGGATGCAGACGCCCGGGCCGGCCGAACCCATCGCGGGTCCCGAACGACGCAGGAGTCCCTCGGACATGCGCTGCGTCTCGAGGCGCAGGTAGCCCCCGAACGGCATGGCGTCACGGGCGTTGACGACCAGATTGAGGATGACCTGCTCGAACTGCGAGGTGTCGATCTTGATCCACGCCCCCGAAGCGCGCAGGTCGAGCACCAGGTCGGTGCCGTCTCCGACGAGGCGACGCAGCATGGGCTCGAGTTGCTGCAGCGCGGCGTCCACCGCGAAGCGCTCGGAGCTGCTCGGACGCGGCCGGCTGAACGACAGCAGCCGCTGGGTGAGCGCCGCCGCACGATCGGCCGCCTGCATGACCTGGGTGACCTCGCCATGCGCCACCGGGTCACCCTTGACGCGCTCGCGCAGCAGCGTCGAGAAACCGTGGATGGCGGTGAGCAGGTTGTTGAAGTCGTGCGCGATGCCGCTCGTGAGCCGCCCCATGATCTCCATCTTCTGGGCCTGCAGCAGCTGGTGCTCGAGTTCGTGTTGGCGCGTGAGGTCCAGACACAGCACGGCGACCTCGGTGATGCGCCCCGTCGCATCGCGCACCGGCAGCAGGCTGGTGTTCACGTGGAGCGCGCGCCCACAGCCGGAACGCATCTCGACCACCTCGGCCCCCGCACGACCGTCGCGGAAGGCGGCGGTGATGCGGGCGCGCTGCGCACCGTGCTCGGTGGGCTTCACGAGCTCCAGCAGTCCGCGCCCGATCGCGTCGTCGGCCGACCACCCGAACAGGCGCTCGGCGGCCGCGTTCCACTTGCGGATGCTCAGGTCCTCGTGCACCGCGAAGATCGCCTCGCCCGAGGAGCCCACGAGGGCCGCCATCTGCTCGGTGGCCTGACGTCGTTCGAGGCGATCGGTGATGTCGGTGTGCGTCGCCACGAGTCGGGGTCCCTGCGGCGTGTCCATGACCTCCCAGCGCACCGCGTGCCAGGTGCTCGAGCCGTCGCTCCAGTCGAACTGCACCGTGTGCATGGAGTGTCGCGCACCCTCGCGGATCGCCTGCAGTGCCGCGGCGGTGGTCTCGCGCGCGGTCGGTGTCATGGCGCGCTCGAGTAACGTGAACGACGGCGCGACCGAGGTCCGATCCAGTCGCAGCAGCACGTACATCTCGTCGCTCCACACCATGTGCGAACCGTCGAGCGCGCAGTCCCAACTGCCCGTCCGTCCCGAGCGCTGCGAACGGCGGACGTGCTCGACCTGGAGCCGGAGCTCCTCGCTCAGACGCTCAAGCCCGAGGCGGGCCCGACGCTCGGCCTCGATGATCTGAGCGGCGACGAGACCGACCAGCGTGAGCGCGACCAGATTGCCCACGACCACGAACAGTCGCGTCACCGCGTCCTGACCGAGGAACAGATCGCCCGGATGCACCCGCATGCTGGTGAAGGTCGTGAAGGTGATGAGGGTGAGCACGGCGACCGTTTGAATCAGGCCGAACCGGGTCGCCGCCCAGACCACCGGGACGACACCCAGCATGAGTCCGGGCATCAGGAACCCGCCCACCAACGTCTCGGCCAGCACGTGACTCCACCCCACGGCCAACGCGCATCCGAACAGCCCCAGCCACTCCGCTCGAGCACGCGGCTCCGCCTCGGCACGGGCCTCGGTGCGCCCCAGCAGCACGAGCGCCGGTGGGATGAAGAAGACCAATCGGCCGGCATCGCTCATCGCCCACATGAACCATGCGCGCCAACCCAACACGGACTCGTGTGCCAGCACACGCTCGAGCACGAGCGTCGCGCTCGCACCGACCAGGCCCGCGACGAACGCGAGCATCGCGAGCCGTGGCGCCAGATCCGGCCCGTGGCGCGTGGCGCGACGGAACTCGGGGGTGTTCATCCCCCACCATGCGAGCGCGCATTCGAGCGCACCGCCGAGCGCGACCGCGAAGGCGAGCGGCCACCGGTGCCCGAGGCCGTGCCACGCCATTCCGAGTTGGAGCACGAACACGATCGGCAGAACGCCGAGACCGTGACGCAGCAGGATCGCGATCGCGAGCGGCACGGGCAGCGACCAGAGCAGGGACTGCTCGAATGGCAGCATGCTCTTCTCGAACACGAGCAGCACGATCAGGGCGGCGACCCAGACGAGCGGCTCGAACCATGCGGGTCGAGGCGAAGCGTGGGCCTCGACACGGGACTGCGACGGCGCGACCGGGGGCTGAAACGACACGATGACGGCACCTTATGGGGGAAGGTGTCAGCATGGCCGGGCGAGACCGCGCCGCGAGCCACGGGCCCATCTTAAGGAGCAGGCGTGGTCCTCGCCATACGGCAGTGCGTCTCGGGCATGGTCCGATGGTCGCGGCGGGTCCGGGTCGCGCCGGTGCACTCCAGTCCGGCGATCAGCGTCCGACACTGGAGGGGACCACGACCGCACCGCTCCCCTCGGGGATCGGCCCGCGGCACCCTCGCGACCCGCTCGCGGGGATGCGAGGATTCCCGGCCCCGTCCCCCGCGGGCCGTTCCGCCCGATGGGCACGAAGGTCCGACATGCGCAAGCCCCACATGCCGCCCCGCGACATCGCCCGCGACTTCAAGGTCAGCGAGGCGTTCTTCTCGACCACCGACGGTCGGGGCGTGATCCTCGCCGGCAACCGCGTGTTCTCCCGCATCAGCGGCTACACCGAGGTCGAACTCATCGGGAAGCCGCACAACATCATCCGGCACCCGGACGTGCCGCGCGCGGTGTTCAAGCTGTTGTGGGACACGCTGGCGACGGGTCAGCCGATCTGCGCGTACGTGAAGAACATGGCCAAGGACGG
>CAZZLY010000065.1:0-4602 GCA_964655175.1 uncultured bacterium
CGCAGTTCGGCGCACGTCCAGTACCAGCGGCGGAACTCCGCTTCCGCGAGCGCCGCATGCAGGTTCGGCCGCGTGCCACTCGATCTCACGCACCCCTCCGTGCCGGGACGAGCGACACCCTCATCCCTTGAACTGCGGGTGCTCCAGCACCGCGGTGCGCCAGTCGTCGCCCGTGGCGCCGAGCGGCACCTGGGCGTCGCTTCGCTGCCAGCGGGCGAGCCACTCGGGGCCCAGACGCTCGTGCGACGTGCTCGCGGCCGCCTGCGGCGACAGGCCGATCGTGGTCTCGGACTTGGGGCCCGTGCCGCGGCCCTTGGCCACGTGCAGGCCGCCGGCGAGCATGGCCGCGCGCACCTGCGTCGAGTTCGTGTAGGTGAACAGCTCCGTGTGCCGATCGCGACACAACTCGGCCAGTTCGCGGAACGCGCCCAGCGTCCACAGCACGCTGTCCGTGCGGTACGAGAACGGGTCGTAGAACACCACGTCGGGCGTGGGGGCCTCGTACTTTCGCATCGCGTAGTCCCCCGCGAGCAGTCGCCACTCGACGTCACCGTCAGGATTCGTCCAGCGTTCGTGCTTGAGCAACGCCTGCGGTGCGGCATGGTGCAGATGCTGGAACCACAGCGGGTGCCGCAACGCCAGATGCAGCGAATCGAGGTCGTTCTCGAAGCTCACCATGACGAGCCGACGGCGACGCGCCTCGGGGCCCATCGCCTCGACCGCGTGCAGCGTGGCCATGGCGTTCGCGCCCGAGCCCAGCCCCACGTCCCACACCACGAGCGGTTCGTCGTGCGGTTCGCGCAGGCGTTCCACCAGACGCGATTGCTCCACGTACAGCGTGCGCGCCTCCACCGCGGGATCGTTGACCGAGTGCATGACCTCGCCCGAGACCGTGTCACGGATGCGCCCCACGCCGTCCTGCACCAACACCTCGTAGCGTCCGCGCTTGAGGCTCATGGCCTGCCGCTGCGCCTTGGTGATGCCACGGGGCGCCTGGCCGTAACTGTCGCGGGCATCCAGCACCTCGCGCTGCGCCCGATAGAAGCCGTCCCACGTGCCGGCCAGGATGTGCGCGCGCATCTGCGCCATGAGCTGCTGGTAGAAGTGCACGTTGTGCAGCCCCAGCAGCTGATGCGCCTGCGAATCGAACGTGCGCATGAGATGCACGAGATAGGCGATCGAGTGGTGACGGCACGTGTGGCACGTGCAGGTCGGATCGAGCGGCCCCTCACGATCGCGGTAGGCCGCGCGCTTGAGCGACTTGCGACCGGTGCTCGTGAACACCACGCCCTGCTGCGCCAACGACGTGGGCAGGATGCAGTCGAACATGTCCACGCCACGATGCACGGCTTCCAGAATGTCGCGCGGCGTGCCCACGCCCATCAGGTAGCGCGGGCGGTCGGCCGGCAGCAGGCCGGTCACCCAGCCGGTGGTCTCGTCGCGCTGCTCGCGGCCCTCGCCCACCGCCAGCCCGCCGATGGCGAAGCCGTCGAACGGCATCTGGGTGATCGCGTCGGCGCTCTCGCGGCGCAGGTCCTCGTAGCACGCGCCCTGCACGATGCCGAACAGCGCCTGCGGTGAATCCCCGCGCGCCACGAGGCTGCGCGCCGCCCAGCGGTGCGTGAGCTCCATGGCGGCGCGTGCGGTCGCGTGGTCCACGGTCGAGGGCACGCACTGGTCCAGCACCATCATGATGTCCGACCCGATCGCCCGCTGCGTGGCGATGCTGCGCTCGGGGCTCAGCAGGATCATGCTCTGGTCCATGTAGCTGCGGAACTCGGCGCCCTCCTCGCGCATGCTGCGACTGTGCGGCAGCGAGAAGATCTGGAACCCACCCGAGTCCGTGAGCACCGAGCGGGGCCAGTTCATGAAGTTGTGGATGCCGCCGAACTTCTCGAACACGGCCACGCCGGGCTGCAGCAGCAGATGGTACGTGTTGGCGAGCAGCACCTGCGCGCCGCTCTCCAGCAGGTCCTCGCGCCGCTGCGCGCGCACGGACGCATGCGTACCCACCGGCATGAACGTCGGAGTCAGGACCTCGTTGTGCGCGGTGCGGAATCGCCCAGCGCGCGCGCGCGAATCGGGCGCGACCGCTTCGAGCGTGAACTCGAGCCGGTTCATCGGCGTCCCCGGACGTGACGCACGACCAGGATCATCCGCAGCGCACGCACGTCAGAACTCGACGTCTCTCGTCTCACGTCCACCCACGAGACTCAGCAGCGAGAGCAGCGACATGCCCACGAGGTAGTACCCCACGTGGCTCAGGCCGTACGTGGTCGCGAGCGTCGTGGCGATCATGGGCGCGAACGAGGCGCCCAGGATGCCGCCCAGATTGAACGCCAGCGAACTGCCCGTGTAGCGCACCTCGGTCGGGAACAGCTCCGAGAGCAACGTCCCCATGGGCCCGTAGAACAGCCCGGTGAGCGCCATGCCCAGCAGCATGGCCGCCCACACCCCCGCGTGCCCGCTCTCGAGCAGGTGCGGCATCACGAACCCGTACAGAGCGGTCGCCACGGTCACGAGCGCGAACGACTTGCGCCGCCCCCATTCGAGCAGCAGCCCGCCCAGCGGCACCGTGGCCGCGAACGCGAGGACCGAGACCATCTGGATCGTGAGGAAGTCGGCCTTGCTGTAACCCAGGTGCGTCGTGGCCCACGAGAGGGCGAACACGGTCACCAGGTAGAACAGCACGAAGCCCGAGACCGGCGTGAGCACGCCGCGCACGAGCGTCCAGGCGTGCCGCTGCAGCACCGTGAACGCGGGCAGATGCTGGGTCGCACCGCGGGCGGCCGCGCGCTCGAACACCGGCGTCTCGGTGATGCGCAGGCGCACGTAGAGGCCCACGATCACGAGCAGGGCGCTCGCCAGGAAGGGGATGCGCCAGCCGAACGTCATGAACTGCTCGGGCGAGAGTTCGCGCGACAGCGTCACGAACAACAGGCTCGACAGGAAGAACCCGAGCGGGGCGCCCAATTGCGGGAACATGCCGAACCACGCGCGCTCGCGCGGGCCGGCGTTCTCGACC
The DNA here is from genome assembly GCA_964655175.1 of uncultured bacterium. Taxonomy (GTDB): domain Bacteria; phylum Eisenbacteria; class RBG-16-71-46; order RBG-16-71-46; family RBG-16-71-46; genus JAIOPA01. The sequence goes on from CAZZLY010000065.1 coordinate 3,026, forward strand.
GCCAGCAGCACCGCACCACCCCACTCCCCGCCCAGCCCCAGTCCCTGCCCGAAGCGCATCAGCGCCAGCAGCCAGGGGGCGGCCACACCCACCTGCACGTAGGTCGGCAGCACACCGATGAGCACCGTGGACACACCCATCGTGAGCAGTGCCGCGACCAGCGTGGCCTTGCGCCCCACACGGTCCCCGAAGTGCCCGAACACGACACCCCCGATCGGACGCGCGACGAACGCGATCGCGAACGTGGCGAACGACGCCAACATGGCGGCCGTGGGGTCGGTCTGCGGGAAGAACAGCTTGGGGAACACGAGCGAGGCCGCGATCCCGAAGATGTAGAAGTCGAAGAACTCGATCGCCGAACCGATCATGCTGGCGACGAGCACCCGACGGACGGAGTTCGCGCGCGGGGCGGTGGGCGTCATGCCACTCACTTGAGGTACGACGGCAACCGACGCGCCACACGGCGCCGCTGCGCGGGCGTCAGATGTCGCGCCCCGCGCACCGTGCCCACGCAACGCGCCTCGCCGCACAGGCACTGGAACGGCTCGGCCATGTCGTACTCGGTCGTGTTGTAGTCGAACGTCACGCCCTCGCCCGCCGCGATGTCGCGCAGGGCGTAGACCGCGCGGTCACGGATGACCGTGCTGGGCTCGCAGCTGTGGTCCAGATAGCGCCAGTAATAGCGCGCGAGCAGGTCGGCCTCGTCACGGGCGCAATCGGTGTCCAGATGCAGGTCCGCGTCGATCTGGACGGAATAGCGCGTGGGGCGCTTGGTCTCACGGCCCTCGAGGTCGAACAGGTGCGCGCCCTTGGGGATCTCGCGGGCGGCGACGAGGCGGCGGCTGTCACCCGAGACGGCGATGGCGACGGCGTCGGAACCACACGCCAACAACGTATCGGGGGCCTGCGTGGACAACACCAGCGTATCGGCGTCCGGGGGGACCTGAGCCAAGGGGACCTGCCTCCTGTGGGTGACGCGGCGATCGGTCGCGCATCACGCCGCCGAAGGCTTCGCCGACGTCATGCATGGACCGATGACACTCCTGCGAGTCCATAGTGCCGACATGCCCGCGGATGTTCAAACGAAATCGCATCCCGAACCGCGGGTCACGCGCGACATGGGTGCGCGATCCGACGCGTGAGCGTTCGAGACTCACGCCCTGCGAGGCTCAGGCCCGTCGCGTCCGTCGCGCACCGCGCCGGGGCGAGACCTTGGGCCGGAACGGCAACGGCTCCTCGACGAACGTGCGGTAGTCCGCGGTCAGTTCCTCGCCCACGCGGATGCGACGCAGCGTGCGGAACCGCCCGTCGTCCCCCGCCTCGACGTTGGGCGTGTCGGAATGGTTCACGTACCAGCCCACCGACAGCATGTTGAGCGTGGGCGGCACCCCGAGGCGGTCGCCCCAGACCATGCCGAAGTCCTCGTACAGCGACCGGATGGCCCTGGGCATGCGCCGCACCTCGGCCCGCGACACCCACACGACCAGTTCGCTCTCACCCTCGAACACCAGCATGCCCTTGGGGATGGGGCGGATCGCGATCACACCCACGCCGTGCGTGGCGGAACGTCCGATACG
>CAZZLY010000065.1:4702-17096 GCA_964655175.1 uncultured bacterium
GGGGTGCGCGACGGCTCGCGCGTCTGGAAGGACGCCTGCCCGCATGCGGGCAAGACGATCGAGCAGATCGTCACCGAGACGTGGGAGCCGCGCGCCCAAGCCCCTGAAGCCGCCCGGCCGCAGTGGGGCGGCCCGATCAGTTACTGGCGTGCGGCGCTGCGCTCCAACGCGGTCATGCTCGGTGCGCTCGCGCCGCAGTTGGCCGGACTCGACATGGCCGCGATCGTGCACCCGCACCCCATCTCGGGCCCGCTCGACGCCACGCAGCGCCTCGAGTTCCTGCGCTTCCACATCGATCGCCATTGCGATCAGGTGAAGCGCCTGCTCGCCACGCCCGGCTTCCCCGCCTGACTCGACGCCCCTGACGTCGTCGCACGACGGCCCCGCGCGCACGCCGCAGGCGCACGCGGGTCCGAGCGTCGCTCAGGACGCTTCAGGCCTCGGGCGCAGGCGGTCCTTGAGGCGCAGAAGCGGCGTCTCGAGGAATCGATGGCTCAGCCAGGCGATCAGAAACGTCAGCGCCACGCGCGCCACGAACTGCACGGGGCGCGACAGGACGGGCACCCAGTCGTAGTGCCGCGCATCGGTGAGCCAGCCCACCGGTGAGTGCCACAGGTAGAGTCCGTACGACATGCGACCGATCGCCACCATGGGACGCCACGCGAGGAAATCGCGCACGCCGGGCACCGGCGCGACCATGCACTGCAGGATCACGACCGCGGCCGCGAGCGCCACCAGCGTCATGCCGCCGCGGTGGTAGAACAGTTCCCAGTAGATCGCCGAGTTCACGAGCAGCCAGCCGAGCCATGCGAGCGCCGGCACCATGAGCACGCGCACCAGCACCCGGAAGCCGGACTGCGCGGGCCACCGCGTCCACGACACGAGCATCGCCGTCAGGCAGCCGATGAGCAGCTGGTCGGCGCGACCGTCGGAGCCGAAGTAGAACCGGCTCCAGTCGTCCACCGAACGCCAGCCCACGATCTTGAAGACGGCCGACGCGGCGGCCAGCACCAGCACGAGCGCGACGATCGCACGTCGGGGCACCCGCTGGCGCAGCAACAGCCACAGGAGCGGCGGCCACAGCAGGTAGAACTGCTCCTCCACCGAGAGCGACCACAGCTGCATGATCGCCGACGAGTTGAGCTTGCCCGCGAGGATGCCCCAGTTGGTCACGTACAGAAGCGCCATCCACGTCCACAGCCGCTCGACGAACGGCCACGTGGCCACGAGCACCAGCAGCAGCGCGGGGAACAATCGCAGCACGCGCCGCAGATAGAAGTGCCCCAGATGGATCCGCCCCGTGCCCTCCCACTCCTCGAGCAGCAGCTTGGTGATGAGGAAGCCGCTCAGCACGAAGAACAGGTCCACGCCCAGAAAGCCGCCCTTCACGCCCGGCAGCACGTAGTGCCAGCTCATCACGGCGAGCACGGCGAACGCGCGCAGGCCGTCGAGGGACGGCCGATAGCCGAGCGGCAGGCGCGTGGCGTTGGTTGCAGGGGGATGGATGCGAGCGGACATACGGGCCAGCCTAGCGCAGCACGACCACCCGCGCCGCATGCTGCGCACCGTCCGCATCGAGGCGCACGAAGTACACGCCGGGCCGAACGGCAGAGCCCGCGTCGTCACGCCCATCCCAGAGGATCGTGTGCTCACCGGCGGGACGCGTGCCCGCCTCGAGGCGCCGCACGCGAGCCCCGGCGACGTCCACGACGTCGAGCGTCGCACGAGCCTCGTGCGCGAGCGTGAATCGCAGCGTCGTGGCACCGTGCGTGGGATTGCGGCCCGCGACCGCGAGCGCGACACCCGGGTGCACGTCGGCATTCGGGGTCGCGAGGGAGGTATAGGGCCAGGGGACGAACTGGAAGCCCTCCAGCACGACCTCCTGATCGGCCACCACCGTCTTGGGCGCGATCTCCCAGAGATTCAGATGCACGCGCGGCTGATCGGGCCGCGGGACGTGTGGCCCGGTGTACCTCCACGAGTGGATCAGGGTCGAGGGCGACTCGGCCCCGGGCCCCCCGCGCCAGCTGCGGAACTCGACCCGATCCGATCGCCAGCGGATGACGTGCGTGGTGAGTTCGTCGGGTGAGAAGACGGCTTCGAATCGGTGCAGGTTCGTGCCGTAGTCGAACGGCTGCGCCACGAACTGTGCGATCGCCGCGTTGGGGTCACCCCAGCGACCGAACTCGATGTCGATCTCGTTGTACGGATTCCACCAGACGTCGCCGGCGTTGTAACAGGGGCCGTACTCCCAAAGGAAAAGACCGAACACGGCGTTGAGGTCGAGCGCATCGAGATCCCCTTGCGTGGTGAACACGTAGTCGCCGTAACCAAGCGCATCCACGAGTGCGACCTCGGTCGCCTGGCGCGTGCCGCCCACTTGCCTGAGGGTCAGATGCAGCCGTCCCTGCGCATCGACGAACACCGCGCTCGTGCTGTTGGAGAAGTAGTTGCTTCCGGGGCCATAGAGCCCGGGCCCCTTCACGCGCCACGTGCGTCCGGCGAACACGAGCGACCGCCCTCCCACGAAGTCGTTCCATTGCAGCGCATCGAGGGACGGCGTCGTGAGCTTGACGAAGGTGATCTGGTCGTAGATCACGTCCGTTTGAGCATCGGTCGGCCCCTGGAGCACGCCGAGCAACAAGCGAGCGCTCACCGTCCCACTCGGAGCGGCCGCCGAGGTGAAGGCGAACAGGATCGACGAGTCGCGCGGACTGGTCGCGGTGGCGACGTCGTGCGTCTCGTAGTTGATGAGATCGCCCGCACTGTTGCGCCACTCCACGTTGACGATGGCCTTGCTCCCACCGCTGAGACCACGCACCGACGGGACGCGGACCCGGCCCGCGACGCTCCAGTGGTCTCCCACGGCCGAGGCCATGGGCTGCCACAGTCCCGAGACCACGTAGGCTCCCGGCGGTGTGGCACTGGGGCCCGAAACGCTCGCCGCGAAGCGACCGTGCCCTGCACTCGAGCTCGACGCGATCGTCCCGAACTGGTTCCAGCCCTGGAACACGATGGGGGCCGTGCCCGGCAGTTCGAAGCTGGGGTTCGCCAGGATGCACTGGGCTTGCGCCACGGGCGCGGCGACAGCCGCGAGCGCGAGCAGCAGGACGAGAGCGGTGCGGTGCACGATGCGAGGTGTGGTCACCGAGGGGACTCCCCAGGCCAGAGGGTCACGAACGTAGCCATTCCAAGGTTACCTTAGCCCGCTCACTCCCGCCCCCACAAAAGGGCGGCGGGCCCCCGGAATCGAGGGGCCCGCCGTCACGCATCGGCATCCGGCACGATTCAGTAGGCCTGGGTGGGGTCCCCGCCGCTGCCGGCGCGGGCCCAGGCGAGCAACGTCTCGCGGTCGGCGCGACTCAGCGCCGCGTCCCCGTGCATGATCAGGTACACGGGCAGCGGCATCTTGCCGCGCGTCACCTGCTTCTCGACCTGCTCGAGCAGATGATCCTGCTCGTCGAAGTCGAACATGGGCCACTCGCTGAAATTGATCTCCTCGCGACCCTCGTGCACGTCGCGCGCGACCAGCCACGAGACCGGCGCCACACGCGAGTACCACGGCCAGCGCGTGCGATTCGAATGGCAGTCGTAGCACGATCGCTCGAGGATGCGCTTCACGTCGGCGGGCGCATCGACCTCCATGCGCACCGGCGGGTTGTGACGGTCCACCGGCACCAGCTGCGCCGCGACCACGGCGACGATCGCCGCCACGGTCGCGCGCAACGGGGTGAACTTGAACGCCATCACTGACCGTTCTTGAGGCGCTCGAGCTGCGCCTTGAGACGGTTGTTCTGCGGATCGAGCGAGACCGCCTTCTCCATGCTGGCGATGGCGCCCGGCTTGTCGCCCTTGGCCATCTGCACGCGCGACATGCGCACGTAGGTGCCGATGTCGTTGGGATAGAACTCCAGGTTGAGCTTGAACAGCGCCATGGCACCGTCGAAGTCCTGCTTGCCCTCGGCGAACTGACCCGCGGCATCATTGAGGCCGTGCGGCGAGAAGTCGTACGCGGCCGAGCCGTAGTAGGTCTTGCGCAGGTCGCGATAGGCCGCGATCGCTGCATTGACGCCGCCCTTGTCGCTGGCCTTGAGCAGCATGCCCGCCAGCGTGGCCGGCTCGGCGACACCGTGGTGACAGGTCATGCACTCGACCTTGTTCGGGTTCTTGAGCCCCATCGCACCGACCTGCTCGTTGATCGAGGCGACCATCTTCATCATCTTGCGGGCCGTCTCCTTCTCGGGCTTGTCGTCGGCCGCGAAATCCAAGCGACCGGGCTGCGTCTTGCTCTGCGCATGGCAATCGCCGCAATCCAGACCGGTGGCATCCTCGAACTTGTTCATGATCGCCGTGAGTTCGCGACGCGAGATGTCCTTGGGCAGGACCTTGAGGTTCTTGGGCCCCTCCTGCCCGCCCTGCGCGAACGCGGCCATGGTCTGGAACAGCATCAGCAACAGGAACGGGACGACGGCGAGACGGATGACGGGCTTGCGCATGGCTCTGGCCTCGGATGGGCGTCTGGGGGGAGGCCCATGGGGGTCACGGGCCGATTCAGCGCACGGAGTGTGACGCACCCGGCTCGCGCGAGGCAACCCGGGCGGGGTCGCTGCCCCGGCCGCTCGACTCGAGCTCCGGTCCGCGTCCGCGTGCGGCGCTCAGGGCAGGCCCTGCATCCTCGCGGCGGTGAGGATCGTGTACCACTCCTCGCGGCTCAGCGTGAGCGAATCGGCCCGCACGGCATCGCGGATCCGCTCCGGTCGCACGCTGCCCACGAGCGGCACGATGCCCGAAGGGTGCCGCAGCAACCACGCGAGTGCGACGACCTGCCGACTCACCCCGTGCGCGTTCGCGAGGCGATCCAGGGTCGTGAGCAGCGCCCGCAGCCCTTCGGCGCGCGGATCGTGCGGTTCGGGTTCACCCCCGTCGCCGAACAGCCCTCGCCCGAGCGGACTCCACGAGACCGGCGCGAGCCCCTCGCTCATGCACTGGTCCAGCGTGCCGTCCTCGAAAGCGTCGAGACGACCGAGATGCACCTCGATCTGGTTCACCACGAGCGGCATCGGGCAGGCGCGCTGCACGAGGGTCACCTGGGACGGCCGGAAGTTACTGACGCCGAACGCACGCACCTTGCCCTGGGCCTGTAACGCCGTGAACGCGGCGGCGATCTCGTCCGGCTGCATCAGATAGTCCGGCCGATGCAGCATGTACAGGTCGATGCACTCGACACCCAGACGCCGCAGCGACTGCTCGCACGACCACACGATGTGCTCGCGCGAGAAGTCCCAGCGATGCGGCGCATCGGGCGTCGGGTCCCCCGTCCAGCGGATGCCGCACTTGGTGGCGACGAGCACGCGCTCCCGCATGCCGGACACGTCGCGCAGCACGCGCCCGAACACCTCCTCGCTCAGGCCGTTCCCATAGATGTCGGCGTGATCGAAGTGCGTGTAGCCGGCCTCGTAGGCGGCGAGGATGGCGCGTCGCCCCACCGCCTCCATGTCGGGCGTGAACCTCGCACGGTCCATCGTGCCCGCGACGCGCATGCAGCCGTACGCCAGGCGAGTGGTCTGGAGTGTGGAGCGACCGAGGGACTGCGTCTGCATTCCGGGGTTCCTCATGAAGGGTTCGGTCCGTGGGTGATGCGATGCCGCGTCTACTCCCAGACGATCTCGTCCGCGAACACGAACGAGCGATTGCCGGCGCCCTTGTGCCAGTCGGGGCACATGATGGGCGCGGTCACGTGCACGCGGAGCATGCGGGCCTTGCGCGGGGCGAAACGGGCGGCGAAGTCGCGGAGCACGACGCCGTCGGTGTGCTCGTCCACGTCGTTCAGCGCTTCGCCGGCCGGCTGCCAGACCACGCCGTCGCGCGAGGTCTCGAACCGCACCGCGCGCGGCATGAAGATCCACGAGTTCTGATCCTGCAGGAAGCCCATCGCCGCGTGATCCAGCGTGCGTTCGCCTCCCAGATCCACGACCGCGTCCACGTCCGTGCCGTAGAAGCCCATCCACGTGGGCAACCGGAAGTCCTCGCCGCCGCGCTCGCCATCGAGCAACGCGTCCTCGCCCCCGCCGGTGTAGGCGCGGTGCGGCTTCGTGAGCGACGTCATGCGACGTTCGTCCGCGATGCGGCGGAACGTCACGCGCTCCTCGGGGCTCGGCAGCAGGCCGGGCGCCTCGGCGCGCCACACGAGCGTCGCGGTGCGGTCCATGGTCACCTCGGGTCCCGTGCCGCTCGCAATCACCTCGTCCCCGTCGCGCAGCGACCACGTGATCCGCGCCTCGGGCTCGTGGCTCGCGAGTCGCACGGTCTGCGCGCCGCGGAAGCGCGCCGCTCCTCCGGTGAGCGCGGGCGCGGCCAGCACGCGGGGTCCGTCCATGCGCGACGGCGGCTCGTCACCGGGTCGCGCCGCCCACGAGGTCTCGGGCGCGGCACCCATGGTGAACGTCAACGTGCCGCCCGCGAGCAGGTCACCGTGCGCGATCGTGCAGCGCGTGAGCGACGCGCCATCGAGTTCGGCACGCTGGATGTAAGGCCGCCCCCGGCCATTGCCCGTGGCGCGGATCGTGAACCTGCGCCCGTTGGACAGATGCAGCGTGACGCGCGGGAAGAGCGGCGAGCCGATCGCGTAGTGGTCCTGCCCCGGCGTGACGGCGTACAGCCCCAGCGCCGACATCACGTACCACGCGCTCATCTGCCCGCAGTCCTCGTTGCCCGAGAGTCCATCGTGCGCGGTGGTGTACAGGCTGTCGAGGATGCGCCGCACCATCGCCTGCGTCTTCCAGGGCTGCCCCACGTAGTCGTACAGGTAGGCGATGTGGTGGCTCGGTTCGTTGCCGTGCGCGTACTGGCCGATGAGACCGGTGATGTCGGCCTGCTCGCGCCCCGTGGTGCGCGAGGAGGCCCCGAACAGTGCGTCGAGCTTGGCGGCGTATGCGTGACGCCCACCGAGCGCCGCGACGTGCCCTGCGACGTCCTGAGGCACGAAGAAGCTGTACTGCCAGCTGTTCGCCTCGGTGAAATGGAAGTCCACCTCGGTGGGATCGAACGGCGTCTTGAACCGCCCGCCGATGCGCGGCCGCATGAACCCCGTCTCGGGGTCCAGCAGATGCCGCCAGCCCTGTGCACGGCGCAGGTACGCGTCACGCAGCGACGTCTCACCCAGCGCGTCGGCCATGCGCGCCACGCACCAGTCGTCGTAGGCGTACTCCAGCGTCTTGGACACGCCCTCGCTCTCGCGCTCGCCGGGCACGTAGCCGCGTGTGCGGAAATCGGCGCGGCCGCGGTCCTCCGCGTCGGCGCTCGCGCGCATCGCGGTGAACGCCGCCGCCGGGTCGAACCCGCGGATGCCCTTGGCCCACGCGTCGGCGATCACCGAGACCGCGTGCTGGCCGATCATGCAGTCGGTCTCGTTGCCCGCGAGTTCCCACACCGGCAGCCGGCCACCCTCGCGGTATTGCGCCAGGAACGTCTCGACGAAGTCGCGCGTGCGCTCGGGCTCGAGGATCGTGTACAGCGGATGCGCCGCACGGAAGGTGTCCCACAACGAGAACACCGTGTACTGCGTCCAGCCCTTCGCCGTGTGCACCTCGCCATCGCGTCCGCGGTAGCGCCCGTCCACGTCGGTGTACAGGTTGGGCTGCAGCATCGTGTGGTAGAGCGCGGTGTAGAACACCGTGTCCTGGGCACTCGTGCCGCCCGCGACCTCGATGCGCGCCAACGCACGCCGCCACTCGGCACGAGCGGCCGCGCGCACGCGGTCGAAGTCCCAGCCGGGTGCTTCGGCGTCGAGGGCCGCACGCGCGCCGGCGACGTCCACCGCCGAGATCCCCACCTTGGCCACGACGCGCGCCCCCTTGGGCGAGGCGAACCGCAACGCCACCTGCAGGTCGCGCCCCTCGGCCTGACGCAACCCCGGGGCCGCCACCGAATCCACCATGAACAGGGCCTTGAACGGCTGCGAGAATCGCGCCACGAAGAACACGCGTTGATCGCGCGCCCAGGCGCGGGAGCGGCGCTCGCCCTCGATCGTGTGGTCGTCCACCACGCGCAGGCTCGAAGCGATCACCTCGTCGCGCGCGCGCAGGTCCACGAGCACGAACGCGCTCTCGGCGGCCGGGAACGTGTAGCGGTGCCACCCCGTGCGCGCGGTGGCGGTGAGTTCCACTCGGGTGCGCGCGTCGTCGAGCGTGACGGCGTAGTAGCCGGGCTCGGCGCGCTCGCTCGACTTACGGAACCTCGAGCCGTTGCCGTCACCGTGTGCGCGACCGTACGAGAGGTGCCCGTGCGGGGTCCCCAGCAGGGGCAGGAACAACACGTCACCGTAGTCGCTCACCCCGGTGCCGCTCAGGTGCGTGTGCGAGAACCCGTACACGCGCGTGTCGTCGGCGTGATAACCCGAACAGCCGTCCCAGCCGTCGAGCCGCGTGTCGGGGCTCAGCTGCACCATGCCGAACGGCACCGAGGCGCCGGGGAACGTGTGGCCGTGGCCACCGGTGCCGATGAACGGGTCCACGAAACGCGTCGGATCCACGCCGGCGGTGGCCACACCGACGAACGACAACCATAGGACGAGCATGCGGACGGGGGTTCTCATGGTCGCCACGATACGGTGCGCGCGTGGGGGGACGCTACCCCCGCGAGGGCGGCGAACCGCGTTGACGCTGGGTCGCCGCCCCTCCTACGCTGTCGCGTCGCTCGTCCATCCCCCACCCGCCACGAGGTCCCCGATGCGTCCGCTGCCCCGTCTCGTCGCCGTGCTCGCCCTGTCGGCCATGACCCTCACCGGTTGCTCGTCGGGTGGCAAGACCGACGCGAAGGGGTCGGACAAGCCCGTGGTGATCGGGTTGTCGCTCGACACCGTGCGCGAGGAGCGCTGGCAGCGCGACCGCGACGAGTTCGTCAAGCGCGCGACCGAACTGGGCGCCACGGTCAAGGTGCAGGTCGCCAACAACGACGACGCGCGGCAGAACGCGCAGTGCGAGAACCTGCTCACGCAGGGTGTGGACGTGCTCGTGGTGGCGCCGCACAACTCCGAGAGCGCCGCGACGATCGTGAAGTCGGCGCATCAGGCCGGCGTGCCCGTGATCGCGTACGACCGTCTGATCAATCAGTGCGACGTGGACCTGTACATGTCGTTCGACAACGTCGAGGTGGGCCGCCTGCAGGCGGGCTACGCCGTGAAGCGCGTGCCCAAGGGTCGCTACCAGCTCATCGCGGGTGCGCCCACGGACAACAACGCGCACCTGTTCCGCCAGGGGCAGCTCGAGGTGCTCAAGCCCTACGTGGACCGCGGCGACATCACGCTGGTCGGGGACCAGTGGGCCAACGACTGGCAGCCGCTCGAGGCGCTCAAGATCATGGAGAACGCCCTCACGCGTAACGCCAACCGCATCGACGCGGTCGTGTGCAGCAACGACGGCCTCGCCGGCGGCGCGATCCAGGCGCTCGCCGAGCAGAAGCTGGCGGGCAAGGTGATCGTGACCGGGCAGGACGCCGAACTCGCCGCGTGCCAGCGCGTGCTCGCGGGCACGCAGAGCATGACGATCTACAAGCCCATCGCCGCGCTCGCGCGCCGTGGGGCCGAGGCGGCGATCCAGCTGGCGCGCAAGCAGCCCGTGGCCGACGCGACCGCGACGATCGACAACGGATTCAAGAAGGTCCCGGCGCTGCTCATCGCCCCGGTCGCGGTGGATGCGGCCAACATGGACTCCACGGTCGTGGCCGACGGGTTCCACACCAAGGCCGCGCTCGCGGGCGAGGCCACGCCCAAGCGATGACCTCCCCCGCGGGCACGCCGCGGCTCGAACTGCGCGAGGTCACCAAGGACTTCGTGGGCGTGCGCGCGCTGGACGGCGTGTCGTTCACGCTGCACGCGGGCGAGGTGCACGCGCTGTGCGGCGAGAACGGCGCGGGCAAGTCCACGCTGCTCAAGATCCTGAGCGGCTTCCATCCGGCGGCCTCGTGGCAGGGCGCGCTGCTCGTGGACGGTTCCCCGGCGCGCTTCACCGACATCCGCGCCGCCGAAGCGCACGGCATCGCGCTCATCGCGCAGGAGCTGGCGCTCGTCCCCGCGCTCTCGGTCGAGGCCAATCTGGTGCTGGGCCGCGAGCCCGTGCGTCACGGCCTCATCGATGCGGCCGCGGTGCGCGCCACCGCGGTCGCGGCACTCGCGCGCGTCGGACTCGACGTGGACCCGTCCCGACCGGTGCACGAACTGGGCGTCGGCCAGCAGCAGTTGGTCGAGATCGCCAAGGCGCTCGCCAAGGAGGCGCGCGTCCTGGTGCTCGACGAGCCCACCGCCGCGCTGCCCGACTCCGATGCGCAGCGCCTGCTCGCCCTGCTCGCCGAACTGCGATCGCGCGGCACCGCCATCCTGTACGTGAGCCACCGCCTCGAGGAGGTGGCGCGCATCGCCGACCGCATCACCGTCCTGCGCGACGGACGCACCGTGGTCACCGCCCCGGCCGCGTCACTCACCCGCGCACAGGTGATCGCGCACATGGTGGGCCGCGAACTCGCCGATGCGCAGGCGCGCACCCCGCGCGAGCCCGGCGCCCCGCTCCTGTCCGTGCGCGACTGGACGCTCGCGGATCCCGATCGGCCCGGACGCGACGCGCTCTCCGAGGTGTCGTTCACCGTGCACGCGGGCGAGGTGCTGGGCATCGGTGGATTGGTGGGCGCGGGTCGCACCGCGCTCGTCGCGTCGTTGTTCGGGGCGGCGCGCAGCCGCGTGCGCGGCACGCTGCGCGTGGGTGAGAATCCCGAACGCGGCCCCTTCCCCTCGCCGGCCGCCGCCCAGTCGGCGGGGCTCGCGCTCGTGAGCGAGGATCGCCGCCGTCAGGGTCTGGTCCCCGAGGGCAGCGTGCTCGACAACCTGTCGCTCGCCACGCTCGCCCGGTTCGCGCCGCAGGGCCTGCTCGACGACGTCGCGCGCACGCGCGCGTGCCGAGCCCAGGTGGACGCGCTCGAACTGCGCCCCGCGTCGCTCGAACCGGCCGTGCTGCGACTCTCGGGTGGCAACCAGCAGAAGGTCGTCCTCGGCCGCTGGCTGCTCGCCGGCCCGCGCGTGCTGCTGCTCGACGAACCCACGCGCGGCATCGACGTGGGCGCGCGCGCCGCCATCCATGCCCTCATCGACCGTTTGAGCGGTGAAGGGATGGCGATCGTGCTCGTGTCGTCGGACCTGCCCGAACTGCTCGCCCTGAGCGACCGCGTGCTCGTGCTCGCGAACGGTCGCACCACCGCCTGCCTTTCGCGCGAGGACGCCTCACCCGAGGCCGTCATCGCCGCCGCCACCCTCGCCCCGGAGTCCGTCGCATGAAGCGCACGATCGATTGGCGCACGCTCACCATGGTGTTCGCGCTGCTCGCCATCTGGGCGGTGTTCAGTCTGACCACGAACGGCACGTTCCTCTCGCCGCGCAACCTGAGCCTGCTCGCGCGACAGATGAGCGTCACGTCGCTGCTCGCCACCGGCATGGTGCTCGTCATCGTGGCCGGACAGATCGACCTGTCCGTGGGCGCCATGAGTGGCCTGCTGGGTGCGCTCGCCGCGATCGCCGCCACGCGACTCGGCTGGCCGCTGCCGCTGGCGTACGCGCTCGCCCCCGCACTGGGCGTGGCGCTGGGTGCGGTGCAGGGTTCGCTCGTGGCGCGCCTGCGCATCCCGCCGTTCATCGTGACGCTGGGCGGCATGCTCGTGTTCCAGGGCGCGCTGCTGGGACTCACGCGCGGCATCACGGTCACCCCGCCGAGCGCGTTCCTGCTCGTGGGGCAGACCTATCTGCCGCCGCTCGCCGGCACGTTGCTGAGTGCCGTGAGCCTCGTGTTCCTCGTCCGCCGCATGGTGAGGGCCCAGGGCGCGGACCGCTATCGCTGGGCCGCGCTCGTGGGGCTGGTGCCGCTGTTCGTGCGGACGATGAACGATTACGAGGGCGTGCCGGTGCCGGTGCTGCTGCTCGTGGTGGTGGCGGGCGTGCTGGCACTGGTGGCGACGCGCACACCGTTCGGCCGTCACCTGTACGCCATCGGCGGCAACCGCGAGGCGGCGTTCTATTCGGGCGTGCCCATCGAGCGACGCATCACGGGTGTGTTCATGGTCATGGGCGCGCTCGCGGGGCTCGCGGGCATCGTGCTCACCGCGCGCGTGGGCGCGGCCACGACCGATGCCGGCCGCATGATGGAGCTCGATGCGATCGCCGCCGCGGTCATCGGCGGCACGTCGTTGCTGGGCGGGCGCGGCTCGGTGTGGGGCGCGCTGCTGGGCGCGCTCGTCATGGCGTCGCTCGACAACGGCATGAGCCTGCTCGACACCGAGGCGTTCTGGCAGCCCATCCTCAAGGGCGCGATCCTCGTGACCGCGGTCGCGGCCGACATGGCCGGCCGCCGTCGTGACT
>CAZZLY010000066.1:0-17046 GCA_964655175.1 uncultured bacterium
CTCGAACCCCGTCAAGCGGAATCGTCACGACGCACGCGACGTCACGCGGTCTTCACCTGCGGGATCCGCGCGCGCGGTACTTCCACCCGCGCCCCGTCCTGTGATGGGATGCACGCCTCACCGCTGCGCACCCCTCACGAGGACGCCCCCATGAAGAGCCACACCGAGCACCTCACCCTGGAGATCCCCACGCGCCGTGCGTTCGTGAACATCACCGCCGAGGTCGAGCGCGCGGTCGCCGCGTCGGGCGTGCGCGAGGGGCTGGTGCTCGTGAACGCGATGCACATCTCGGCGAGCGTGTTCATCAACGACGACGAGCGCGGGCTGCACCACGACTACGACGCGTGGCTCGAGAAGCTGGCGCCGCACGCGCCCGTCTCGCAGTACCGGCACAACGACACCGGCGAGGACAACGCCGACGCCCATCTGAAGCGGCAGATCATGGGGCGCGAGGTGGTGGTGGCGATCACGAAGGGCGCGCTCGACTTCGGACCGTGGGAGCAGATCTTCTACGGCGAGTTCGACGGCCGCCGAGCCAAGCGCGTGCTCATCAAGGTCATCGGGGAGTAGGGCGCGGGCGGCGCGCCCGATGCGTGCCCGGTCCGCGAGGCCGACTCGACCGCGGGTGGCGCGAGCACATCCTCGACGCGCGCCACGCGCGCGGCGCGGCCAAGCGCGGGGCGCCACGACTCACCCCGCGAGCAACCCCCGCAACCGCACCGCCAACTCCGGCGGCAGGGGCTCGGCGAGCAGTTCGCGCACGCGACCCTCGTCGGCGCCGTGCTCGGTGAGCCAGTCGAACAGCAGCTCGGCGCGGGTCGCGCGCCGCGCACGCAGTTCGTGCTCGTCGTAGCGGCCCATGAGCCAGTAGGCGCACGCCCAACCCTCGGGGCTCGCGATCGGCAGACCGTTCCACACCCGCGTGCGATGCAGCGGGATGCGCACCACGCCGTAGGGCGCGAAGAACGCGAAGTGGGGGATGAGCTCGGTGCGCTCGGCCTCGAACGTGAGCTTCCAGTCGGCGTGGCAACCGCCGTGCTCGAAGTACGTGTGCGGCACGCTGGCGAACAGGAAGCGCAGCGGCTCGGGATCGTGCGCCACCTGCACGTCCCAATCGTTCACGCGCTCCACCAGACCCAGCGCCGCGAGCAACGCGCTGCCGCCGACCGCCCAGACGATGCCCTCGGCGTCGAGTCGCGCGGTGATCCCGAGCAGGCCCTCGCGCGGCGGCAGCACCGCGGTGAGTTCGTCGAGTTCCGCCGCGACGCGCGCCGCACCCGTCGCCAGCGCCTCGAGGATCGGGCCCAGCGCCTCGCGCAACGCGACCGCGTCGCGCGGCGCGATGTGCGCGGCGCACGCCGCCGCGATCGCGCCGGGCACCTCGTCGCCGCCCACCTGACCGTGCTGCCGCGCGAGGCCGTCGTACTCGCCGTAGCGCGTCGCCAGATGCGCGCGCTGCGCGGACGCCTCGTACGCGGGGCCCAGCAACGCCTGCGCGAACACGCGATCGTGCAGGCCGTCCACCACGTCGGCGATCAGCGTCGCGTCGAGGCGCAGGCTCACCACGCCGCGCACGCACGCGTGCAGCATCGCGGCGTCCCATTCGGCGCGCGCGCGCCCGAGTTCGGCGCCGTCGAGCAGGCCCGCATCCACCAGGTCCGCGAACGTGCGCGGCGAGAGCTCGGCGAAGAAGTCGGTCAGCGCCCGCGCGCGCAGGCCCACCTCGAGGACGTCGGCCTCAGGCCCGCGCGTGTCCATCGCTCAGGCGTCCTCGCCGAACAACTCGGTGGCGCGTTCGCGGGCGCGATTCGTGGCGCGCACCACGGCTTTGAGCAACGCCACGCGCAAGCCACCGGCCTCGAGCGCCAGGATGCCGTCGATCGTCGTGCCGCTCGGGGTGGTCACCGCGTCCTTGAGGAGCGCGGGGTGCTGCCCGGTGCCGAGCACCATGGCGCCGGCGCCCAGCACGGTCTGCGCCGCGAGCGTGAGCGCGACGTCGCGGGGCAGGCCCACCTTGACGCCGCCGTCGGCGAGCGACTCGATCACGATGTACAGGAACGCCGGGCCACTGGCCGACAGGCCCGTGACCGCGTCCACGTGCTTCTCATCGAGCACCACCGTGCGGCCCACGGCGGCGAACATCTGCTCGGCGCGCGCCAGATGCGACGCCTTCGCCCAGCGGCCGCCCGCGAGCGCGGTCATGCCCTGCCGTACGAGCGCGGGCGTGTTGGGCATGGCGCGCACGACGGGGACCTTGGCCACGAGATGCTTCTCGATGACCGCGGTGCTCACCGACGAGGCGGCCGACACGAGCAACTGCCCGGCGCGAAGCACGGGCCCGATCTCGCGCAGCACGGGCACGACCTGCTGCGGCTTCACCACGACGAGCACGACCTGCGCGTCGCGCACCGCATCGGCGTTCGACGCGGCCGCGCGCACCCCCAGCCGTCGTGCAAGGTCGCGCGAGCGCGCGCGATGCGCGGTGGTCACCGTGACCGATCGCGCGTCCGTCAGGCCGGCCTCGATCATGCCGCGGATGAGCGTCTCACCCAGCTGGCCCGCACCGATGACGGCGAGGCGCAGACGACGACGGGGGCGGGCGGGGGACCGGCGGACGGCCATCAGGACCTCGTGCGTGCGGGGGAATTCGAAGGGGTCGGAGCACGTGCCCCGACCCCTCGGACGACGCTCGAGCGGGAATGTCTCACGAAGGCGGGTTGGTGCTCCAGTCGTAGAAGCCCTTGCCCGTCTTACGTCCGTGCAGCCCGGCGAGCACCATGCGCTTGAGCAGCGGCGGGGCCGAGAAGCGCGGCTCCTTGAACTCGTCGAACATGATCTCGCTGATGTAGTAGGTCGTGTCGAGCCCCACGTAATCGGTGAGGAACAGCGGACCCATCGGGTAGCCGCAGCCGAGCTTCATGGCGTTGTCGATGTCGTCGCGGCTGGCGAGGCCCTGCTCGTAGACGCGGATCGCGTCGAGCATGTAGGGCACGAGCAGGCGGTTGACGACGAAGCCCGTCGAGTCGCCGCAGTTGACGACCGTCTTGCCGATCGCCATGCACCACGCGTTCGCGGCGGCGAGCGCGGCGGCGTCGCTGCGCACCGTGCTCACGACCTCGACCAGCTTCATGAGCGGCACCGGATTGAAGAAGTGCAGGCCGATGAAGCGCTCGGGGCGCTTGCAGAAGTTGCTCATCTCGGTGATCGACAGGCTCGACGTGTTGGACGCGAAGATCGCGCCCGGCTTCACGATGCCCTCGAGCGCGCCGTACAGCTCCTTCTTGAGCGCCAGGTTCTCGGGCGCGGCCTCGACGATCAGGTCGCAATCGGCCAGGTCCTCGAGCTTCACCGTGCCGGTGAGGTTCTTCTTCACCTTGTCGAGCTCGTACGGCGGCACCTTGCCCTTGTCGATGCCCGCCTGCAGGAACTTGTGGATCGAACCGATGCCCTTCTCGAGCGCGTTGGGCGAGACCTCGCGCACGATCGTGGTGAAGCCCGCCTGGGCGCTGACCTGCGCGATGCCGCTGCCCATGAGGCCGCAGCCGATCACGCCGACCTTCTGGATCGCGCCGGACGTGAGCCCTTCGGGCGAGGACGTCTTCTGGGTGGACATGGAGTGAAGCCTCCGAGAGATGCTGCCGGGTTAGAGGGGGGATGTCGCGGTGGGCAGGATAGGGGGCCCCCCGGAGGGCGACAAGCACACCGCCGGGCCGCGCGGTCGCAGGGTTCCCGCCGGGCCCGCCGTGCGTGCTAATCTGTCGCGTGAACGCACGCCGCGCGGTTCGCGCTCCGTCCCCACGGGCGCCGCGGTCCGTGCCCCACCGTCCTCCAAAGGTCTCCGCCCGATGTCGCTCCTCGAATCGCTCGTCCTCGACCATTCGTCCAAGATCGTGCTGCTCGTCCTCGATGGCCTGGGCGACCTGCCGAATCCCGCGCACGGCGGCATGACCCCGCTCGAGGCGGCGCGCACGCCGAACCTCGACGCGCTCACGCCCGCGAGCGCGCTCGGTCGTCTGCTCCCGGTCGCGCCCGGCGTGACGCCCGGCAGCGGCCCGGGGCATCTGGGACTGTTCGGTTACGACCCGCTCACGCATCCGGTGGGGCGCGGGGTGCTCGAGGCGCTCGGTGCGGGCGTGGACCTGCAGCCCGGTGACGTCGCCGCGCGCGCCAACTTCTGCACCGTGGACGCGAACGGCATCGCCACCGATCGGCGCGCCGGCCGCATCCCGACCGAGACCTGCGTGCGTCTGGTCGAACTCCTCAAGAAGGAGGCGTCGCGCTTCGAGGACTGCGAGGTCATGCTGCTGCCGGGCAAGGGCCATCGCTTCGTCGCGGTGCTGCGCGGTCCCGGGCTCGGCGGAGCGGTGAGCGACGCCGACCCGCACAAGGAGGGCAAGGTCATCCCGCAGGCGCGCGCGCTCGAACCGGGCGCGGGCCACGAGAAGGCCGCGCGCATCGTCAACGCGTTCGTGAAGCGCGCCGGCGAGGTGCTCGCCGCCGAATCGCCCGCCAACGCGGTGCTCATGCGCGGGCTGTCCGAGCGGCCGTCGTTCGCGGGCTATCGCGAGCGCTTCAAGCTGCGCGCGGCCGCGATCGCGGCCTACCCGATGTATCGCGGCGTCGCCAGCCTCGCGGGCATGGATCTGTTCGTGCCGACGGGCGAGGGCGCCGCCGATGCGATCGCCGTCGCCGAGCGCGAGTGGGCGACGCACGATTACTTCTTCCTGCACGTGAAGGGCACCGACATGGCGGGCGAGGACGGCGACTTCGCCGCCAAGGTCGCCGTCATCGAGGCGGTGGATGCGGCGCTGCCGCGTCTGCTCGCGCTCAAGCCCGACGTGCTCGCGGTGACCGGCGACCACTCCACGCCCGTGCCCATGAAGGGGCACTCGTGGCATCCTGTTCCTGCACTGGTGGCCTCCGGCGTGTGCTTCGCCGACGGCTCACCGCGATTCCACGAGAAGGCGTGTCGCGCGGGTTCGCTCGGCACGCTGCTCAGCAAGGATCTCATCGCGGTGCTGCTCGCCAACGCCGGACGTCTCGACAAGTACGGAGCCTGAACGACCATGAACCTCTCGCAGCCGATCCGTCGCCTCGCGATCGTCGTCGCACTGCTGACCGCGTCCGTTGCGCACGCGCAGTTGCCCTCGCCGCTCAACAATCCCGTGTACGGCTTCGCGGTGCCGGGCGTGCCCGTCGCCGCCGCGAACGCCGCGTCGGCCGGTGTCGCGTTGGCCGATCGCTGGCTCGGTGACACGCCGTACGAGAATCCCGCGTGCGCGTTCGCCCCGGGCTTCACGCTCGAGGCCTCGCCGGTGTTCCAGCGCGTGAACCGGCAGGACGTCGTCTCGATCAATCGCAGCACCAAGCAGACCGTGGGCTATCCCGACGCGGCCGGCGGCATGCTCGGCTACGGCGCGGGGCGCATCGGTGTCGCGCTGTACGCGTGGCAGCCCGTGCTGCGCCTCGAGCAGATGAGCTACGAGTTCGGACCGCTGCTCGCGCCGGGCCAGATGGATCAGCACGCGCAGCAGCGCGAGCTGCGTGTCGGTGCGGCGGTGTCGTACCCGGTCAACGACCAGTTGCGCGTCGGCGTGGCGGGCGAGTTCGTGCGCCGCGACGACCTGTACGAGACGCACGAGCAGTCGGGCTCGCCGTCGTCCGGCGATCGCATGCTCACCCTGAACGGCAACGGGCTGGGGGCGAGCGTCGGCGTGCGCTACACCAAGGACGCCGGGCAGCCGTGGGCGAGCGAGTTGGGTGCGGCGCTGCATTGGCAGAAGAGCCTCGATCTGTCGGGCACCTACACCGAGAACCTGCTCGCGGGCGACTCCACGGGCACGGTGACCGCTTCGCTCGAGTCCGCGCTGTCGGGCGGTGTCTCGGCGCGCGTCAACGTCGCGCCGTCCACCTGGGTCGTGGCGGGCGTGTCGAGCCGTTCGTCCGAGGCGTGGTCGGGCTTCGGCGTGTGGACCGATGCGGCGCTCGGCGTGGGGGTGGGGCTCGTGTGGAAGGACGCCGAGCTGCCGTACGGCTTCCGCTTCGGTGTCGGGCGCGAGTCGAGCCCGGGTGCGCTCGAGACCAAGTCCGGTCTCGCCTCGGTCGGCTTCACCTACGTCTCCAAGGGGCTGGTGCTCGACCTGGGCGTCCTGCACCGGAATCTGGCCCGCGACGGCTTCCCGCGCTCGGCCGACGACCGGATCCTGGGGTCGGTCCGCGTCGCCTTCTAGGCGGCAGGGCAGGGGCCCCCGGCCGGTCCGCCCGGCCGGGGGCCCTGTGCTATGCTGCGGCCCGCTTTCGCAGCAGGGTGCACCGCGGGACGGCGATCGCCGAGCCCGGTCCGCCTGCCGCATCCCCTAGGCCCGGGTCCGGCTACGCCGGCCCCACGCCGAACGGTCCGCGTGCGAGAGTGGCGAAACTGGCAGACGCGCCGGATTTAGGTTCCGGTGAGGCGACTCGTGGGGGTTCGACTCCCCCCTCTCGCACCAACCCGCCCGTTCCGTGCACCCGCACCGCCCGATTCCGATCCCATCCCCACTGGCTCCTGAACCGAGGACAGCACCGAACATGACGCACACCGTCCGTGAGTCCGGCCCGTCGCAGTACACCCTGACCGTCGAGGTCCCCACCGAGCGCGTCGAATCGCGCATGCTCGAGGTCGCGCGGGTCTTCCAGCGCCAGGTCGCCATCCCCGGCTTCCGCAAGGGCAAGGTGCCGCTCGACACCGTGCGCAAGGAGTACGCGGCCGAGATCGAGAAGGAGTTCCTCGATCGCTTCATCCCCGAGGCCGTGCACGAGACGCTCAAGGCCGCCGAGCTCGTCGCGATCGTGCCGCCGTCGGTGCCGAACCTGCGCTTCACGCCGGGCCAGCCGCTGTCGTTCGAGCTCGTCGTGGACACCGCGCCCAAGGTCGAGGTGAAGGACTGGCAGGGCTACGCGCTCAAGCGCCGCATCCGTCCGGTCGAGGACGCGCAGGTCGAGACCATGCTCACGCAGCTGCGCGAGGAGTCGGCCGTGTTCGAGGACGTGTCGCGTCCCGCGGGTGACGGCGACGTGCTGCTCATCGACGTGCAGCGCCTCGACGCCAACGGTCAGCGCCTCAAGGGCACGCTGCAGAAGGGTGCGCGCATCCTGCTGGGTGCGCCCGAGCTCATGGCCGACCTGCAGAAGGGCCTCATGGGCGCCGAAGCGGGGCAGGAGCGCACGATCACGGTGAACTACCCGGCCGACTACCGTCAGGCCGAGGTGGCGGGGCAGTCCATCACCTACGTCATCAAGATCCGTCAGGTGCAGTTCCGTCGCCTGCGCGAGCTCGACGACGCGTTCGCCAAGGACGTGTTCGGTTTCGACACGCTGGCGCAGTTGCGCGATCGCATCCGCGAGAACCTGTCGCGCGAGGACGAGCAGCGCTGGCGCCGCGACCTCGAGTCGCAGGCGATCGACGAGATCGTGAAGCGTCATCCCATGGAGCTGTCGCCGCGGCTGGTGAGCTACATGCTCGAGCAGGTCGTCCACGAGCAGACGCAGGGCCGGCAGGTCTCGGCCGATCTGCAGAAGCAGCTCGAGGAGCACTACCGCCCGGGCGTCGAGCGCAACATCCGTCGCGAGATCCTGCTCATCGCCCTGGCGAAGCAGGAGGCCATCGAGGTCACGCCGGACGAGGTGACCCAGCAGATCCTGCGCATGCAGGAGTCGGACCCTCGGAACGCCGCCCGGGTCCGGCAGCATTACGCCTCGGCGGAGCGCCGCCAGTCGCTGGCCGAGAGCATCCTGGAGGGGAAGGCCCTCCAGAAGGTGGTCGACGCGGCGAAACTGGAGGACGAGGTCCTGCCCCCGCTTCCGGCGGAGGGAGCCCCCGCGGGACGCTGAAAAAAAGAAGACGCAAGTTCTTGGGCGGGATGGTCGAAAACCTCCCGTGACCGTACCTCAACCGAAAGGGATCCAGGATGGCTTCCGTTCCGTTCGTGGTCGAGCAGACCGGCCGTGGTGAGCGTGCCTACGACATCTACTCGCGCCTGCTCAAGGACCGCATCATCTTCATCGGCACCCCGATCGACGATTACGTCGCCAACCTCGTCGTCGCCCAGATGATCTTCCTCGAGGGCGAGGACCCGGAGCGCGACATCAATCTGTACATCCAGAGCCCCGGCGGCGTGGTCTCGGCCGGCCTGGCGATCTACGACACGATGCAGTTCGTGAAGTGCCCGGTCAGCACGCTGTGCATGGGCCTCGCGGCCAGCATGGGCGCCGTGCTCCTGACCGCCGGCGCGACGGGCAAGCGCTACTGCCTGCCGAACGCCAAGGTCATGATCCACCAGCCGCTCGGCGGCGCGTCGGGTCAGGCCTCGGACATCGAGATCGCCACGCGCGACATGCTCCGCACGCGCGATCAGCTCTACAACATCCTCTCCAAGCACAGCGGCAAGTCCTTCGATCAGGTCATGAAGGATTGCGACCGCAACCACTGGATGACGGCCGAGGAAGCCAAGGCCTACGGTCTGGTGGACGAGATCATCGAGAAGCGACGCTGAGCCCGACGGCCCCCCGTCTCGGGGGGCCGCTCCCTTCCCGTCTCACGCGAGGACACGCCGACATGAAGAAGCGCGTCGCGACGCCGCACCCCATCCGCTGCTCGTTCTGTGGCCGTGGTCAGGACGAGGTGGCCCGTCTGGTCTCCGGACCGTCGGTGTACATCTGCAGCGAGTGCGTGAAGCTGTGCAACGACATCCTCGAGGGGGAGACCGAGCGCGAGGCGCCGACGGCGAACGGCTCGCTGCCCAAGCCGTCCGAGATCAAGCGCATCCTCGACGACTACATCGTGGGCCAGTCGCGGGCCAAGAAGACGCTGTCGGTGGCGGTGTACAACCACTACAAGCGCATCTACACGCCCTCGCAGACCGGTGACATCGAGATCGAGAAGTCGAACATCCTGCTCATCGGTCCGACGGGTACGGGCAAGACGCTGCTCGCCCGCACGCTGGCGCGCTTCCTCAAGGTGCCGTTCGCGATCGTGGACGCCACGAGCCTGACCGAGGCCGGTTACGTCGGCGAGGACGTCGAGAACATCCTCGTGCGCCTGCTGCAGTCGGCCGACTTCAACCTGGTCAACGCCGAGCACGGCATCGTGTACATCGACGAGATCGACAAGATCTCGCGCAAGAGCGAGAACCCGAGCATCACCCGCGACGTGTCGGGTGAGGGCGTGCAGCAGGCCCTGCTCAAGATCCTCGAGGGCACGGTCGCCAACGTGCCGCCGCAGGGGGGCCGCAAGCACCCGCAGCAGAAGTACATCGAGGTCAACACCAAGGACATCCTGTTCATCTGTGGCGGCGCGTTCGAGGGCCTGGACAAGGTCGTCGAGAAGCGCATCGGCAAGAAGGCGCTCGGCTTCGGCGCCGAGGTCAAGACCAAGCAGCAGCGCAACACCGGTGAGCTGCTCGCCATGGTCGAGCCGGACGATCTCCTGCGCTTCGGGCTCATTCCCGAGCTCGTGGGCCGTCTGCCGGTCGTCGGCACGCTGGATTCGCTCGACGAGGACGCCCTCGTGAGCATCCTGACCGAGCCGAAGAACGCCATCACCAAGCAGTACGCCCGCTTCATGGAGATGGAGGGCGTCAAGCTGGACTTCACCGAGGACGCCCTCAAGGCCATCGCCCAGCTGGCCATCGCCCGTGGCACGGGTGCCCGCGGCTTGCGCGCGGTCATCGAAGAGGCCATGCTGGAGGTGATGTACGACATCCCTTCGCGGTCGGACGTCATCGGCTGCACGATCTCGAAGGAGTGCATCCAGAACGGCGCGCCGCCGCTGCTGACCTTCCGCGGCGAGCGCGAGAAGCGGCGCAAGGAAGCCTGATCCGCGACGGCTCCCGGTCGAACCGGCGGAGCATGAACGGGCGGCGCCTCGCGCGCCGCCCGTTCCGTTTCCCGCACCGAGGAGTCCGTCGTGCCGAGCAAGCCCCGTCGTCCGGCCGCCCCGAAGCGCGCGCGCACGCCGCGCCCCGATGCGACGCCGCGCCCGCGCCGCGCCCCGCGCGCGACGGACCAGGCCGACCCCACGACGTCGTCGAACGGCGGCTTCACGTTCCAGCGCGACGAGGAGACGATCCGCATCCCCGATCGTCTGCCGCTCCTGCCGCTGCGGGACGTGGTCGTGTTCCCGACCATGACGATCACGCTGCTCGTGGGCCGCGTCCCGAGCGTGAACGCGATCGAGAAGGCCATGGCGCGCGACCGGCTGCTGTTCGTGACCGCGCAGAAGCGCAGCGAGGTCGCCGACCCGCAGCACGACGAGCTGCACCGCATGGGCGCCGTCGTGCGCGTGCTGCAGCTGTTCCGCCTGCCCGACGGCTCGCTGCGCGTGCTCGTCGAGGGCCTGCTGCGCGCCGAGGTCAAGCGCTTCCAGTGGTCCACCGACTTCTACACGGTCCAGGTCGAGCCGCGCCCGGACGCCGACCGCGCGAGCGCCGAGCACGAGGCGCTGGTGCGCCACGGGCTGGCGCTGTTCCAGGATTACGTGCAGTTGCACCGCCGCATCCCCGACGAGGTCGTGCCCACGACCACGGCCATCACCGACCCGTCGCAGGTCTCGTTCACGATGGCCGGGCACCTGCTGGTCAAGGCGGCCGTCAAGCAGCGGCTGCTCGAGTCGCCCGATGCCGCGTCGCGCCTGCGTCTGCTCGCCGAGACGATCACCGCGGAGCTCGAGATCCTGCGTCTCGAACGCAAGATCGAGGGGCAGGTCCGCACGCAGGTGCACAAGAACCAGAAGGAGTTCTATCTCAACGAGCAGCTCAAGGCGATCCGCAAGGAGCTCGGGCACCAGAACGAGTTCTCGAGCGAGCTCGAGGAACTCGAGGCCGCGGTCAAGAAGGCCAAGATGCCCGCCGAGGTGCGCGCCAAGGCCACCAAGGAGCTCGAGCGTCTGTCGCGCATGAGCTTCATGTCGCCCGAGGCGACCGTCGTGCGCGGCTACATCGATTGGCTGGTGGCGCTGCCGTGGCGCACCACGACCAAGGACGACCTCGACATCGCCAACGTCCAGCGCGTGCTCGACGAGGACCACTTCGGCCTGCAGAAGGTGAAGGACCGCCTGCTCGAGTACCTGTCGGTGCTGCACCTGACGGGCGAGAACAAGGCGCCCATCCTGTGTCTGGTGGGCCCGCCCGGCGTGGGCAAGACCTCGCTGGGCAAGAGCATCGCGCGGGCGATCGGACGCAAGTTCGTGCGCGTCGCGCTGGGCGGCGTGCGCGACGAGGCCGAGATCCGCGGCCATCGCCGCACGTACATCGGCTCGATGCCCGGACGCATCCTGCAGAGTCTGCGCCGCGCCGGCAGCCGCAACCCGGTGTTCCTGCTCGACGAGATCGACAAGCTCGGCTCCGACTGGCGCGGCGACCCCGCGAGCGCGCTGCTCGAGGTGCTCGACCCCGAGCAGAACCACACGTTCAACGACCACTACCTCGAGGTGGACTTCGACCTGTCGCAGGTGATGTTCGTGTGCACCGCGAACAGCATGGGCTCGATCCCGGCGCCGCTCGCGGACCGCATGGAGATCATCCGCCTGCCCGGCTACCTCGAGACCGAGAAGGTGCAGATCGCCAAGCGCTTCCTGCTGCCCAAGCAGATCAAGGCCGCCGGTCTGGCCGAGGGCGACCTCACGGTGCCCGATGAGACCCTGCGCGACCTCGTGCACGGTTGGACGCGCGAGGCCGGCGTGCGCAGCCTCGAGCGCGAGGTGGCGCGCATGTGCCGCAAGGTGGCGCGCCGCAAGGCCGACGGCACCCTGCAGCAGGGCGTCACGATCGCGCCCGCGGATCTGGCCGGCTACGTCGGCCCGTGCCGCTTCACCGATTCGCCACTCGAGCGCACGTCGCGCATCGGCGTGGCCAACGGCCTGGCGTGGACCGAGACCGGCGGCGAGCTGCTCACGATCGAGGTGAGCGTGCTGCCGGGCAAGGGCGAGCTGCTGCTCACGGGCAAGCTCGGCGACGTCATGCGCGAGTCGGGGCAGGCCGCCCTGTCGTACGCGCGGTCGCGCGCCACCGAACTCGATCTGGACCGCTGGTTCCATCGCGACATCGACGTCCACGTGCACGTGCCCGAGGGCGCGATGCCCAAGGACGGTCCGTCGGCGGGCATCACCATGGCGACCGCGCTCATCTCGGCGCTCACCGGGGTGCCGACGCGATCCGACGTGGCGATGACCGGCGAGATCACGCTGCGCGGGGCGGTGCTGCCCATCGGCGGGCTGACCGAGAAGCTGGTCGCCGCGCGCCGTGCCGGCGTGCGCACCGTGCTCATCCCGCGTGCCAACGAGAAGGACGTGAGCGAGGTGCCCGAGGAGATCCGCGGCGACCTCGCGATCGTGCCCGTCGACAGCATGGACCAGGTGCTCGGGCTCGCGCTCGATCGCACCCCCGCGGGCGGCACGCCCGTGACGACCGATGACCCGCTTGCCCCGGACACCCACGGTCCGGGGACGTACGCCCACTAGGAAGGGAGAGCACCACCCCATGACCGCGACGCCTCGTACCAGCACCCGCCCGCGCCTGTTCACGCCGGGGCCCGTCGAGATCCCCGCGCGCATCCTCAATGCGCTCGCGCAGATCCCGCCGCACCATCGCACCGACGTGTTCCGCGCCGTGTACAAGCGCGTGAGCGAGGACCTGCGCTGGGCGCACCAGACCGAGGGCGAGGTGCTCATGCTGGCCGCCTCGGGTTCGGGCGCCATGGAGGCGTGCGTCGTGAACCTCATGGCGCCGGGGCAGAAGGCGCTGTGCATCGTGGGCGGCAAGTTCGGCGAGCGCTGGGCCAGCCTGTGCAAGGCCTACGGTGTGCCGTACGAATCGATCGACGTGGCGTGGGGCGAGGCGGTCTCGGTGGACGAGGTCGCCAAGCGTCTGGACGCCGATCCCTCCATCCGCGCCGTGTTCGGCACGCACTCCGAGACGAGCACCGCGACGCTGCACGACGCCAAGGCGATCGCGCAGGTGACGCGCGCGCGCAAGCGCCTGCTCGTGCTCGATGCCATCACCAGCCTCGGCGTGCATCCGCTGCCGCAGGACGAGTGGGGCGTGGACGTGGTCGTGACGGGCTCGCAGAAGGGCCTCATGTCGCCCCCCGGGCTCGCGACCGTGAGCCTGGCGCCGTGGGCGCTGGGCGAGATCGAGGGCGAGCGTCTGCCGCGCTTCTACTGGGACCTGCGCAAGGCGCGCAAGAACCTGCCCGCGGGCGAGAGCGCGTACACGCCGGCCGTGAGCCTCATCTACGCGGTGGGCGAGGCGCTGGCCATGATGAAGGAGGAGGGGCTCGCCGAGGTGCACGCGCGCCATCGTCGTCTGGGCGCCGCGGTGCGCGCCGGTGGGCAGGCGATCGGCTGGACGCTGTTCTCCAAGAGCCCGGCGGATTCGGTGACGGCGTTCGAGCCCCCGGCCGGTGTGGATGCCAGCGCGACGATCAAGCGTCTGCGCGAGGTCCACGGCATCACGGTCGCCGGTGGGCAGGACCACACCAAGGGCAAGATGCTGCGCATCGGCCACATGGGTGCGTACGACCTCTCGGACGTGTACGTCGTGCTCGCGGCGCTCGAGGAGTGCACGCAGGCGCAGGGCCGTGCCGCGTCGGGTGCCGTCGACGCCGCGCGTCGCGCGTGGGAGGCCGCATGAAGGTCCTGTCCTGTGACGGTGTCGACGCCGCCGCGCTGAAGCTCATCCGTGATGCCGGCCACGAGGTGATCGAGGCCAAGGGGCTCGCCGGACCCACGCTCATCGCGGCGCTGCAGGGCGTGCAGGGCCTGCTCGTGCGCAGCGCCACCACGGTCACGGCCGAGGTGCTGGCGGGCACGCCCGACCTCAAGGTCGTGGTGCGCGCGGGCACGGGGCTCGACAACGTCGATCGCGCCGCCGCCGAGGCGCGCGGCGTGGTCGTGCGCAACACGCCCAACGCGAACACGCTCTCGGTCGCGGAACTGGTGTTCGGCATGCTGCTCGCGATCGAGCGGCATCTGGCGCCGGCGTCCACCGACCTCAAGGCGGGGCGCTGGGAGAAGAGCAAGTACGCCGGGCGCGAGATCGCCGGGCGCACCATGGGCATCATCGGTTTCGGTCGCATCGGGCGCGAGGTCGCGCTGCGCGCGCGTGCGTTCGGCATGGGCGTGGTGGCGCACGATCCGCTCATGAGCACCGCGCCCGCGGGCTTCGAGTGGGTGTGCATGGGCGACCGCGACACGGTGCTGCGCAGCGCCGACGTCGTCACGCTGCACGTGCCGCTCACCGCCGACACCAAGCACTCGCTCTCGACGCGCGAGTTCGGCCTCATGCGCCCGGACGCGGTGCTCATCAACGCCTCGCGCGGCGGGGTGGTGGACGAGGCGGCCCTGCACGCGGCACTCACCTCGGGTGGGCTGCGCGCGGCCGCGGTGGACGTGTTCGAGAAGGAGCCGGCACCCGCCGACCATCCGCTGCTCGCGCTGCCCAACGTGCTGCCGTTGCCGCATCTGGGGGCCTCGACCGCCGAGGCGCAGCGCCGCGCGGGCACCGATGCCGCCGCCGCCCTGCTCGAGGTGCTGGGGAAGGCCTAGAACGCCCCTCCCCGAGGTCGTACCACGGGCCCCCGGTCGTCGACCGTGGGGCCCGTGGCCTGCGTTGGACAGCGTGCGCGCCGACAGCCTAGAGTGCCGCGTCCCGAACCGATCAGGGAGGTCGTTCGATGTCGTGCACGGTCGTGGTGGGCGCCCAGTGGGGCGACGAGGGCAAGGGCAAGATCGTCGATGCGCTGTCCGAGGCGGCCGACGTCGTCGCTCGCTACCAGGGCGGACCCAACGCCGGTCACAGCGTCATCCACCGCGGTGAGACGCTCGTGCTGCATCTGGTGCCCTCGGGCATCCTGCACCCGGGTCGGCGCTGCCTCATCGGCAACGGCGTCGTGATCGATCCCGAGCGTCTGCACGAGGAGGTCACCAAGCTCGAGGCGCGTGGCGTGCCCGCGTCGTCGCAGCTGGGGGTGAGCCCCGCCGCACATCTGATCCTGCCGTACCACCGCGCGGTCGAGGCGAGCTTCGAGCGTGGGCCGGGTGCGATCGGCACCACCGGGCGCGGCATCGGCTTCGCGTACCGCGACAAGGCCTCGCGCACGGGACTGCGCGTGGGAGACCTGTACGACCGTGCGCACTTCGTGGCGCAGGTGGATCGCAATCTGGCGCGGCTCGCGCAGGAGTATCCCGAGTCGGCCACCGACCTCGCGGCGTTCAGCGGGGCCGGACTGTTCGAGCGCTTCGCCCCGGTCGCCGCGTGGTTGCAGCCGCTCGTGACCGACGTCGGCGACGAACTGCATGCCGCCCTCCGGGCCGGTCGCCACGTGCTGCTCGAGGGCGCGCAGGGCACGCTGCTCGACCTCGATCACGGCACCTATCCGTTCGTGACGAGCTCGCCCGCCAGTGCGGCCGGTGCGCCGCTCGGCGTGGGCCTGGGGCCCACCGCGATCGACGAGGTCATCGGCGTGACCAAGGCCTACGCCACACGCGTGGGGCATGGACCGTTCCCGAGCGAGATGCCCACCGACGAGGCCGCGCGCCTGCGCGAGATGGGCGAGGAGTACGGCGCCACGACCGGACGCCCGCGGCGCTGCGGCTGGCTCGATCTGCCGGCGCTGCGTTATGCGGCGCGCATCAACGGACTCACGCAGCTCGTCGTGACCAAGCTCGACGTGCTCGATTCGTTCGAGACGCTGCAGGTGTGCACGGGCTACACGATCGACGGCGTCGCGGTGAAGGGCTTCCCGTCGTCGGCGCGCGAGCTCGAGCGCTGCGTCCCGGTGTGGCGTTCGTTCCCGGGCTGGCGCACGTCCACCGAGGGCGTGCGGCACTGGGACGACCTGCCCGCCGCTGCGCGCACGTACCTGGAGTGGATCGAGCGCGAGGTGGGGGTGCCCATCGCCCGCGTCTCGGTGGGTGCGGCCCGCGACGCCGAACTCGCGCGCGCCTGAGGCCCCGGCGCAACCCTCGCGGTGCCGGCCTCCGGTCCCGTCGGAGTGGTCGCGCATAGGCGTGTCATTGGTACTCGACTTTCGTCGTCCGACAGAGAGTCAGTGCGCTGACACGCTGTCACGCGGGCGCGCGTGCACGGGTCGTGGGCACGGGTTCGGGCGAAGCCTGCGACGATCGGGATAACGCGCTGTCGTGAGTGGGTTTGCCTCCTGGGCGGCAAAAAATTCCTCGACCTTGTGAGGATGGCCCGGGAGTTGCCCTAGGACGTTGTGGGTGACCGCGTTGGGCGCCCGGCGGGGGAGGGCTGCGTGGCGCCCCGGTCGGCGAGCCCGCGGCCGACGTCGAGGTCGCAGGCGTGGACACCCCGCCCTCGCCCGCCTCCCCGGTGGGCGCCCCCCTTCCCGGAGCCCACATGAATCAAACCCTCGACTCGTTCAAATACGACGATGCGATCGTCCGCAAGTTCATGGTCGCGACGTTCGTGTGGGGGCTCGTCGGCATGCTGGTGGGGCTGTTCATCGCCCTGCAGCTCGCCGTGCCCGCACTCAACGTCTCGCCGTTCCTGACCTTCGGCCGCCTGCGCCCGCTGCACACCAACGCGGTCATCTTCGCGTTCGCGGGGAACGCGTTCTTCATGGGCGCGTACTACTCGATGCAGCGGCTGCTCAAGGCGCGCATGTTCTCGGATGTGCTGTCCAACCTGCACTTCTGGGGTTGGCAGGCGATCATCGTCTCGGCCGCGCTCACGCTGCCCCTGGGCTTCACGCAGGCCAAGGAGTACGCCGAGCTCGAGTGGCCGATCGACATCGCGATCGCGGTCGTCTGGGTCGTGTTCGCGGTCAACTTCTTCGGCACGCTGGCGAAGCGGCGCGAGCGCCACCTGTACGTGGCGATCTGGTTCTACATCGCCAGTATCGTGACCGTGGCCGTGCTGCACATCTTCAACAACCTGTCGCTGCCGGTCGGGCCGCTCAAGAGCTACTCGATCTACGCCGGCGTGCAGGACGCGTTCATGCAGTGGTGGTACGGCCACAACGCCGTGGCGTTCTTCCTCACCACGCCGT
>CAZZLY010000067.1:0-16067 GCA_964655175.1 uncultured bacterium
CCATGGAGTTCCTGTACGACGAGGACGGCTCGTTCTACTTCATGGAGATGAACACGCGCATCCAGGTCGAGCATCCGGTCACCGAGGAGGTCACCGGCATCGACCTCGTGAAGGAGCAGCTGCGCGTCGCGGCCGGCGAGAAGATGTCGTTCACGCAGGACGACGTGCGCATCGAGGGTCACGCCATCGAGTGCCGCATCAACGCCGAGGACTTCGAGCACGGCTTCCGCCCCAGCCCCGGCAAGGTCACCTACTGGTACAAGCCGGGCGGTCCGGGGCTGCGCGTGGACACGCACGTGTACGCCGGTTACTCGATCCCGCCTTACTACGACAGCATGATCGGCAAGCTCATCGCCTACGGGAAGACGCGCGCCGAGGCCATCAAGCGCATGCAGATCGCGCTCGACGAGATGATCGTGGAGGGCATCAAGACCACGATCCCGTTCCACAAGCTCGCGCTGTCGACCGAGGCGTTCCAGAAGGGCGACCTGAGCACCCGCTTCGTCGAGGAGCTGCTCAAGGACCGCGCCCCCGCGACGCACGCATGAGTCCCGCCCGCGTGCGGGTGGCCCTCGTGCCGCCCGCGCCGGGCGCGCTGCCCCCGGACGTCTGCGCGGTCGCCCTCGACGTGCTGCGCGCCACGAGCACGCTCGCGGTCGCGGCCGCTCACGGTGCCGCGCGCATCGTCCCGTTCGCGACGACGCACGAGGCGCTGGCGTACCGCGACGCGCATCCCGGCACGCTCGTGTGCGGCGAGCGCGACGGTCGCATCGTGCCGGGCTTCGACCTGGGGAACTCGCCCGCGGAGTACACGCCCGCGGTCGTGCAGGGGGCCACGCTGGCGTTCGCCAGCACGAACGGCAGTCGCGCCATGCTCGCGGGGGCGCGCGCGCGGCGGCGGCTGTTCGGCAGCTTCGTGGCGTTGTCGGCCACGGTCGAGGCGCTGGCGGACGAGTCCGACGTCGTGCTCGTGTGCGCCGGCAAGCTGGGCGCGTTCGCCCTCGAGGACGCCGCCTGCGCGGGCACGATCGCGGCGCGGCTCGTCGCGCGCGGCGCTCGGCTCGAGGGCGACGAGGCGCGGCTCGCCGCGACGCTCGCGGTGTCCGATGCGGCCGCGGTGCGCGCCCTCGTCGAGGGCGCCGATCACGGTCGCTGGTTGTGCGGGCTGGGCGACGGCTTCGCCGCCGACGTGGCGTTCTGCGCGACGTTGGACGCGCAGCCGACCGTGGCCGGCTGGTGACGGCTCAGCGCCGCTGCGCCTGCACGAGCATGACGATCGCGATGGTCCCGAACAACGCGTCCGCCGACCACGCCGCCACGTACGGATGCAGCGCGCCGTTGTGCCCGAGCGCCTGCGTCGCGCGCATGATGCCGTAGTACAGGAACGAGATCGCGACCGAGAGGCCGAACCCGAGCGCGGCGCCCTGCTTGCGCAGCCGCGTCGAGAGCGCGGCGCCGATGACCACGACGATCAGGCACACGAGCGGGAACGCCAGCTTCACGTGCAGGTCCACGAGGTAGTTCTCGACGCGCGCGCCGCTCGCCCGCAGGCGATCGACGTAGTTGCGCAGCTCGAACCAGTTCATCTCCTCGGGCTTGTGGCCCTCCTTGGCGAAATCCTCGGGGCGCTCGCCGAGCCCGTTGACCGCCATGCGCTCGAAGCCCTCGGCGGTCTCGCGGCCGGCGGCGAAGCGGCGCACGTAGCCGGCGCGGAACACCCAGCGCTGCCCGTCCCACGCGGCCTCGCGCGCGTCGATGCGGCGCACGAGCTGCCCCTTGGCGAACTCCTGCAGCGACACCTCGTGCATGCGCTTGGGATCCACCAGGTACAGCCCCACGATCCAGATGCGTCCGCCGCGGCCCAGATAGGTGACGTCGGCGCGCTCGCTGGGGGAGGAGCGCTGGATGTGCTGGATGCGCTCCTCGAAGATGAGGTCGCGCGCGCGGGTGGCGGCCGGCACCACGTACTCGCCCAGCAGCAGCGAGCCCAGCGAGCACAGCGCCGCCACGACCAGCACCGGCCGCACGATGCGCACGAGCGACAGGCCGCCCGCGCGCATGGCGGTGAGTTCGCCGAACTTGTTGAGCTGCCCCAGCGCCAGGAACGTCGCGAGCAGCAGCGCGACCGGCAGCATCTTCACCACGGTGTCGGGCGCCAGGTTCACGAAGTACTGCGCCACGAGCGGCCACGGCGCGCGATGGTCGAGGAACACGTCCATCTTCTCGATGAGGTCCACGACCACGAAGATGACGATGAAGCCCAACAGCCCCAGCACCAGATACACGAGGAACTCGCGCAGCAGATAGCGGTCGAGGATCCTCATCGGCTGCCCTCCGCGACGCTGTCACCGCGACGACGCGCGCGATCGCCGTGCCACGGCAGCGCGATGTCGCAGGCGCGCGCGGTCAGGTCGAGTCCCAGCAGACCCAGCACCAGGTTCGCCAGCCACATGGCGAGCCACGCCGGCAGCAACAGACGGTTCGCCAGTTCCTCGCCGCCGATCAGGCACACGTAGTAGAACAGGAAGAAGCCGATCGACAGGAACGCGACCGCCGGGCCCGCGCGCTTGACGCGCATGCCGATGGGCGCGCCGATGAGCACGAACACGATGCACGCCACGGGCAGCGCGAACTTCTTGTGCATCTCGACGGACAGCCCGGCGGCGCGGCGCAGGAGCGACTTGCGCTCCATGTCCCACAGGCTCGCATCCACCTGCAGTGCGGGGAACTCCTGCACGATCGCGTCGATCGGCTCGCGCCGCTCGACGAGGGACCGCCAGGCGATGGCGAGGCGCGCGCCGAGCGGGGCGCGCTCG
Source organism: uncultured bacterium (assembly GCA_964655175.1). Classification (GTDB taxonomy): domain Bacteria; phylum Eisenbacteria; class RBG-16-71-46; order RBG-16-71-46; family RBG-16-71-46; genus JAIOPA01. The sequence goes on from CAZZLY010000067.1 coordinate 2,817, forward strand.
GGGGCGAGGGCCACCAACTGCTCGTCGTCCACGCCCGCGGTGTGGAAGCGGCGACGGTGCGAGGCGAGCGACTCCTCGTACTGCCGCAGCACCTCGCGGCGTTCGTCGATCAGGGCCGCCGCGCTCTTCTCGCGGTCGCCGCGCGTCTCACGCACGGTGCGCTCGAGCATGCCGCCGGCGCCCTGGATGTTGATCGTGTGCCGGCGGAAGTGCAGCCGGTGGTAGCGGTTCGTCTCGGTCTCACCGGCCGGGATCTCGTGGATCTCGCCGTCCTCGAGCTCGAGCACCGCGGTCCGTCCGTCCGGGGTGTAGGTGAGGTAGCCCTTCTTCGCGAGGATGGTCGTGGGCGGGCCCCCGGCGTGCAGCTGGTAGATGGTCACCCCGCGCATCTCGTTGGTCCGGCCGTTCACGGACTGGACGAGCATGTTGTAGCCCGGGAAGTCGGTGATGAACACCCCCTCCTGGAGCTTCACCGTGGGCCGCATCCGGCCGATATCCACCAACAGGGACGCGAAGGCGTGGTTCGCGTCCGGATAGACGTAATTATTGAAGAGGGTGAGCATCACCGCGAGCACGGTGGCGCCCGCCAGGGGCGGGAGCATGGCCCGGAACAGATGGACGCCGCTCGCCCGCAGGGCGGTGATCTCGTTGTCCTGCGACAGCCGTCCGAACGTCATGAGCGCCGAGATCAGCACCGCGCACGGCACCGACAGGGCGACCACGAAGCCCAGCGACAGGCCGAACAGCTGCAGGACGGCACCCGCCGGCACGCCCCGGTTGATGACCAGGTCCAGGTAGTCGAACAGCACGTCCATCTCGAAGACGAACGTGACGACCCCGAACCCGAGCAGGAACGGAACCAGATGCTGGCGGAGGATGTAGGAGGGGAGGATGCGCACGGAGCGGCAGGGTACCTCATGGGTGCCCACGGCGGCACCTTGCGTCCCGCCATGGCTTTGACCGCCCTCCGGGGCGCTGATACGGTCGCCTTCCCTCCATCGGCCCACCGGACGCGCGGCCCCAGGAACCCATGATCGGTCTGAATCTGCCCGCCATCGCGCTGCTCGCGGCGATCTCCGGTCTCCCGGGGCTCAAGGGGCTGCCCCTGCCCGCCGGCAAGGAGTACGCCAAGGCGAAGGCGGCGGCGGTCGCGGCGGACACCCTGCCGATCCCGTGGCGTCCGGCGTGGCGGCGGTCGCTCGAGAACGAGTTCCTGCGCCCGACCCTGCGCCCCATCGGCCAGCCCAACGGCCCGATCCGCCTGCTGCCGGCCTACGACCCGCGCAAGCTGCAGGTCACCATGGACCCGGTGACCGGGACCTACCGCAGCGTGACCGAGGTGGGCGAGGTGCCGCTCGGCGCCGGCTTCCGGCAGCCCCTGAGCCCGTTCGCGCAGGAGTTCGTCGCCCAGACCTACCGCGATCGCTGGTACGACCGCTCGCGGCGCGACCTCAACTCGCTCGGCTCCGGCACCCCGGCGCAGCGCACCGGCCTGTCGCTGCCGATCCCGGTGCGTCTGCCGACGCCCGTGCAGAGTCTGCTCGGCCCCGGCGGGCCGGCGCTCAACGTCTCCGGCTCCGAGAGCATCCGGCTGTCGGGCACCAGCAACTGGACCAACCAGCAGCTGTCGCTGCTCGGGCAGCGGCAGAGCCTGTTCCCCTCGCTCGACATGCAGCAGGACCTCGACATCCGGCTCGAGGGCCAGCTCTCGGATCGCATCAAGGTCAACCTGCTGCAGAACTCGGCCAACCAGATCCCGCTCGCCAACCGCATCGCGATCAACTATCGCGGCGACGAGGACGACTTCGTCCAGGCGCTCGACCTGGGTAACACCAGCCTGACGCTGCCGGGCACGCAGTACGTCTCGTACAGCGGCAAGAACGAGGGTCTGTTCGGCGTCAAGATGGCGTCGCGCATCGGTGCGCTCGACTTCACCGCGCTCGCCTCGAAGCAGGAGGGACGCAGCGAGCGCGCGGTGTACACGGGCGGCGCCTCGGTGAGCAAGCCGCAGCCGTTCACCGACCTCGACTGGGTCAAGGGCCAGTACTTCCTGCTCTACGACCCCAACTTCGGGTCGGTGTACGACATCGACGAGAAGACCATCCGGCTCTACCTCGACGACGCCAACGCCGCGAACGATCGCAACGTCATCGCCGGCAAGGCCGTGATCGATCCCGATGGCGCCATGGGGCTGCCGCTCAATGCGACCGAGGCCGACGCGGCGGTCACCGGCAGCTTCGACCTGCTCAATCCGGGCGCCGACCAGAATTACGAGGTGCTCAACAACTTCTACGCGTTCCGCGATTCGCTGTTCAAGGTCATCCGCCTCAAGCAGCCCATCCAGGTGTTCACCAACCAGACGCTGGCGGTCACGTACACCGCCACGCCGGTCATCGGGCCCAATCACCAACTGGGCACGCCGATCACCGTGGGCGGCCGCTTCGTGGACGCGGGGGCCGACTCGGGGCGCACGCTGCTCAAACTGCTGCGCGTGCCACGCCAGCTGCAGAAGCCCACCAGCGACGGCGTGCGCTACGACACGACCGCGACGTTCGCCAAGGTGCGCGAGCTCGAGCTCAAGAACGTCTACAACCTGAACGGCTTCGGCATCGATCCCAAGTCGTTCAAGCTGCAGATCCGCAAGGGGCAGACCGAGCCGGCGATCACGGACATGAACGGCATCCCGTTCATCGAGCTGCTCGGACTCGACAACTGGAACGAGCAGACGTCGCAGGCCGTGCGCGGTCACGACGGTCAGGTGGACGCGAACGGTCTCAACTCGCAGACGCGCGGCTTCGTGGACTACACCAACGGCGTGCTCGTGCTGCCCGACCTGCAGCCGTTCGCGCCGCGCGTCTCGGCCGCGACCGGACTGCCGTTCGACCGCTACCTCGAGAACCAGCTCAACCGTCGTCGTCGCTTCGACGGGCCCGCGGACTCGCTCAACGCCGCCACCGTGGATGCGTACGAGCTGTACAACCCGCAGCCCAAGGACGCCGAGTACTACTTCGTGCTCGAGTACGCGGCCGCGCGCTCGGGCGGCAGCGACATCACGCTGGGGCGCGGCAATCTGCTCGAGGGCTCCGAGGCCGTCGTCGTCAACGGCGAGCGCTGGGTGCGCGACCGCGACTACACCGTGGACTACGACCTCGGCCGCGTCACGCTCAAGCGGCAGTTGGGCCCCAGCGACCAGCTCTCGGTGGACTACTCGTACGCGCCGTTGTTCGCGCAGGCGAGCAAGACGCTCGTGGGCAGCGCGTTCCGCCTGGAGGGCCGCGATCGCAGCCTCGGCGGTGCGTTCCTGTACGAGAGCCGCGGCGCGCAGGACCTGCGGCCGCGCCTGGGCGAGGAGCCGTCGCGCACGCTCATCACCGACCTCAACGGCGAGTGGCGCTTCAAGCCGTCGTTCCTGACGCGCTGGGCCGACGCGCTGCCCGGCGTGCGCACGACGACGCCGTCCGAGCTCAACGTGCAGGCCGAGGGTGGTCTCTCGTTCCCCAACCCGAACACGCGCAACGAGGTGTTCGTGGACGACATGGAGGGCGTGCGCGACGCCGTGTCGCTGCAGCTCACGCCGGACCGCTGGCGCTGGTCGAGCGTGCCGCGCCGCGCGATCTCGGTGGTGCAGGGCAACGCGCTCGCGACCCAGTCGTTCCTCACGCTGCCGCGACAGCGCAACGCCGAGGTGCACTGGTACCAGCCGGTCAGCCAGGGCGGCAGCGTCGACAACAGCGACCTCGTCCACGAGAAGGAGCTGAGACCCAAGCTGCCCGAGGCGCAGGGCGCCAACAACGTGCGACCCACGCTCGGCATCTCGGTGCCGCGCGCGCCGACCGGTTTCGCGACCGGGGACTCGATGTGGGTGGGCCTGCAGTACAGCCTCGACGCGGTCGGCCTCGACCTGTCGCGCTCGCAGTTCCTCGAGCTGTGGGTCAACGACTGGAACGACCACCACGATCCCACCGTGCGCGAGCCGCGCCTGCGCGGCGACGGCACGCCGGGCTCCAGCGTCAAGCTGCACATCGACCTCGGGCGCGTGAGCGAGGATCAGATGCGCGCGCCCAACCGGCCGCCGAACGGGCGCATCGACACCGAGGATCGCAAGCCGCGCGACAACCAGCTCACCGTGCTGGGCGAGGACACCGAGGACACGGGCTACGACACGATCCTCGACAAGGACGAACGCACCGCCTACAACGCCGGCACGCTGACGATCGCCGACCTCAGCACCGCGTCCACCTCGGACCCCGAGGGCGACGACTGGGGCAACGTCGTGGACTCGTACAACTCGCCCATCGACCCGCGTCGCTACGTCGCGATCAACGGCTCCGAGGGCAATCGCACCGCGTTCCCGCTGCCCGACACCGAGGACCTCAACCTCAACGAGCAGCCCGACACGACCGAGGCGTACTTCGAGTACACGATCGATCTGGGCGCGCAGAACAGTCCGTACCTCATCACCGACGTGCTGCGCGACTTCCCGCGCGAGTCGGTGGCCGACTCCACGCGCAACGGCTGGCGCCGCTACCGCATCCCGCTCAACGACAGTCTGCGGGTGCGCTTCGGCTTCCCCGACCTGACGCTGACGCAGCACGTCCGCATCTGGGCCGAGGGCCTGCGCCGCGACGAACAGACCGCGGCCGTGAACCAGCGTCCCATGCTCATGCTGGGCGGATTCGAGATCGTGGGCAGTCGCTGGCAGAACGCCGACCTCACGCCGCGGCAGCGCGACACGTTGCAGACGACCGTGACGCTCAACTCGGTGAACACGGTGGACAACGCCGAGGTGTACACGCCGCCGTTCGACCCCGGCACCACGCGCAACGGCAGCCAGGCGTTCCAGCGGCGCGAGCAGTCGCTGTCACTCGAGTTCACCAACCTGTTCCCGTCGGACTCGCTCGAGGCGTTCAAGACCTTCTCGCTGCCCGAGAACTACAGCCGCTACGGCGCGCTGCGCTGGTACGCGTCGGCGTTCGACGTGCGCAAGCGCGACGCGGCCGGCAACGATCGCGGTGCCTACGACCCCAGCACCGACACGCTCTACTACTTCGTGCGCTTCGCCTCGGACGACAAGGGGCAGAGCTACTACGAACTGCGGCGCCCCATGCCGCGCACCTCGGCGCCGCTCGACATCGGCTGGGAGGAGATCCGCGCCGAACTCGAGCAGTTGGCCGGCGCCAAGACCGACACCGCGTTCCTGCGCCTGCGCGACCCCATCCTGTACCGCAAGCCGCTCGCCGACGGCGGTTTCCTCACCATCAAGGGGCGCCCCAGCTTCACGCGACTGCTGCGCATCTCGTTCGGTGTGCTCAACGAGGACACGACGCGCGGCTACCGCTACTCGGGGCAGCTGTGGTTCGACGAACTGCGCGCCACGAACGTGGCCAAGGACGTCGGCTTCGCCAACCGCGTGCTCGTGAACGGACGCTGGGCGAACCTGCTCGACTACAACGTCTCGTGGAACTCGCGCGACGCCGACTTCCTGTCGGTCGGCGAGACGCGCGGCAGCGGCAACAAGAACACCCAGCTCAGCATCAGCACGCGCTTCGAGCCGCACCGCTTCTTCGAGGGCACGGGCATCCTGTTGCCGGTGAGCTACACGCAGAACGAGGCCTCGTCGCGGCCGCGCTTCGCCGCCGGCGACGACATCGTGCGCACCGGACGCATCGCCGAGCAGAGCGAGACCAAGACCATCTCGCGCGTCTGGACGGCGAGCTATTCGCGCGTCTGGAGCGAGCGGTCGAATCCGTTCCTGCGGTACACGATCGGTGGACTGACCGGCAACATCAGTCGTGCCACCACCGACAGCCGCTCGCCCACGGCGCTCGCCAAGAGCAGCAACGTGGCCGCCGGCGTGAGCTACCAGGTCGCGCCGCGCGACCTGCTGCCGATCCCGTTGCCGTTCACGCGCACGCGCATGTTCCTGCTGCCCGAGCGCGTGTACTGGAACTACGGCGTCACCAAGACCACGTCGAGCGCCTACACGCGCGTGTTCGGCACGGACGACCTGTTGCCCTCGAGCAGCATCAACGGTCGCGCCGCGAATCTGGACTTCGGCGCCGACACGCGGCCGTTCGACCTGCTCAGTCACCACGTCGAGGGGCGGCGCAACCTGTCGCTCGAGGGCGTGCGCAACGACAAGATCGCCGGACTCAACATCGGTCGCCTGACGAGCTGGCGGCAGTCGTTCAGCTCGCGCGTCGCGCTCAACGCCGGCGACTGGCTGCGGCCCAGCTTCAACTGGTCGTCGAACTTCTATCAGAACAACGACCCGCAGTCGCCGGACCTCACGGCGCGCGCCATCGGCAACGGGCAGGAGGTCGGCATGAACTGGGACCTGCCGTTCGACCGGCTCGCCTCGCGCGGTGGCGGCCTGCAGCGCGCGCCGACGCCCGCCGACACCGGCGCGGCGGCGCATCACGGGTTCCACTGGCCGGGGCTGCCCTGGCGCGGACTCGTCTCGCGGATCGGTGCCATCTCGGCCGACGCGCGCATCGGCCGCAACACGAACTACTCGCGCCTGTCGGGATCGGCGAGCCCGCTGTATCTGGTGGGTCTCTCGGACGACCCGGGCTTCACCACGGGTCACGTGAGCACGCAGCCCGGCAACACCTCGTCGAGCGGCCTCGACTGGCGCGGCAACGCCCGCACCACGATCCCGCTGGCGTTCGGCACCTCGCTGCAGACACGGCTGTCCATGGGCGACCGCACGAACAACAACAACGGCGTGCTGTCCCGCAATCGCGACGTGCGCTTCCCGGACGTCGAGGTGCAGTACGGCCGCGTCGCCAACCTCATCGGCCTGTCGCGCTTCCTCGACGGCGCGCAGCTGCGCACGGCCTACGCGCGCAACACCTCGATCGACTACCAGAACTCGCGCACCGTGCGCACCGGCAACTCGCGCAGCGACGAGTTCCGGCCGCTGTTCTCGGTGCGCGGGCGCTTCAAGAACGGCACCGACGCGGACCTGCGGTTCGAGCGTCGCTCGAGTGTGCGCGAGTCGTTCCAGCTGGGTTCGTCCCGCGCCACCGACCAGACCACGAACATCAACTTCAGCCTGTCGCGGTCCTACACGCAGGGTCAGAAGGTGAGTCTGCTGGGCAAGACGAAGACGGTGAAGACCAGCGTCAACCTGCAGCTGACCACCGTCTACGAGCGCCAGAAGGGCGGCGTGCAGATCGGTAACGACAAGAATCTGGCGAACCCGGTCGATCGCACGCGATTGTCCATGAACGGCACCGGCAGCTACGGCTTCAGCTCCAACGTCACCGGCGACCTCGCGCTCGGATTCAGCCACTTCCGCGAGACCAACGGCATCATCCGCCGCAGCATCCGCGTCGAGCTGCGCGGCCAGTTCCGCTTCTGATCGGGAGGCACGCATGAGGCGCGCAGGACTGTTGCTCGCGACGCTGCTGGTGCTCGGCGCCTCGTGCGCCGAACGCGGACCCGCCGTGGACGGCGCGCGTGCGTTGGCGCGCGTGACCGAGCAGGTCGCCATGGGGCCGCGCATCGTGGGCACGCCGGGCAACGAGGCGGTGCGCGTCTGGATCGCCGACCACCTCACGCGGCTCGGCGGGCGCGTCGAACGGCAGACCTTCGACGACGTCATCGGCGGCAGGCCCGTGACCCTGACCAACGTCATCGGCCGGTTCGGGCCCACGACGGGGCGGCGCATCGCGCTGTTCGCGCACTTCGACACGCGGCCGTGGTCCGATCAGGCGACCGATCCCGCCGAACGCGCGTTGCCCGTGCCCGGTGCGAACGACGCGGGGTCGGGGGTGGCGGTGCTGCTCGAGATCGCCGAACTGCTGCACGCGCAGGCCCCCGCCGTGGGCGTGGACCTCGTGTTCCTGGACGGCGAGGACATGGGCACGGCCGAGGCGATCGAGGACTTCGGTCGCGGCAGCCGTGGTTACGCGGCCCGCCTGCCCGCGTTCGGCGACGACGCCCGGCCGATCGCCGGCTTCCTGTTCGACATGGTCGGTGACCGCGATCTGGGCATCTGGGACGAGGGCAACTCGTCGCTGCGCGCCACGAACCTGGTCGCGCTCGTGCACGACGCGGCGCGCGCCACGGGGGCGAGCCACTTCCACGAGGGCGTGCGGCACACGCTCATCGACGATCACGTGCCGCTGCTCGACGCCGGGATGCCCGCGGTGGACATCATCGACTTCGACTATCCCGCGTGGCACACGCCGCGGGACCTGCCGGACCAGCTCTCGGCCGAGAGCCTCGCCGAGGTCGCGCGCGTCGCGGCCTGGATCGTGTACCGGAGCCCGCTGGCGAAGCCCTGACCCGCGGCGCGGGCGCCATCGCCCAGCGTGTCACCACGCCGTGAGCGCCGGGTTCCATCACAGGAGGGGCGGACCCTCCCGAGGCCCGGTCCCACCGTGGACGGCACCCGGACCCGCCATCCCCATGCCCGGTGGGGACTTGCCTGTCATTCTGGCGGGGACGACTGTGTTCGCTGTGCGGAGAATTGGTCGCGCGAGGCGCCCGTGATCGGGGTCCGCATTTGCCGAACCGCCGTGTTTCCGGTACTTTGCCGGGCAGGGGTGGGGCAGGTGCGACCACTCCGTTTTTTGTCTTGCGCGGGAGCCAAATGGAAGTCCGAGAAGAGGTTCGCCTGCTCGCCGAGCCGTTGGCGGACGAGCAGGGATTCGAGTTGGTGGACATCGAGCAGGCTGCGCTCGGGGCCCACCGGGTGATCCGGATCTATCTGGACAAACCCGGCGGTGTGTCCCTGGACGATTGTGCTCAGTTCAGTCGCCGACTGTCGGATGCCCTGGACATGAATCAGACGGTTCCCGGGCGCTACAACCTGGAGGTGAGCTCCCCCGGCCTCGAGAGGCCGGTCCGGACGCTGGAGCACGTCACGAGGTTCGCGGGACAACGAGTCAATCTGTTGACGCACGATGCACGGGATGGACGGCGCCGCTGGGAAGGCGAGCTGCTCGGGCCCGTGGACGGGCGTGCGGGTGTCCGCACCGATGAAGGTGACGAGGCATGGTTCGAGTGGGCCGAGGTCCGCTCGGCTCGCTTGGTGGTGGATCCGTGGGCGGGGCTGCGCCAGCCGAAGGCGCGCTCCGGCGGCAAGCCACCCCGTGGAGGGGCAAGATGAGCAACGAGATCCTGGACGCGCTCAGTCAGATCACGCGCGAGAAGAGTGTGGATCGTCAGATGCTGGTCGAGACGCTCGAGGCCGGCATGGCGAGCGCGGTGCGCAAGAAGCACGGCGCGACCGCGGACGTCGCCGTGACCTTCAGCACGGCCAACGGCAAGTTCGACTGCGCCCTGCGGTACACGGTCGTGGCCGAGGTCGAGGACCCGTCGTTCCAGTGGACGGTCGAGAAGGCGCGCGCCCACAAGGCCGACGCGCAGGTCGGCGACGTCGTCACGATCCCGCTGAACATCGCCGAGTTCGGCCGCAACGCCATCCAGGCGGCCAAGCAGGTGCTCATCCAGCGCGTCCGCGAGGCGGAGCGCGACAAGGTGTTCAAGGAGTACTCGGACAAGGTCGGCACGCTGGTGCGCGGCGTGGTCGAGCAGATCGATCGCGGCAACGTGATCGTGAAGATGGACTTCTCCGAGGGCGTGCTGCCGACGCGTGAGCAGATCCCGCGCAGCTACCACCGTCCCAAGGATTACGTCCGCGCCGTCGTGCTCACGGTGGACAAGTCCGCCAAGGGCCCGCAGGTCATCCTGTCGCGCACGCATCCGGACTTCCTGCGCCGTCTGTTCGAGAGCGAGGTCCCGGAGATCGGCGATGGCATCGTCGAGGTCAAGGCGGTCGCGCGCGAAGCCGGTGCGCGCTCCAAGATCTCGGTGCACTCCACCGACCCGCGCGTGGACGCGGTGGGTTCGTGCGTCGGCCTCAAGGGCTCGCGCGTGCAGAGCATCGTGCGCGAACTCGGCGGCGAGCGCATCGACATCGTGCCGTGGTCTGCCGACCCCGGCGTGTTCGTGTCGCGCGCCCTCGCTCCGGCGCGCGTCGGTGACGTCAAGGTCAACGAGGCCGAGAACCGCATGACGGTGATCGTGCCCGACGACCAGCTGTCGCTCGCGATCGGCAAGGGCGGCCAGAACGCCCGACTCGCGGCGCGGCTCACGGGTTGGAAGATCGACCTCGTGTCCAAGACCGACGAGAAGAAGCGTCACGACGAGGAGCGCGCCAGCCGCCTCGAGGTCGAGCAGCTGGGCCTGGGCGAGGCGACCACCGAGAAGTTGATCAGCGCGGGCATCGAGACGGTGCACGAGCTCGTCGCGGTGCCGCTCGAGAAGCTCGTCGAGATCCCCGGCTTCGGCGACAAGACGGCCGAGAAGGTGCTGGCCACGGCGCACGAGTTCCTCGCGGCGCATCAGGCCGCGCGGCCCGCGTCGGGCGGCGAGATGGAATTCACTCCTGAGATGGAGGCCGGTGACGATGCCGGCTTCGAGGAGACCGCGTCCTCCGACGCCGCGGAGGGAGGCCCGAATGGCTGACAAGTCCGCGGGTAAGAAGCAGCGCGTCTATGAGATCGCCAAGGAGCTCGGCATCTCGAGCGAGGTGATCCAGAAGATCGCCAAGACGCTCGGTGTGGACGTGAAGAACCACATGAGCACGATCGCGGCCGAGGACGTCGACAAGGTCCGCGCCGAGCTGGGTCGTGAGAAGGCCGCCGCCCGTGTCGAGGTGGTGCGTCAGCAGGAGAAGGAGGCCGCGCGCCTCCGTGAGGAGCGCAAGCGTCAGGAGGAGGCGCAGGCCGCCGCCGCCGCGCAGCGCGCCGCGCTGGAGCGCGTCGCCGCCGAACGTGCCGCCGCCGAACGCGCCGCGCACGAGCGTGCGATGGCCGAACGCGCCGCTGCGGAAGCCGCCGCCGCCGAAGCCGCGGCAGCCGCCGCCGCAGCTGCGGCCGCGTCCGCCGCCAGTGCGCCGCCGACCGCGACGCCCGCGGCCCCGGCCGCCGAGTCCCCGGTCGCATCCGCGCCCGCGGCTGCCGCGCCGCCGGCCCCTCCGGCGCCGCCCAAGCCCATCGTTCCCGGTGCCGGTCTCGCGGTCGTCTACCGTCCGCCGACCCCGGGTCTGCCGCCGACCACGCCGCGTCCCACCTCGCCGCCCTCGCGTCCCGGTGGCTACGGCGGTCCGCGCCCCGGTGGTCCGGGCGGTCCGCGTCCGGGCGGTTTCGGTGGTCCCGGCGGTCCGCGTCCCGGTGGTGGTTACGGCGGCGATCGTCCGCGCTCCGGTGGCTTCGGTGCGCCGGGCGGTGGTCCGCGTCCGTCGTTCGGTGGCCCGGGTGGCGGTGGTCCGTCCACGCCCAGCTCCGGTCCCAAGGGTGGCCGTCGTGGCCGCGACAAGAAGAAGACCAAGATCGACGAGAAGCTGACCGCCGAGAGCGTCCGCAAGACCCTGGCGAGTCTCGAGGTGACGGCCAAGCGCCGCACCGTGCGTCGTGACAAGGACGATCCGACCGCGCCGCAGGAAGAGGTCAAGACCCTGCGCGTGCCGGAGTTCATCACGGTCTCCGAGCTCGCGAACATGATGCAGGTGCGGCCGCAGGAGGTCATCACGGTGTGCATGGGCATGGGGCTCATGGCCACCATGAACAAGCGCCTCGAGAAGGACGCCATCGAATCGATCGCGCTCGAGTTCGGGTTCGAGGTCGAGTTCGTCGCCGAGTTCGAGGAGGAGACGGTCGAGGCCGTCGAGACCATCCCGGCCGAGAAGCTGCGCCCGCGCGCGCCGGTCGTCACGGTCATGGGTCACGTCGACCACGGCAAGACCTCGCTGCTCGACTACATCCGTCGCACGAACGTCGTCGCCGGCGAGTCCGGCGGCATCACGCAGCACATCGGCGCCTACGAGGTGACGCTGCCGTCCGGGCAGCACGTCACGTTCCTCGACACGCCGGGTCACGAGGCGTTCACCGCCATGCGTGCCCGTGGTGCGCAGGTCACGGACATCGTCGTGCTGGTCGTCGCGGCCGACGACCGCGTCATGCCGCAGACGATCGAGGCCATCGACCACGCCAAGGCGGCCAACGTGCCGATCGTCGTGGCGATCAACAAGGTCGATCTGCCGACCGCCGATCCCAACAAGATCCGCACCGAGCTCGCGGGGCACGGCGTCGTCGTCGAGCAGTTCGGCGGCAAGTACGCCTCGATCGACATCTCGGCCAAGAAGGGCATGAACGTCGATCAGCTGCTCGAGATGATCGTGCTGACCTCGGACGTGCTCGAGCTCAAGGCCGACCCCGATCGCCGCGCCAAGGGCGTGGTGCTCGAGGCGCGCGTCGAGCAGGGCCGCGGCGTCGTCGCGTCGGTGCTCGTGCAGAGCGGCACGCTGCGCGTCGGCGATCCGTTCGTCGCCGGCCAGGTGTACGGCCGCGTGCGCGCCATGTACGACGAGCGTCGTCGCACCGTGAAGGAGGCGCCGCCCTCCACGCCCGTCGAGGTCGTGGGCTGGAACGGCACCCCGTCGGCCGGTGATCAGTTCGTCTCGCCGCTCGACGAGCGCGAGGCGCGCGAGGTGGCCGGCAAGCGCGCCGCGCTGCACCGCGAGCACGAGTTCCGTTCGACCAAGTTCATCTCGCTCACCTCGTTCCACGACAACCTCGGCAAGGGCGGCCCCAACGAGCTCAAGATGCTCATCAAGGGCGACGTGGACGGCTCGGTCGAGGCGCTCAGCGAGTCGCTGCAGAAGCTGTCGACCGCCGAGGTCGCGGTACGCGTCATCCGTTCCGCCGTCGGTCAGATCACCGAGTCCGACGTGCTGCTCGCGGCGGCCTCCGGCGCGATCATCGTGGGCTTCCACGTCCGTCCGGACGTGCGGGCGCGCGAGCTGGCGGAGCGCGAGAAGGTCGAGATCCGTCTGTACGACATCATCTACAAGGCCCAGGAGGACGTGAAGCTCGCCCTCGAGGGCATGCTCAAGCCGGAGCTCAAGGAAGTGGTCCTGGGCACGGCCGAGGTGCGGCAGGTGTTCCGCCTCTCGAAGGGCGTCATCGTGGCCGGCTGCATGGTCGCGACGGGCAAGATGGTGCGTGGCGAGAAGATCCGCGTCCTGCGCGGCGACGAGACCGTGTGGACGGGTCGCGTCGAGGCGCTCAAGCGGTTCAAGGACGACGTGAAGGAGGTCGAGAAGGGCTTCGAATGCGGCGTCACGCTGGACGGCTTCAGCGAGCTGCAGGAGGGCGACCGTCTCGAGTCGTTCAAGATCGAGGAGCTGGCGCGAACCCTCTGATCGTGGTCGTGACGGCCCCGTGGATCCTCGGA
>CAZZLY010000068.1:0-15752 GCA_964655175.1 uncultured bacterium
CGGCGTCGCGGTACACGAGCGCCTCGGCGACCGCGTGCTGCACGAGCTTCTCGACGGAATGGTGTGCCGCCGGGGTCCCCGGCAGGGCACCCACATGGACCATGCCGATGAGGGCACGGGGCTGGCCGAACATCTGGGTGAACCGATCGCGGGGAGCCATGGTCGCAGGTTATGCGGCAAGCGCGGCTCCGTCCACCGGTCCGGTTCCCCCCTTGCCACGGGGCGGCACGCGGTGGCAGCGTGACGCCCGAGCGCGCGTCGCGTGAACGCGCCCGACCGACCCGGAGGAATCCCATGTCCACCGTGCACCGACCCCTGTGGCGGGTCGCCCTCGTGAGCCTGATGACGTTCGCACTGGTCGGCTGCAGCAAGGATTCGCCGACGCAACCCGGCGGATCGACCGTGTCGCTGACCGACGCCGACGACGTCTCGGTGATGGTCGGCATGTCCCTGTCGCGCGGGCTCGTGGGCGATCCCGCGACCGCGGGTGCGCCCGGCAGCGCGCTGGCCTCCGCCCGGCAGGCGACGACCGACACGACGATCGTCACCCCGTTCGTGACCTGGTCGCTGTCGCGCACCTTCTATAGTGCGCTCGGTGCCGTGCAGCCGACCTACGACCCGGTCACCACGGTGCGCATGACCGCGGCCGCCCGCGGCGTGGGCGCCGTCCGGACCCTCACGGACACGGTCACCTTCGGCAGCGCCGCCGCGCTGGACGTGCGCGGGCTGTCGGCGTTGCAGGACACGCTGGTGTGCAACGGCACGCGCCAGGACACGCTGCTCGCGTCGTTCCACTCGCCGATGCACAACATGCGCATGCATCACTACCTCGAGGGTCGGGAGACGCGTGTCGGGGTGCGCCACCTCAAGCCCGTGAATCTGCACCCGTGGCCGTTGAGCGGTACCGCGACGTGGACGTTGTCGGTGGACAAGCTGCGCACGGGCGATCGCGGCAGCGTCGAGCGGCATTACACGTGCACCGCGGTCGTCGTGTTCAACGGCACACGCAACGTGTCGCTGACCGTGGACGGCATGCACCGCTACACGCTCGACCTGCTCACGGGCGCGGTCGTGCGCGCCTGAGGCGCCGCGAACTCGCACGGCCCCGCGGACCCGGAACACGTCCGCGGGGCCGTTCGCGTGATGTGGCATGCTGATGCCCCGGGCGCACCGTGATCGGGCCCCGCGCACCCCTCGACCCCGGAACCTCCCATGCGTCTCGTCACCTCGCTGGCTCGAATCGGACTCGTGCTCATCGCGTGCGCCTCGCCGCTCAAGGCCGAGCCACGCCCGTACACGGTGGTGCTGGGCACCGCGCAGGACGGTGGCCTGCCGCAGGCGGGCTGTCGCCGCGACTGCTGCGCGCACGGCCGACACGCCGCGGTCGCGAGCCTCGCGCTGGTGGACCCCGCCGCGGGGCGCTGGTGGCTGTTCGATGCGACGCCGGATCTGCGCGAGCAGCTCGCGCGCATGCGCACGATCGCGCCGGCCTGCACGCTCGCGGGCGTGTTCGTCACGCACGCGCACATCGGGCACTACACCGGGCTCATGCAGTTCGGGCGCGAGGTCATGGGGATGCGCGGGCTGCCCGTGTGGGCGATGCCGCGCATGCGCGCGTTCCTCACCGACAACGGCCCGTGGAGCCAGCTCGTGCGACTCGAGCAGATCGCGCTGCAGCCGCTGGCGGCCGATTCCAGCGTCGCGCTGGGCGACTCGCTGCGCGTGACGCCGTTCCGCGTGCCGCACCGCGACGAGTACTCCGAGACCGTGGGCTTCCGCATCGCGACGTCGCAGGGCGCGGTGGTCTTCCTGCCCGACATCGACAAGTGGGAGCGTTGGGATCGGCGCATCGAGGACGTGCTCACGGGCACGACGGCGGCCTACCTCGACGGCACGTTCTTCGACGCGAGCGAACTGCCCGGGCGCGACCTGCGCGAGATCCCGCACCCGTTCATCGTGGAATCCCTCGCGCGCTTCGCCCCCCTGGCGCCGAGCGACCGCGCGCGCGTGCGGTTCGTGCACCTCAACCACACCAACCGCGCCGCGATCCCGGGTCGCGCCGAACGGCGTCGCATCGAGCGCGCCGGGATGCACGTGGCCGTCGAGGGCGAACGCGTCACGCTGTGACGCACCGCGTGGCGGTCAGGCCTTCTTGAGGAACTCCGTCCGCAGCACGATCGTGCTCTTGCCCGAACCGCATTCCACTTCGCCGGGCTTGGACGTGAGGCGGATGCCCTTGAACAGCGTGCCGCGCTTGAGCACCTGCGACGAGCCCTTCACCTTGAGGTCCTTGATCACGGTGACGGCGTCGCCGTCGGCCAGTGCGTTGCCGTTGCTGTCACGGACGTCCATGGGGACCTCGCTCGTTCGGGGATTCGGGGAGGGACGGGAACGCGGCAAGCGGCGACGCGCTCACTTGCCCCACCAACCGTCCACGCGCTGGATGACCTCGGGCAGGTTCTCGACCGGGTCGGGATAGCCGCTCTTGAACGTGGCGTCGATGCCGAGCGGGCCGCGGCACACCGTCCACGCGCCACGCGTCTCGGTGCGCGAGGGGACGACGTCGCGCGCGCAATCGAAGCGCGTGAACACGCCCCACAGCAGCAGGTCGTCGTCGTCGAGCGGCACGTCCTCGCTCACCGTGGCGATCAGCTTGACGTGCGCGTACTCCGGACGCTTCACCAACGCCTCGACGACGGCGCGCCCCTCGCCGCGCACCTGCACCACGAGCAGACCGCCCCACGCGAGGCGCCAGTCCTTGATGCGCGCATCGTGTTCGCGCGGATCGGGCAGCGACGCGATCAGCTCGGAGGCCGGTACGGCTGCCGTGGCCGAGCCGCCCGAGGAGCCCACCGGGCGCGCGTGCGACTGCGCGTCGATCACCATCTTGCTGCCCAGATTCATGCGACCGCTGGTGAAGTCGAGCGTGTCCAGCGGCACGCCGGGCACGAGCAGGAAGTCCTCGGCCGGATCGAAGTGGCGCGCGATCGCCTCGAACACCTGCCGCCGATCGCGCGGGTCCACATCGGCGTCCACCAGCACGATCGCCTTGGTGAGCGAGAGCTGACCCGTACCCATGAGGCCGAGCGCGGTCTTCATGCCCTCCTTGGCGTAGCGGTTCTCGACCGACACGACGAGCAGGTTGTGGAACCCGGCCTCGAAGTACGCCCACAGGTCCACGATCTCGGGGTGGATCACCTTGAGCACGCCCGAGAACATGTCCTGCACCGCCTCGCCCATGTACTTGTCCTCCTGCGGCGGCTTGCCCACGACGCTCGCCTGGAAGAGGGGCTGACGACGGTGCGTGACGTTCTTGACGTGGAACACCGGGAACGGTGCGGCGTGCGAGTAGTGTCCGAAGTGATCGCCGAACGGCCCCTCGGTGCGACGCTCGCCCGGCGGCACGACGCCCTCGATGACGAACTCGGCGTCGGCGGGCACGCGCATGTTCAACGATCGCGCGCGCGCCATGCGCGTCGGCCTGCCGCGCAGGAACCCCGCGAACGCGAGCTCGTCGATGCCCTCGGGCAGCGGCGCCACCCCCGACAACAGCGTCGCGGGATCGGCACCCACCGCGACCGCGACCTCGAGCCCCTGACCCTTCTTCTCGGCCTTGTGGTAGTGCACGCCGCCGCCCTTGCCGATCTGCCAGTGCATGCCGGTGGTCTTGGCGTCGTACACGTGGATGCGGTACAGGCCCAGATTGCGCTTGTGCGTCTCGGGGTCCTCGGTGAACACGAGCGGGAACGTCACGAAGCGCCCGCCGTCCTTGGGCCACAGCTTGAGGATCGGGAGCGACGACAGGTCGGCGCCGAGCGAGCACTCCTGCGCGGGGCCGGCGTTGAGCGACTGCGGCCGCGACGCGAGCACGCGACCGGCGTGACGACGCAGTCCCCACAGGTCCGAGATCGCCTTGGGCGGCAGCGCGTGGAAGATCTCCTCGATCTCGGCGCCGACCGCGCGCGAGGAGCGTCCGAGCGCCCACTCGATGCGGCGCGTGGCGGCGAGCACGTTGACCGCGAGCGGGAAGCGCGCACCGCGCACGTTCTCGAACACGAGCAGCGGCCCCTGTTCGCGCGCCTCGCGCCAACCGATCTCGGTGACCTCGTACTTCCAGTCCACCTCGCGCGTGATGCGCTTGACGTCGCCCTTGGCCTCGCAGAACGCGACGAACTCACCCAACGTGCGGAAGCTCATGCCAGATCGCCCTCGCGCCAGCCCTCGCCGGCGGGTTCGCCGAGCAGGTGCAGCACCTTGTCGGTGTAGCCGCCGACCAACTGATCCAGATCGCGCGGATTGCGGTACCACGGCGGCGAGACGGGCATGATCACCGCGCCCTCGCGCGACAGCTTGAGCATGTTCTCGAGCGCGATGCCCGACAGCGGCGTCTCACGCACGCAGATCACGAGTCGCATGCGCTCCTTGAGCGCGACCGCGGCGGCGCGCGTGATGAGCGTGTCGGCGATGCCGGTGGCGATCTTCGCCAACGTGCTCACGCTGCACGGCAGGATGATCATGGCGTCGTAGCGATTGCTGCCGCTGGCGAACGGTGCGGCCAGATCGTCGTCGCGGAACACCTTCTTCACGAACGGTTCGAGGTCGCTGGGCTTGATCTCGAGCTCGCCGTGCAGCACGTGGCGCGCCCAATCCGAGAGCACCAGGTACTTGTCGCCCGGGCAGCGCTTCACGAAGTCCACGCCGTACGCGGCGCCACTGGCACCGGTCATCGCGATCAGGTATCGAGCCATCGTCGTGCGCCTCCGGGCGCGGATGTGCGGCGGGCGACCGGCGCCCGCGCGCCCTAGCGGAATCCGCCGGCCGCCATGCGGGCGGCCAGCACGGTGGCGAGCACGAGGAAGCCCACCACCACGTTCGTCTTGAAGAAGGCCAGGTTCACGTCCTCGGCCCACTTCTGTTCGAGCCACAGCAGCACCACCGTGGCCTTGAAGCCGAGGAGCGTGGCGACCGCCCACGGCACGTTCGGCATGCCGTTCGCGGTGGCGATCGTCCATGCGGCCACCGCCAATGCGGCCATCGCGACCAGGTGCAGCAACCACGACACGCGCAGTGCGCGGGCGCGCCCGAGCCACACGACCATGCTGTGGATGCCGTTCGCACGGTCGCTGGCCTCGTCGAGCGTGGCGTAGATGACGTCGAAGCCGGTGACCCAGCCGAGCGCGAACACCGCGATCGCGATCGCGGGACCGCTGCCCGCGAGATCGGGATGCGCCGCCGCGAAGCCCGCGAGCGGCGCGAGCGCCAGCGCCACGCCCACACCCACGTGGCAGAGCGGCGTGAACCGCTTGAGCCACGGATAGAGCGCGAACACCGCGAACGGGATCACGGCCACGCGCAGGTACCACGGCCCCAGCACCGCGCACGCGCCCAGGTACACCACCGTGCTCACCACGAGCAGCGCCACCGCCTCCGCGAGCTTCATGCGACCGGCGGGCAACTCGCGCACCTGCGTGCGCGGATTGCGCGCATCGATGTGGCGGTCGATGACGCGATTGAGCGTCATCGCTGCGGTGCGCGCGCCGACGGCGGCGACGGCGATGAGCAGCCAGCGCGTCGGCTCGAGCGCGGGTCCGGTCACCGAGAACACGCCCGCCAGGATGAGCGGCAACGAGAACAGGGTGTGCTCGAACCGCACGAACGAGGCGTACGTGCGCAGGCGATCGGCGGGTGCGGCGGTGGAGGCGGGGGTCATGGGAGAGGCCGCCCGGGCGGGGCCGGTGCGGTCCGACAGTCTATCGAGAGCGCGTCCCCACGACCAACCTGTCCGACCGGCCCTCGAGCGGCCACCTTTGCGGCCCGCGGGCGAGGCACCACCCGCCGAAGTTCGGCCCCACTGAACCCGCCGCGCCCCGGTCGCGTCCATGTATCAGCGTCGGTCCTGACGACACTTCTTGTTCAGGCAGCCGAGGGCGGCAACCCTCGGACTAAAGAGAGAAGCACCTCCGGGTCCCTCCTGAATCGAAGACGTCGTCACACACGGAACTCCCCCGGGTTCCGGACGTCTACAGCGACTCCCACCTCAACGCCGATTCGCTCCCGCGAGTCGGCGCGTCGCTTTTCAGGCCAGCCGCCACGGGCGGGAGCCCGTCGAGCGGTGAGAGCGGCATCGCACCATGCCTGACGCCTGCAGGGATGAGGCCTCGACGCCGCAGCCGGGTCTTGCCCCGCGCGCGAGAAGTGTGGTCACCTTGACGGTCCATGCGCGCCCCCCTCCGCTCTGTGATCGTCCTCGTGACGCTGCTCGTCCTCGCGGTGTTGGCCCCGTCCGCGCGGGCCGCGAGCGCGTTCACCGCGTCGCACGACCACGCGCTGGCGGGCGAAGCGGTCACGTTCGAATGGCAGGGCCTCTCGGCCGATGCGCACGAGGTCGAGCTCGAACTGTCGCTCGACGGCGGCCGCTGGATCCGCATCTCGCCGGGTCTGGAACCGCGCGACGGCCGCTTCGTGTGGACCGTGCCCGGTGGCCTCTCGGGTGCAGGGCGCGTCCGCCTGCGCGTCGGTGGTCGCCACGACGAAGCGGTCGTCGCGGAACTCGCCCTGCGGGTCGCAAGCGAGATGCGCCTCGGACCCTCGAGCACGAACGACGCGTGGTGGTCGCTGGAATCGCACGGCGCGCCGTGCGACGCCGTGCGCGAGACGGCCGTGTGGTCGTCGCTCACGAACGTCACCGTGTTCACGCACGACCCCTCGCCGACGCACACCGGGGAACCCGCGCGCGTCGAAGTCGAATCGCCGAGCACGGCCGAACCGACGGCCGCACCCGCCGAACCCCGCGCCTTCACCGCGCCCCGCCGAACCCCGCTGCGGAACTGATCGCACTCCCGACACCGACCGTCGTTCCATTCGCGCACCCACCGTGCGCGCCTCCGTCGTGTTGTGTCCCCTCTTCCGGGAGTGAAGATGATCCAGCCCCTGTTGCTGTCCCTGCTGCTCGCCAGCGCCGGCGCCGACACACTCGTCGTGCCCGTGCGCGGCATCGTCGTGACCGGCTCGCGCGTGAGCGAGTCCCTGCTCCGCACGCCGGCCGCGGTGACGGTCGTGGACCGTGCGAGCTACGCCAACGGCCGCGGTGTCGGCCTCGATGAACTGTTGAACGGCATCCCCGGCGTGCTCGTGCAGAGCCGCGCCGGCGCCCAGGACGTGCGTCTGACCATCCGCGGCTACGGCGCGCGCGGCAACGGCGAGCGCTCGAACACGGGCAACATGCGCGGCATCCGCGTGCTCACCGACGGCATCCCCGTCTCGGAGCCGGACGGTCGCACGAACCTGGACCTCATCGACGTCGGCGCGGCGGATCGCGTCGAGGTCTCGCGCAGCAACGTGTCCGCGCTCTACGGCAACGCGTCGGGTGGCGTCGTGGACCTGCGCACCGACCTGTCGTTCGACCGGCCGTTCGTGCGCCTCGAGGAACGCGCGGGCTCGTTCGGGCTGCATCGCGAGCAGCTCTCGAGCGGCTTCACCGCGGGTCGCGGTCGCGGCACGCTGTCGGTGTCGAACACGACGTACGAGGGTTGGCGCACGCACAGCAACAGCTCGGCGACGCAGGTCCACGCGCGCCTCGCGGTGCCGCTCGGCGAGGGCTCCTCGGATCGCCTGCTGCTGCTCGCGGATTACGGCAGTACGCTCATCCGTTTCCCCGGCGCGCTCACGCAGGCGCAGCTCGACGCGGATCCGTCGCAGGCCAACCCGACGTTCGTGACGCGTGACGATCGTCGCTTCCATCGCGCCGGCCGCATGGCCGCCACGCTCGAGCACTCGCTGTCGGAATCGCAGAACCTGTCGGTGAGCGCATGGGCCGAGCCCAAGGTGCTGCAGCGTTCCGAGCGCAACCGCTTCCGCGACTTCGTGCGCTATCACATCGGCGGCAACGCGGTGTGGAACCTCGATCGCACGTACGGTGACGGCCTCGTGGGTCGCACGACCGCGGGCGTGGACGAAGCGTGGCTCGACGGCAGCATCCAGTTCTGGTCGCTCACGCCGAGCGGCGGCCGTGGTACGACGCAGGTCGCCGACAAGCGCGAGGGCGCGAACAGCGCCGGCGGATTCGTGCAGCAGTCGTTCACGTTCCGGGACCGCTGGGCGCTGCAGGCCGCGGTGCGCTACGACAACATGTGGTACGTGGCGCAGGACTATCTCGCGCCCGCGACCGATGCGACGAAGCACTTCACGCGCGTGACGCCCAAGGTGTCGGTGAGCCTGCTCAACGGCGACCACACGCTGTTCGCGGCGCTGGGCGGCGGTGTCGAGGCGCCGGCGTTCAACGAGATCGATCCGCCGCCGACGGTCGCGCCGACCATGCTCAACCCGTTCCTCGAGGCGATGCACTCGACCACGTACGAGATCGGCGCGCGCGGCACGCTGCGCAACGGCCTGGGCACGTGGCGCTACGACTCGGGTCTGTACCTCATCCAGACGAACAACGAGATCGTGCCGTTCGACAACGGCGCGTACTTCTTCACCGCCGGCAAGTCGCGTCGCACCGGCGTCGAGGCGTCGCTCGACTGGACGCCGAACGCACGCGTCTCGTTCAAGGCCACGGGCAACGTGTCGAAGAACGAGTACGTCGACTACAAGAACACGATCGGCGCGGTGAACAACGACTTCGGTGGCAACACCCTGCCGGGCCTGCCGAGCGCGGTGTTCACGGGGACGGCTCGACTCCGCGTGGCGCAGGGCCTGTCGCTCTCGCTCAACGGCGAGAGCGTGAGCAAGCTGTTCGCGGACGACGCGAACACGGCGTCGGCGCCCGGCTACGCGTTGCTCAACGCGTCGCTCGACTACACGGTCGCGGGGGTGCGCGCCTACGTCTCGGGCCGCAACCTGCTCGATAAGGCGCACGTGTCGAGCGTGTTCATCAACGGTACCGGCGGTGCGTACTTCGAGCCGGGACTGCCGCGCTCGTTCGCGGCGGGCCTCTCGCTGCAGCGCTGACCCCGGCGTCCCCACGGGCGCGAGAAGACGACGAAGGGCGGCTCCTTGCGGAGTCGCCCTTCGCGTTTCCGTGGGACGGGGGATCGCGTCGCGCGGCGCATCGGGCGAACGGCCCCCGATGAACGCTCCCCCTTTGCCGCCCGTGACCGAATCCTGTTCCCACGGAGCCTGCGGGGTCCGTCACGTCCACGACGGACCCGAAGTTCCGATGTCGGGTCGAATCCTTCGCGCGCGCCCCCCTCGGATGCGTGCGGCGGATTCCCGCCGAGCGGCCCGGCCCGGGATCCTCCCCTCGGGTCGGCCCCCGATTGCGACCTCCGGATCTCGAACCCGGACCGGTGCCATTCGGCGGTTGGAACCTCGCGGTTCCGAGGACTCGCTACTGCAATCGCGGGGCCAATCGCGGACAGGGTGGCTTTCGACGCGCTGACAAGGGGTTACGGTCGGCATCGTCGCATTCGCGTGTCGAACGTCCGACGGCGACGTGCGGCTGCCGACGCACGGGACCCGCACGCCGGGGGGCCGTGGGCGGCGTTGGAACGAGAGGCGAGCCGCTGGTGGGGACGTGGCGGTCACCGATCCGGGGCGAGGTCCGTTGGGAACGCCATGACCGTGCGGGCCGCCTGGCTCAAACCGCGACACGAAGCCCATGGCTTGCTCTTGGGCTGCCGCAGGCCGAATCCGGTTCCGAGCGGGGAAAGCTCCGGGCCACCGGGGTCGACGCCGCTCCCGGACGGCCCATCGCGCCCGAGGGTCCCGGGCACACGGGGGCCGCCCCCCGGTCTCGGCCCCCTCATTACTATTGTTGACATGGTGCACGCCTGTGCAGTATGGTGCCCGTGTGCCGGGTCCGCATGTGCGGACCGAACCGAGAAGGATCTCACGATGCTCAACGAACGCGCCCGAGAGATTCACGCCTTCATCCAGAGCTACCGCCGCGAACACGGCTCGGCTCCGACCATCCGCGAGATCGGTCGGCAGTTCGAGATCTCGTCCACGAACGGCGTGCGCTACTACCTGAACATGCTCGAGAAGGCGGGCTACATCCGCCGCACCGGTGGCATCTCGCGCGGCATCGTCGGCGCGACCACCGAGACGGAGGCCCCTGCGGGCATCCCGGTGCTCGGACGGGTCGCCGCCGGTCAGCCGATCACCGCCGAGGAGAACTACAGCGGCTCGCTCGAGCTCACCGACATGTTCGGCGAGACCGAGAATCTGTTCGCCCTCCAGGTGCGCGGCGACAGCATGATCGACGCGGGCATCCTCCAGGGCGACTTCGTCATCGTGAAGAAGCAGGACACGGCGCGCGCCGGCGAGATCGTCGTCGCCTGCCTCGAGGAAGAGGCGACCGTGAAGTACTACGAGCCGCACAAGGATCGCGTCGAACTCGTCGCGGCCAACGTGAACTATTCGCCGATCGTCGTCACGCCGGACATGGACTTCCGCATCCTCGGCACCGTGCGCGGTGTCGTGCGCAACGTCGGTCGCAACTAGATCCTCCAGACGGGAGCGTTCGCGCTCCCGTTTTCTTTTGCCCCTCTACTGCACATCCGTTCAACGCGCTCCCGTCACAGGAGGTCACACCGTGGAACTCGATCTCTCGGCCCCCGTCCATCAGTCGTTGATGCAGCGCTGGGAACCCGTCTATCGCAGCCAGCTCCACTACCTCATCACGTGGAGCACGCGTGGTCGTCGGCCGGTGCTCAAGGAGCGTCACCTCGAAGCGATGCACGAGCTCATCCGTTCGGCGTGCGCCGATCGTGGCTACGATCTCGTCGAGGTGGTCTCGGGTGCGGATCACGTGCACGTGCTGGTCGGCCTCAAGCCGGAGCAGAGCGTCGCGAGCGTCGTGCGCGAGCTCAAGGGTCGCACCACGATGACGCTGCTGCAGCAGTTCCCCGAACTGCGCGTTTGGCTGCGCGGCAATCTGGTCTGGGACGAGCGCTACGCCGTCGAGACGATGAGCCCGTCGCGTCTCGAGCCCACGCGCGATCGCCTCAAGAACACGCATCGCCGCATGTTCGAGCACGATCTGCCCGAGCAGGACGCCTGGGCAGCCGCAAGCTGATCACGGACGATCACCTGGCGGCCACGGCGCACGCTTCGCGCCCACCATCCCGATGCCGTGGCCGTCAGGAAGCTTGCCTGCACAAGACCCGCCCGCGAGGAGCCTCCGCGTGCGGGTTTCTTGCATCTCGATGCCGGCTCACGAGCGCGTGGTCGGTGTTCGCTGCATCGTCGTGACACGTTTGGCATGTGGACGTTGCGTGCTCGATCGTCGACCGTGCCTGCACGCACACGCCATGAGATCCGTGGCGGCGTGACGGCGAACGCTTCGCATCGAGCCGTCGCACCGAGGGCGAACGTTCCCGATCAGGCCGTGGGTTCGCTGGCTCGACCCACGGGGCTCGGGGCGCGTGACGCCATGATCGCGGCAATGATCACGAGCACGGCACCCAGGCACTGCAGCCACCCCAGCGACTCGTGCAGGAACACCGCCGACGCCACGATGCCGACGACCGGCTCGAGTGTGGCGAGCACCGAGGCTTCGGCGGGATCGAGTCGGCGCAGGCCGGCATAGAACGCCCAGAACGGGACGAGCGTCGAGAACACACCCAAGAGTGCGAAGCGCCACCACACGTCCGCCGGATAGCCGGCGGCGAGGATGCGAACCGGCGGGATGACGACCATCCAGAACACCGCCGCGACCCCGAACGTGTAGAGCAGGATGGTCTCGGGACGATACCGGGCGAGCCCGCGCTTGGAGTACAGGATGTAGAACGCGAAGATGATCGCCGACGCGAACCCGACGCCCCAGTCGAACAGCGTCGCCGTGCTCGACTGCGCATCCATGCCGCGCACGATGAGCGCGGTGCCGACGAGAGCGCCCACCACCGCGAGGGCGATGCTTCGCGGTGGTCGTTGGCCGCGTACGAGATGCCACAGCACGATGAGCGATGGCGCGAGGTACTGCAGCAGGATCGCGCGCCCCACACCCAACGTGGCGATCGCGTGGTAGTAGCTCGCCTGCACCGCGGTGACGCCCACGAGCCCCAGCGCCGCGAGGTAGCCGACGTCGCGTCGTTCGATGCGCCAGGCCGAGCGGTCGCGGAACGCCGTCCACACGAGCAGGACCGCGAAGGCGATCGTGACTCGGAGTTCCACAGCGTGTAGCGGCGGCACGTTCGCATCGCGGAAGACCGCGCGAGCGAGCGTCGCCGACAATCCCCACGACGTGGCGGACAGCAGCACGAGGAACCGACCGAGCGGACGTGAACTCACCAATGACCTCTGCACGCAGCGTTGAGCATCCGGGGCTCGAAACGTCGTTCGGCCCGAGGTCGTGGACCCCGGGCCGAAAAGGAATCGAGCGACAAAGACGCCATATTATTGCTGAACAATCGATTGGGCGTTTTTGACAAACTCAGCGACCGCGCACGGACGTGCCGCCATACTCGATCGATTCGGACCCGGACTCGAGCATGGTGCAGCGGCCCGTGAAATGGACACCGGGCTCCATGGCGACAGTCATCGCAGCGACGTCGCCCTCGACCTTGGCGCCGGCCTTCATCTCGATGTGGCCCAGCGCGCGGATGTTGCCGTAGACGCGCCCCAGGATGAGCGCGTCCTTGACCTCGATGTCGGCGCGCATGATCCCGTGCTCGCCCACTTCGACGCGCTCGCAGTTGAGGATGTCGCCCTCGAACTCACCATCGATTCGCAGGGTGCCGGCGACCATGAGGGTGCCGCGCAGCGTGGAGTTCACCCCGATCGTGGTGTTCGGGGCGGGCGTCTCATCGTTGGTCTGCTGTGACCTGAACTTGAGCATGTGACTCTCCTTGGTCTGGGCGCGAATCACGCGCTCAAAGAACGCCCCAGGCCTCGAGCAGCCGCTCGAGGTCTTCCTGGCTGTAGAACTCGAACTCGACCTTGCCACCCTTGCCGCCGGGCGCGATCCGCACCTGCGTGGCGAAGTGCTGCTGCAGCTTGAGCTCCCACTCGCCGAGCCCCTCGAGCTTGTTGGGCTTGGGCCGCGAGGTCGCGGTCCGCTGCTTGCGCTTGACGAATGCTTCGGTGCGCCGGACCGAGAAGCCCTTGGATGAGACGTAGCGCGCGGCCGCGAGCTGATCGCCCTTGCTCTCGAGCGACAACAGGGCGCGGGCATGGCCGCCGGTCAACGTTCCACGTGAAACCATGTCCATCACTTCAACAGGCAAGCCCAAGAGCCGCAGAGAGTTGGTAATGGTGGTGCGGTTCTTACCCACACGCTCGGAGAGCTGCTCGTGGGTCAGCCCGATGGTCTCGATGAGAGACTGGTAGGCCTTGGCCTCGTCGATCGGGTTAAGGTCCTCGCGCTGGATGTTCTCGACGAGCGCCAGCTCCATCATGGCGCGGTCGTCATAGTCCTGCACCAGGACCGGCACCTTGGCGAGCCCGGCCAGGTGGGAGGCGCGCAGACGACGCTCACCGGCCACCAGCTGGTAGTCGCCGGGGCCGATCTTGCGAACCAAGAGCGGCTGGATGACACCGGTGGCCCGGATCGAGTCCGCCAGCTCCTGCAGCGAGGACTCGTCGAAACGCGTGCGGGGCTGGAAGGGATTGGGACCGATCTTCTCGATCTCCAGCTCGAGCGGCTTGCCACCCTGGGTCTGAACCTGCACGGGGGGCGGCGGCGCGACCGCAGCGGCCGCACCCGGGATCAGGGACTCGAGGCCCCGGCCGAGTACTTTCCTAGACATGTTCGAGCACCTCCCTTGCAAGCTCCCGGTAGCTCTCGGCGCCGACGCAGTGCGGGTCGTAGAGGACGATGGGCTTGCCATGCGACGGCGCCTCGCTGAGGCGCACGTTGCGCGGAATCATGGTCTTGTAGACCCTGTTGGCGAACAACTTACGGGCGTCCTCGGCGACGCTCTTGGAGAGCGTGACGCGGGCGTCGTACATCGTGAGCAGCACTCCCTCGATCCTGAGCGACGGATTCAGATGATTCTGGATGAGGGTGATGGCCTTCATGATCTGGGTCAGACCCTCGAGCGCCAGGTACTCGCACTGGAGCGGGATGATCACCGAATCCGAGGCATTGAGAGAATTCACGGTGAGCAGGCCCAGTGACGGCGGGCTGTCCACAAGGATGAAGTCGTACTCGTCACGCACGGAGGCGAGCGCCGACTTGAGCCGCGACTCGCGCTCCGAGACCCCGACCAGCTCGACCTCGGCGCCCGAGAGGCGCTGCCCCGTGGGCATGAGGTCCATCGAGGCAAGGGCGGTCGGGAGGATGGCCTCGCGTGCGCCGACCTCACCGAGCAGCACCTCGTAGCTCGTGTTCCGCTGGTCGTCACCGGTCACGCCGACACCGCTCGACATGTTGCCCTGCGGGTCCATGTCCACCAGCAGAACGCGGCGACTCTCTTGAGCGAGGCAGGCACCGAGATTGATGGCCGTGGTGGTCTTGCCGACGCCGCCCTTCTGGCTGGCGATCGAAATGATGCGTCCCATTCCTGGACTCGTTCGACTCCGCAGGGGGAGTCGCTCCTTGGGGGCTCAGCGTGCGTGCGCCGGCCGTGATCGTCGGGGTGGAGGGCTGGCAGGAGGGATGAGGCCAGCGCCTGAGTCGTCACCCGCAACCTAGCAAGTGGTGGGCGTCACAACAAGTGCGATGTTCCACGTGGAACAACCCACTCAAAAACCTCTAAATTACTTACTTCCTTCGGAATACATGGATTGCATTCGGGCTGGTGCCGATCGGATGCACCGAGGACTCGTCCCAGAACTCACGCCAGGCCGAATCCGCCGCCAATTCCTCGCCCGCACCGCTGCCCTTCCAAAGAACGGCGTGCCCGCCGGGAGCCACGATCTGCGCCGCCAACAGCAGCGTCGGCGCCGCCTTCATGGTCGCGCGCGAGGTGAAGCCATCACAGCGGAACGGCTCGGCATCCTCGGCGATCAGCATCTCGAGCCGCCCGGTCACCACGTCCACGTGTGTGAGCCCCAGCTCCTGGAGTGCGCGACGCAGGAAGAGCGTCTTGTTCCGGCGCGACTCGACGAGCGTCCACGCCTCGCCCACACCCGCGATCGCGAGCGGCAGAGCGGGGAATCCACCACCCGTCCCAAAATCCACCAGTTGCTTGCATCCCAATGACTTGAGGACTTCAAGCCCGGCCAGCGAGTCGGTGATGTGCCGATCCACGAGCCGAAGCTCGTCGTCGTGGGACACCAGATTCGAGACGCCCTGGTTCCAGCGCAGCAGTTCGAGGCCGAACGTGCGCAGTCGTGCGATCGTCGCCTCGCGCTCCTCGGCGGTACCCGAGAGCAGCGTTCGCAGGGACGCCCAGTCCATGCGCTCGATCAGGCGCTCCGCAGGGATGCGCCGCTCGGGTGCACGACGCGGCGCACCCGGTGCGCCCGCGCTCGGCGGCATGCGGCGTCGCCCGTCGGCGGGACGTCCCGCACCTGCACCACCCCGCGGCGCACCACCCGTGCGGCCGCCCCCCGAAGGGCCTCGTCTGCTGTCGTCCGGTCGTCTCATGAGGGGCGCAGGATACCGCGCCGCACGCACGGAGGCGAACCGCGCGCGCCAGAGGAACGATTCGGAGGCTCGCAGGGGTCACGTGCGTGCGATCGCGCCCGAAGCGACGCCCTCACGACCGAACGGAAGCTGCGAACGCCGCGCATCAACCGCCATGAGGCGCGAGATCACTCGTTCGCGTTCGTCGCACCGCGCGCGCGCCGAAAGGATCGGCACGCCCCAGCACGACACGCCCGCGCCGCGCGCGCTCAGTCGTTGGTGCTCGTCGGCTCACCGCGGC
>CAZZLY010000069.1:0-15440 GCA_964655175.1 uncultured bacterium
GTCCGCGATGTCCCAGTTCCGCGAGTTCCTGAAGGACGTCCGCGTCGAGGCCGGCAAGGTGAGCTGGCCGACCCGCGACGAGCTGCGTGATTCGACCACGGTGGTCATCATCATGACCCTGCTGGTCGCCGCGTTCGTCTTCGTCGTGGATCAGGGTCTCAACGTGGCCGTCGGGACGCTCTTCAAGTGACGGAGACGTCCGCACCCCTTCGCCCGATCGGCTCGGCCGTGACGGCTTCGGAAGCAGGCATGAGCGACAAGAAGTGGTACACGATCCATACGTACTCGGGTCACGAGAACAAGGTGAAGGCGAACATCGAGCGCGCGATGCACGTCGCGGCGCTCGAGGACGCCTTCGGCGAGATCCTCGTGCCGATCGAGTCGATCACCGAGATCAAGGACGGCGTCAAGAAGACGACGAAGCGCAAGATGTTCCCGTCCTACGTCTTCATCGAGATGGCGATGACCAACGAGTCGCGCCACCTCGTGCAGAACGTCCCGGGCGTCACCGCGTTCGTCAGTGACGCGCCGCTCAAGGACGCCGAGGTCAAGCGTCTTCGTGGGGAGAAGGATGGCCCGACGGGTCCGGCGACCGTGCATGTGGCGAAGTTCAAGGTCGGCGATCAGGTGCGAATCACGGACGGCCCGTTCAATGCTTTCACGGGTGTGGTCGACGAAGTCAACAACGAGCGCGGCAAGGTGAAGGTGATGGTCAGCATCTTCGGTCGCGCCACCCCGGTGGAACTGGATTTCCTCCAGGTCATTCCGGTCTAAGGTTCAGGAGACTCTCCGATGGCGAAGGCGATCACCGCATACGTGAAGCTTCAGTGCAATGCCGGCGCTGCGACTCCGGCGCCGCCCGTGGGCCCGGCCCTCGGTCAGCACGGCATCAACATCATGGAGTTCTGCAAGCAGTTCAACGCGCGCACCCAGGGCCAGTCGGGTCTGGTGATCCCGGTGATCATCACGGTCTACAGCGACCGTTCGTTCACCTTCGTCACCAAGACGCCGCCGGCCGCGATCCTGCTCAAGAAGGCCGCGGGCATCGAGCGCGCCTCGGGCGTGCCGAACCGCACCAAGGTCGGCAAGGTCACGAAGAAGCAGGTGCGTGAGATCGCGGAGCTCAAGGCCCCCGACCTCAACTCGGCCACCGTCGAGGCCGCCGAGCGCATGGTCATGGGCACCGCCCGCAGCATGGGCATCGAGATCGCCGACTGAAGTTCGTGATGAACGCCGTGCGGACGCCAGACCGGTCCGCTCGGCAGGGTGAGCGGAGCGACTGTCGCGCCGCCGCCCGTGACACGGGCCCCTCGGGGGACCGTCGGTCTGGAGGGAAGGAACCGGAATGATCCGGATGGACAAGGAGTCTGCGGACCAGAAGCTGACGGGCAAGAGCGCGAGCGAGGTCTACCAGATCGTCCGCGATCTGATCGCCGATCTGCCCGATGCCAAGTTCCAGGACCTCGACGACACGCTGAATTGGGTCGTGGCCCAGGGTTACGCCACCGCGGCCGAGCTCGAAGCGGCCGAGGACGCGAACAACTGATCTTGTGAAGTCGTGGCGCGCCAGGAGTGCGGCGCGCCGGTATCGGGACGGAGACGTCCGGATGCGCTGAGTGCACTCATCGTCCACTCCGAACACGTGGGAGTGGCGGCGCGAGCCGCCACGTCGGGACCACGGGAGGATGCATGCCGAAGCACGGGAAGCGCTACCGCGCGGCGTTCGACCTCGCGAGCAACGCGGGCACGGTGAAGGATCTCGCCGATGCCGTGAAGCTCGTGAAGCAGACGGCGCGTGCGAAGTTCGACGAGACCATCGTGATCTCGTCGCACCTGGGCGTCGATCCTCGTCACTCGGACCAGCTGGTGCGCGGCACGGTCGTGCTGCCCCATGGCACGGGCAAGACCCTGCGCGTGCTGGTGCTGGCCAAGGGCGAGAAGGCCAAGGAGGCGCTCGCTGCGGGCGCCGAATTCGCCGGATCCGACGAGTACGTCAAGAAGATGCAGGAAGGGTGGCTCGACATCGACGCCATCGTCGCGACGCCGGACATGATGGGTGAGGTCGGCAAGCTCGGGCGCGTGCTCGGGCCCCGCGGCCTCATGCCGAATCCCAAGAGCGGCACGGTCACCTTCGACGTCACGAAGGCCGTGAACGAGCTCAAGGCCGGCAAGATCGAGTTCCGCGTGGACAAGGGTGCCAACGTGCATGCGCCGGTCGGCAAGGCGTCGTTCAGCGAGGACAAGCTGCTCGACAACGCCAAGGCCTTCCTGCGCGAGCTGATGCGCGCGAAGCCCTCGGGAGCCAAGGGTACCTACGTGAAGAGCATGACGATCAGCTCCACGATGGGCCCCGGCATCACCCTCGACCCCTCGGCCGTCACGGCCGAAATGGCCTAGGAGGCACGATGCCGACTCCTCAGAAAGAAGCGATCCTCCAGGACACGCAGCAGCGCATCGCCGAGGTGCGCGGGCTGTATCTGGCCGACTTCTCCGGCATGACGGTGGAGAGCCTGTCGCTCCTCCGCAAGAAGTGCCGCGAGCAGGGCGTCCAGTTCAGGGTCATCAAGAACACGCTCCTCAAGCGGGCGTTCAACGAGCGAGGCATCACGGAACTCGACGATCATCTCGTCGGGCCGACCGGCCTCGTGTTCAGCCCGGACAACGAGATGGCGCCCGCGAAGATCCTGTCGGACTTCGCGAAGGAGCACGAGAAGCCTCGTGTGAAGGCCGCCGTCGTCGATGGCCGTCTGTACAACGACAAGGCGATCGCGCAGCTGGCTCAGCTGCCGAGCCGAGAGGTCCTGCTGTCGCAGCTCCTCGGCACCTTCGTCGCTCCGATGACCACGTTCCTGGGTGCCGTCAACGCCCTGCTCGCCACGCCGGCGAACATGGCCGACGCGCTCGGACGCGAGAAGTCCAAGCAGTCCTGATCCGACCATCAACCGGACGTGCGTCCGGCCACTGATTTTTTCCCTGCCGGCAACGGCATTCACGTGAAAGAAGGAGATTCATCCCATGTCGAACTCGATCGACCAGGTCCTCGACCTCATCGGCAACATGACGGTGCTCGAGCTGTCGGAGCTCAAGACGAAGTTCGAGGACAAGTTCGGTGTCACCGCGGCGGCCCCGATGATGGCGATGCCGATGGGCGGCGGTGCGGCGGGTGGTGCGGCGGCGGCCGAGGAGAAGACGGAGTTCAACGTCGTCCTCGCGGCGTCCGGCGACAAGAAGATCAACGTCATCAAGGTCGTGCGTGAGCTGACCGGTCTGGGCCTCAAGGAGGCGAAGGACCTGGTCGACGGCGCGCCGAAGACCCTGAAGGAAGGCGTGAGCAAGGAGGATGCGGCCAAGATGAAGGCTGCCCTCGAGGAGCAGGGCGCGACCGTCGAGGTGAAGTGATCCACGACGTCGTCTGAAGTCCTGTTTCCGCCGCGAACCCGGGCCCATCCAGGGCCCGGGGTCGCGGTGTCGAATCGCGTTTCGCACGAAAGGCGGTACGGCCTTGAAGAATGCACGCCGCAGGGATCGCAAGAGCTTCTCGAAGATCGACGCGCAGTGGGATCTCAAGATCCCGAACCTGCTCGAGGTCCAGCTCAAGAGCTTCCGTGACTTCCTGCAGATGGAAAACGATCCCATGCGCCGCCGTAACGAGGGCCTCCAGGAGGTCTTCACCGGCGTGTTCCCCATCTCCGACGCCCGCGAGCTGTACTCGCTCGAATTCGTGGCGTACGAGATCGGTGAGCCCAAGTACTCCATGGACGAGTGCGTCGAGCGCGACCTCAGCTACTCCGCGCCGCTCAAGGCGCGACTCCGCCTCAACTCCCGCGAGGAAGTCGATGGCGTGAAGCGCGACAAGGACGTCATCGAGCAGGAAGTCTATCTGGGCGAGCTGCCGCTCATCACGGACAACGGCACGTTCATCATCAACGGTGCGGAGCGCGTCATCGTGTCGCAGCTCCACCGTTCGCCGGGCGTGTTCTTCGACGAGATGACGCACCCCAACGGCAAGCAGCTCTACAACGCCCGCATCATCCCGTACCGCGGCTCGTGGGTGGAGTTCTCGCTCGACGTGAACGACATCATGCACGTGCACATCGACCGCAAGCGCAAGCTGCCGGTCACGGTGCTGCTGCGTGCCCTCGGCTTCGTCTCGGATCGCGAGATCCTGGAGCTCTTCTACGACAAGGAGAAGCTCGAGGTCGCCGGCAAGAAGGCGGAGACCGCCCTCGGCCGCGTGTGCGCCGAGGACCTCATGGACGAGAGCACGGGCGAGATCCTGCTCGAGGCCAACGAGGAGATCACGGCCGAGAAGGTCGAGATGCTCAAGAAGTCGGGCCTCGAGACGCTCGAGGTGTTCCTGATCCCGCATCAGGACGACGCCGACCTCGTCCGCAACACGCTGCGCAAGGATCAGACGAAGTCGCAGGAGGAGGCGCTCCACCGCATCTACAACCTGCTCCGTCCGGGCGAGCCGCCCCGCGCCGACTCCGCGCGCGAGATCCTCAACAAGCTGTTCTTCAACCCGAAGCGCTACGACCTCGCGCGCGTCGGCCGGTACAAGCTCAACCAGAAGCTCCCGCACGACCTGCTGCTCCCGGGCCGCGACGTGCGCAAGGGCGCCATGCTGGGCGTGCCGGATCTCAATCACACGACGCTGTGCCGCGAGGACTTCATCGTCATCATCAAGTACCTGCTCCTGCTGCGCACCGGTGGTGCGATGGTCAACGAGCAGGGCGGTGAGGATCCGGCGCGCACGGACGACATCGACCACCTCGGCAACCGCCGCGTGCGGTCGGTGGGCGAGCTGCTCGCGAACCAGTTCAACATCGGTCTCGCGCGCATGGCCCGCATCATCCGCGAGCGCATGTCGCTGCAGGACCAGGAGCAGATCACCCCGACGGACCTCGTGAACTCGCGCACCATCTCGGCCGTGATCCAGAGCTTCTTCGGGTCCAGCCAGCTGTCGCAGTTCATGGACCAGACGAATCCGCTCGCCGAGCTCACCAACAAGCGCCGTCTCTCGGCGCTCGGACCCGGTGGTCTGACGCGTGACCGCGCCGGCTTCGAGGTGCGTGACGTGCATTACACGCACTACGGCCGCGTGTGCCCGATCGAGACGCCGGAAGGTCCGAACATCGGTCTGATCTCGTCGCTGTCCACGTACGCCAAGGTGAACGAGTTCGGCTTCCTCGAGACCCCGTACTTCCGTGTGAAGGACGGCAAGGTCGACAGCCGTCGCCCCGAGTATCTGGCGGCCGACGTCGAGGACCGTGCGCGCATCGCCCCGGCGAACACGACGTTCGACAAGAAGACCGGCGAGCTGCCGGCCGGCAACCTCACCGTGCGTTCGCAGGGTGAGTACCCGGTCGTGGATCGCACGAACATCGATTACATGGACGTGGCGCCGATCCAGCTGGTGTCGCCCGCCGCGGCCCTCATCCCGTTCCTCGAGCACGACGACGCCAACCGCGCGCTGATGGGTTCCAACATGCAGCGTCAGGCCGTGCCGTTGCTCGTGACCGAGGCCCCGCTCGTGGGCACCGGCCTCGAGGACAAGGTCGCCGAGGACTCGGGTGCCGTCGTGCTGGCGCGCCGTCCGGGCGTGGTCGAGTTCGTCTCGGGTGAGATGATCGCGATCCGCTACGAGCGCGACGAGAACGAGCCGGAGTTCGATTACTCCGAGCGTCCGAACCTCGACCTGTACCGCCTGACCAAGTTCCGTCGGTCGAACCAGGACACGTGCCTCAACCAGCGTCCGATCATCGCCGAGGGCACCAAGGTCAAGAAGGGCCAGGTCATCGCGGACGGCCCGGCCACCGACAAGGGTGAGCTGGCGCTCGGCCGCAACGTGCTCGCGGCGTTCCTGCCGTGGGGCGGCTACAACTACGAGGACGCCATCCTGGTGAGCGAGAAGCTCATCAAGAACGACGTCTTCACCTCGGTGCACATCGAGGAGTACGAACTGCAGGTGCGTGACACGAAGCGCGGCGTCGAGGAGATCACGCGCGAGATCCCCAACGTGTCCGAGGAAGCGGTCAAGAACCTCGACGAGGAGGGCGTGGTCCGCATCGGCGCCCGCGTCCGTCAGGGCGACATCCTCGTGGGCAAGGTGACCCCGAAGGGCGAGCAGGAGCTGTCGCCCGAGGAGCGTCTGCTCAAGGCCATCTTCGGCGACAAGGCCGGTGACGTGCGTGACGCGTCGCTCAAGGCCCCGCCGGGCATGGACGGCATCGTCATCGACATCAAGGTGTTCTCGCGTCGCGAGAAGGACGAGAGCACCAAGACGCAGGAGAAGAAGAAGATCGAGAAGCTGCGCAAGGAGTCGAGGAAGGAGCGCGAGCGCATCGCCGAAGTGCGACTGTCGAACGCGACCCAGATCCTCGACGAGCAGCTGGTGAACGTGCTCAAGAGCGCGTCCACCGGTGAGGCCCTCGCGCGCAAGGGTCGCAAGTACGCGGCCGACTTCCTCGCGGAGATCGACCTCGAGGACCTGGCGTGGGGTACGCCGGTCACCGAGGACGACAAGGTGAACGAGCGCTTCTGGAAGGCGATGGACAACGCCCAGAACGCGTTCAGCCGCTGCGAGAAGGAGCTCGAGAAGGAGATCGAGAAGGTCACGCGCGGGGACGAACTCCCGCCGGGCGTGGTCAAGCTCGTGAAGGTGTACATCGCGAAGCGGCGCAAGCTGTCGGTCGGCGACAAGATGGCCGGTCGCCACGGCAACAAGGGCGTCGTCGCGCGCATCGTGCCGGAAGAGGACCTGCCCTACCTGCCGGACGGCGAGGTGGTGGAGATCGTCCTCAACCCGCTGGGCGTGCCGTCGCGCATGAACATCGGTCAGATCCTCGAGGTGCACCTGGGCTGGGCGGCGCACAAGCAGGGTTACAACTGCGCGACGCCGGTCTTCGCGGGCGCCTCGGTGGCCGAGATCAAGGCCGAGTTGGCCGCGGCCGGTCTGGCCGAGGACGGCAAGGTCGATCTGCACGATGGTCGCACGGGTGACCCGTTCGATCAGCGTGTGACCGTCGGTTACCTCTACATGCTGAAGCTGAGCCACCTCGTCGACGACAAGATCCACGCGCGTTCGACGGGTCCGTACTCGCTCGTCACCCAGCAGCCGCTGGGCGGCAAGGCGCAGTTCGGCGGGCAGCGCTTCGGTGAGATGGAAGTGTGGGCGCTCGAAGCGTACGGAGCGGCTTACACGCTGCAGGAACTCCTCACGGTGAAGTCCGACGACGTGGCGGGCCGGTCGCGCATCTACGAGGCGATCGTCAAGGGCGAGAATCCGCCCGAGCCCGGTACGCCGGAGTCCTTCAACGTGCTCGTCAAGGAGCTCCAGAGTCTCTGTCTCGAAGTCGAGTTCCAGGAAACGACGTAAGAGACGACGAGTTCCCGTGGCGTCGGCCGTGACCGCTCGCTCCACCCGGATGAGGTGCAGTGGGCCAGGCCCAAGGGAGTGCTGAAATGATCCAGGACACCGATCTGCAGGCGACGCTGAACACCCCCAAGGGGTTCGGCCGTTTCGACGACCGTGATCAGCGCCGCAAGCTGAATTTCAATCAGATCCGCATCCGGCTCGCTTCGCCCGACGTGATCCGCAGCTGGTCGCGTGGCGAGGTGACCAAGCCCGAGACGATCAACTACCGCTCGTTCAAGCCCGAGAAGGACGGCTTGTTCTGCGAGAAGATCTTCGGGCCGGTGAAGGACTGGGAGTGCAACTGCGGCAAGTTCAAGCGCATCCGCTATCGCGGCGTGGTGTGCGATCGCTGCGGTGTCGAGGTCACGCAGGCCAAGGTGCGTCGTGAGCGCCTGGGCCACATCGAGCTGGCCGTGCCCGTGTCGCACATCTGGTTCTTCAAGGGTGTGCCCTCGCGCATCGGTCACCTGCTCGACATGAGCATCCGCGACCTCGAGCGCATCCTGTACTACGAGTCGTACGTGGTGATCGAGCCGGGCAACACCGGCTTCAAGAAGCGCGAGATCATCAGCGAGGAGCAGTACTCCGAGGTCATGGAGGATCAGCCGGAGTCCGCCCTGAAGGCCAAGATGGGCGCCGAGGCGATCCGTGACCTGCTCTCCGAGCTCAGCCTCGACGAGATGTCGATCGAGCTGCGCGAGCTGTCGCGCATCGAGACCAGCACGATGCGCAAGAAGGAGCTGCTCAAGCGCCTGCGCATCGTCGAGGCGTTCCGCAACAGCGGCAACCGCCCCGAATGGATGATCCTCGAGTGCGTGCCGGTGCTGCCGCCGGATCTGCGTCCGCTCGTGCCGCTCGAGGGTGGCCGCTTCGCGACGTCGGATCTGAACGACCTCTACCGCCGCGTCATCAACCGCAACAACCGGTTGAAGAAGCTCATGGACATCAAGGCGCCCGAGGTCATCCTCCGCAACGAGAAGCGCATGCTGCAGGAGGCCGTCGACGCGCTGTTCGACAACGGCCGCCGCAGCCGCGCCGTGCGCGGTCAGGGCAACCGTCCGCTCAAGTCGCTCTCGGACATGCTCAAGGGCAAGCAGGGCCGGTTCCGTCAGAACCTGCTCGGCAAGCGCGTGGACTACTCGGGCCGTTCGGTCATCGTCGTCGGCCCCGAGCTCAAGCTGAACCAGTGCGGTCTGCCCAAGAACATGGCGCTCGAGCTGTTCAAGCCCTTCATCATCCGCAAGCTCGAGGACCGTGGTTACGTGCAGACGGTCAAGAGCGCCAAGCGTCTGGTGGAGCGTGAGAAGCCCGAGGTGTGGGACATCCTGGGCGAGATCATCGAGAACCACCCGGTGCTCCTCAACCGTGCGCCCACGCTGCACCGTCTGGGCATCCAGGGCTTCGAGCCCGTGCTCGTCGAGGGCAAGGCCATCCGCATCCATCCCATGGTCTGCCAGGCGTTCAACGCCGACTTCGACGGCGACCAGATGGCCGTGCACGTGCCGCTCTCGTTCGAGGCGCAGATCGAGACCAGCCTGCTCATGCTGAGCACGCAGAACATCCTGTCGCCCGCGAACGGTCGTCCGCTCGCGACGCCGCACCAGGACCTCGTGCTGGGCTGCCACTACGTCACGGCGGAGAGCAAGGACTGCCTCGATCCCAAGGCCACGGCTGCGGGCGTCGCGGGCACCGATCCCCGCCGTCTGCGCAAGTTCTACAGCCCGGACGAGGTGCGCGCGGCGTTCGATGCGCGCGAGATCCCGCTGCACGGCCGCATCGCGGTCCGTTCGGCGAGCCTGCCGCTCGACAAGCCGGAGCCGACGGGTTGGGTCGTCACGACCGCCGGTCGCATCCTGTTCAACGACGTCATCCCGCGCGACCTCGGCTACCAGAACTACACGTTCAACAAGAAGAAGCTCGAGGCCCTGATCGGGTTCTGCTACGCCAAGCTCGGCAGCGAGCTCACGGCGGATCTGCTCGATTCGCTCAAGGACATCGGCTTCAAGTACGTGACGCAGGGCGCGTTCACGGTGGGCATCGACGACGTCCGCATCCCCACGGAGAAGCACGAGATCATCCGGGGCGCGCGCGAGAAGGTCGATGCGATCACCGAGGCCTACAAGAACGGCGCGATCACCGATGCCGAGCGCTACAACAAGGTCATCGACGAGTGGACCCACGCGACCACCGAGGTCGAGAAGGTCACCTTCGACGGTCTCAAGGGCGATCGCAGCGGCTTCAACCCGATCTTCATGATGGCCGACTCCGGCGCCCGTGGTAACCGCGAGCAGATCCGCCAGCTGGCGGGTATGCGCGGCCTCATGGCCAAGCCCCAGAAGAAGCTGACGGGCGGTATCGGCGAGATCATCGAGTCGCCGATCGTCCACAACTTCAAGGAAGGCCTGACCGTGCTCGAGTACTTCATCTCGACGCACGGCGCGCGCAAGGGTCTCGCCGACACCGCGCTCAAGACGGCCGACGCCGGCTACCTGACGCGTCGTCTGGTCGACGTCGCGCAGGACGTCATCATCAACGAGGAGGACTGCGGCACCGTGCGCGGCCTCACCGTGAAGGCGCTCAAGAACGGCGAGGACGTCATCGAGCCGCTCACCGACCGCGTGCTGGGTCGTAACGCGGCCG
Source organism: uncultured bacterium (assembly GCA_964655175.1). GTDB lineage: Bacteria > Eisenbacteria > RBG-16-71-46 > RBG-16-71-46 > RBG-16-71-46 > JAIOPA01. Next base: position 10,058 of record CAZZLY010000069.1, read on the forward strand.
AGGACGTGCAGCACCCGCTCACCGGCGAGATCATCGTCGAGGCCGGTGCGATGATCGACGAGGTCGTCCAGAAGCGCATCGAGGAGGCCGAGAAGGCCGGTCTCCAGCGCATGGTCATCCGTTCGGTCCTCACCTGCGACGCGCGTCGTGGCGTGTGCGCCAAGTGCTACGGCCGCAACCTGGCCACCGGTCGCGAGGTGGATCTGGGCGAGGCGGTCGGCGTCATCGCCGCGCAGTCGATCGGCGAGCCGGGCACGCAGCTGACGCTCCGCACGTTCCACATCGGTGGTACCGCGGCGCGTATCGTCGAGGACTCGAAGACCAAGTCCAAGGAGGCCGGTACCGTCCGTCTCGCGGGCATGGAGACGGTCAAGTACGAGGGCTCGCAGTACAAGGACAGCGAGGACGTGCGCGAGGCGTGGGTCTGTGTCTCGCACGGCACCGAGCTCGAGATCGTGGACGACAATCGCACCAAGGAGCGCTACACGGTGCCCTACGGTGCGCACCTGTTCGTCCAGGACGGTCAGACGATCAAGCCCGAGACGCTGCTGTTCGCGTGGGACCTCTACAACAACCCGATCGTCACGCAGGTGTCGGGCACGGTCCGCTTCCAGGACGTGAAGGAGAAGGTCACCGTCCGCGAGGAGGTCGACGAGAACACGGGCACCAAGCTGCTCGTGATCATGGAGGACCGCGACAAGGCCCTCCAGCCGGCCATCGACATCTTCGACGCCGCGGGCAACAAGATCGCGCACTACCCGCTGCCGACCGGCGCTCGCCTCGAGGTCCGCGATCGTCAGCAGGTCGGTGCCGGCGAGGTGCTCGTCAAGTCGCGTCGTGAGTCGTCCAAGACCCGTGACATCACGGGCGGTCTGCCGCGCGTCGCCGAGCTGTTCGAGGCGCGCAAGCCGAAGGACGCCGCGATCGTGGCCGAGATCGACGGTACCGTGGAGTACGTCAAGGTCACGCGCGGTATGCGCGAGTACCTCATCCGCGGCGAGGACCAGGAGCAGCAGGTGCTCATCCCGCAGGGCCGCCACGTCTACGTGCAGAACGGCAGCGTGGTGCGCTCGGGCGAGCCGCTCACCGAGGGCCCGACGAACCCGCACGACATCCTGAAGATCAAGGGCATCGAGGAGGTGCAGGAGTACCTCGTGAACGAGATCCAGGAGGTCTACCGTCTGCAGGGCGTGCGTATCGATGACAAGCACATCGAGGTCATCTCGCGCCAGATGCTGCAGAAGGTGAAGATCGAGGATCCGGGCAACACGCCGTTCCTCGAGGGCGAGGTCGTCGATCGCCTCATCGTGCGCGACGAGAACCAGAAGATGGAGGCCGAGGGTCAGGCGCCGGCGACGTTCCAGCCGCTGTTGCTGGGCATCACCAAGGCGTCGCTCTCGACCGAGAGCTTCATCTCGGCGGCCTCGTTCCAGGAGACCACCCGCGTGCTCACCGACGCCGCCATCCACGGCAAGGTCGATCACCTGCGCGGCCTCAAGGAGAACGTCATCATCGGTCACCTCATCCCGGCCGGTACCGGTCTGCCCGTGTACCGTCGGGTCCGTCTCGAAGCCGAGAAGGAGGTCGCGTCCGCGATGCTGGGCGAGGCCGAGTTCGCGGTGCCGCAGCCGATCGCCGAGGGCGAGCCGACGTCGTTCTGAACAAAAAGTTGACAAGTTGTTCGACCGGGGCCCCCACCAGGGGGCCCCGGTTCGTTTCGGGGCCATGCTCCCGGCGCTTATCCCGTGAATTGCCAACAATTTCCGGGTTTCAGCCGGCCTCCCGCCGGGGGATGCCGGGGGATCCCGTCCCCCTGGACCCCCATGACGGGGGTGATCCCCGGGGCCCGGACCCGGAACTGACGCATTTGCGCGCACTTCGCCCCGCGGCACGTGGGGGAAGCGGCTTGACACGGGAACGCGCGAGCCTATAGATTGCTCGCCCTGCGCGGTTCACGGCGGAGCAACACCTACACGATGCCGTGCCCACTCTCCGCGCCCTTCTACAAAAAGAAGATCTCATTTCGAAGATCTCCATCATGTTTTCGGGGGTTTCACTGTGCCGACTTTGAGCCAGCTCGTCCGTCATGGGCGGCGGCCGCAGAAGACCAAGACGGGTGCGCCTGCTCTGAAGGCCTGCCCGCAGAAGCGTGGCGTCTGCACGCGCGTGTACACGACCACGCCCAAGAAGCCGAACTCGGCCCTCCGTAAGGTGGCCCGTGTCCGTCTCACCAATGGTATCGAAGTGACCGCCTACATCCCTGGCGAAGGCCACAACCTGCAGGAGCACTCGATCGTGCTCATCCGCGGTGGCCGTGTGAAGGACCTTCCCGGCGTGCGCTATCACATCGTGCGCGGAACGCTGGACGCCAGCGGAGTCAGTGGCCGGAAGCAGAGCCGGTCCAAGTACGGCACCAAGTCCAAGTAGTCCAGAAGAAGCGCTCCTGTACGGGCCGATCGGCCCGTGCTCGCGCGTGCCGCTGTCCGCGTGCTCGTACGCGGCCGGGTAGAGAGGAATCGAAATGCCTCGTAAAGGCTATGTCGCGCGCCGCGAGTCGGCCGCGGATCCCAAGTTCGACAGCGTGCTCGTCACGCGGTTCATCAACGCCATCATGACCGGTGGCAAGCGTTCGATCGCCGAGGGCCACTTCTACAAGGCCATGGACATGATCGAGGAGAAGACCGGTCAGAAGGCGATGGATGTCCTCAAGCAGGCCATGAACAACGTCAAGCCGGTCCTGGAAGTGAAGTCGCGCCGAGTCGGTGGCGCGAACTACCAGGTCCCGATCGAAGTCCGTCCGGACCGCCGCAACGCGTTGGCGACCCGGTGGATCATCACCTACGCCCGTGGCCGCGCCGAGCACACGTTCGCCGAGAAGTTCGCGAGCGAGATCATGGCGGCGGCGCGCAACGAAGGTGGTGCGGTCAAGAAGCGCGAGGACACGCACAAGATGGCCGAGGCCAACAAGGCCTTCGCCCATTACCGCTGGTAAAGCACGTGTGACGAAGGTCGGCCTCGTGCCGACCTGGGCTCCACCGGGGTGACCCGGGGGCCTGAACCGCTCACGAACGCCACAACGTCTCATCACCGCACTTTCCTCACCGAAAGGCAGGTGGTGTACCGAAGTCCGAACCATCCAAGCCGAAGGAAGTGAGAGCCCATGGCTCGCCAGACTGCGCTCGAGAAGTACCGGAACATCGGAATCATGGCCCATATCGACGCCGGCAAGACCACCTTGACCGAGCGTGTGCTGTTCTATACGGGTCGCATCCACCGCGTGGGCGAGGTGCACGACGGCGCCGCCACGATGGACTGGATGGAGCAGGAGCGCGAGCGCGGCATCACGATCACCTCGGCCGCCACGACCGCGTCGTGGCGCGATCACCGCATCAACATCATCGACACGCCCGGCCACGTGGACTTCACCGTGGAAGTGGAGCGTTCGCTGCGCGTCCTCGACGGCGCGGTCGCCGTGTTCTGCGCCGTGGGTGGTGTCGAGCCGCAGTCCGAGACCGTGTGGCGCCAGGCCGACAAGTACAACGTGCCGCGCATCGCGTTCGTCAACAAGATGGACCGCGTCGGCGCCGACTTCGACAACGTCGTCGGCATGATGAAGGAGCGCCTCGGCGCCAAGCCGGTGCCGCTCAACGTCCCGATCTTCTCGGGTGACGCCTTCGTCGGCACGATCGACCTCGTCGAGATGAAGTCGATCACGTACGACGACAGCTCGCAGGGCACCAAGCTCATCGAGAGCGAGATCCCGCGCGACCTGCTCGAGAACGCGCAGGCCGCCCGCTTCCACCTGCTCGAGTCCGTGGCCGAGTACGACGAGCAGCTGCTCGACGACTACCTCCACGAGAAGCCGTACACGTCGGACGATCTGCGCCGCGCGATCCGCAAGGGCACGCTGTCGGGCTCGATCAACCCGGTCATGTGCGGTTCCGCCTTCAAGAACAAGGGCGTCCAGAAGCTCCTCGACGCCGTCGTGGACTACCTGCCGTCGCCGATCGACAAGCCGCCGATCACGGGCCACGCGTCCGGTTCGACGGAGCCCCAGGAGCGTCATGCCAAGGATGACGCCCCGTTCTCGGCGCTGGCGTTCAAGATCATGACCGACCCGTACGTCGGTAAGCTCACGTTCTTCCGCGTGTACTCGGGCAAGTGCTCCACCGGTGACGGCGTGCTCAACTCGTCGACCGGCAACAAGGAGCGCATCGGCCGTCTGGTCCAGATGCACGCCAACAAGCGTGAGGAGATCACCGAGGTGCTCGCCGGTGACATCGCGGCCGGCATCGGCTTCAAGAAGGTGACGACCGGACACACGCTGTGCTCGCTCGATCATCCGATCGTGCTCGAGGCCATGTCGTTCCCCGAGCCCGTCGTCGACGTCGCCATCGAGCCCAAGTCCAAGGCCGACGAGGAGAAGATGTCGGTCGCGCTGCAGCGTCTGTCCGAAGAGGATCCGACGTTCCGCGTGCGCACCGACGAGGAGACCTCGCAGACGGTCATCTCGGGCATGGGCGAGCTGCACCTCGAGATCATCGTGGACCGCATGAAGCGCGAGTTCGCGGTCGATGCCAACGTCGGCAAGCCGCAGGTGGCCTATCGCGAGACGATCACCGCGTCGGCCGATCAGCGTCACCGCTTCGTCCGTCAGTCGGGTGGTAAGGGTATGTTCGGCGACGTGTCGATCCGCATCGAGCCGCAGGAGCCGGGTGCCGGCTTCACGTTCGAGAACGAGATCGTCGGCGGCGCCATCCCCAAGGAGTACATCCCGGCCGTCGAGAAGGGCATCGAGGAAGCGCTCAAGAACGGCATCGTCGCCGGCTACCCGATGGTGGACATCATGGTCCGCCTGGTGGACGGCTCGTACCACGAGGTCGACTCGTCGGAAATGGCGTTCAAGATCGCGGGTTCGATGGCCTTCAAGGAGGCCTGCGCGAAGGCCAAGCCGCGACTGCTCGAGCCGATCATGGACGTCGAGGTCGTCGTGCCCGAGGAGTACATGGGCGACATCATCGGCGACCTGTCGTCGCGTCGTGGTCGCATCGGCGGCATGTTCCAGCGTGGCACGGCGCGCGTGATCGCGGCGTCGGTGCCGCTCGCCGAGATGTTCGGTTACGCGACGCGCATGCGTTCGATCTCGCAGGGCCGCGCCGTGTACTCCATGCAGTTCTCGCGCTACGAGGCGCTGCCGACGGCGGTCGCCGAGGAGATCATCGCGAAGTCGAAGAGCTGATCCGCATGTGGGCGCGGACCGGTTCGACCGGGACCGCCGCCTGGGTTTGAAGAACGAAGACAACGAACACCAGTCACCACGGAGGTGAACGATGGCGAAGGCTAAGTTCGAGCGTAACAAGCCGCACGTGAACGTCGGTACGAT
>CAZZLY010000070.1:0-15265 GCA_964655175.1 uncultured bacterium
GTGTTCATCTCCATGAAGTAGAACGAGCCGTCCTCGTCGTACAGGAACTCCATGGTGCCGGCGTTGCGATAGCCGATCGACGCGGCGCCGCGCGCGGCGAGCTCGCCCATCGTCTTGCGCTGCTCGGGCGTGAGGATCGCGCTCGGCGCCTCCTCGATGAGCTTCTGGTGGTTGCGCTGCACCGAGCACTCGCGCTCACCCAGATGCACGACGTTGCCCTGACCGTCGCCGAACAGCTGGATCTCGATGTGGCGCGGCTTGACGATGTACTTCTCGAGGTAGACCGCGTTGTTGTTGAACGCCGCGCCGGCCTCGGCCTGCGCGATGCCGAAGCCCTGCCGCAGCTGCTTCTCGTCCCACGCGATGCGCATGCCGCGGCCACCGCCGCCCGCGGACGCCTTCACGATGACGGGGAAGCCGATCTGGCGGGCGATGCCGACCGCCTCCTCGACGTCGGTGAGGATGCCCTCGCTGCCCGGCACCATGGGCAGACCGGCCGCCTTCATCGTGCGCTTGGCCTCGGCCTTGTCGCCCATGCGACGGATCATCTCGGGCGTCGGGCCGATGAACGTGAAGTTGCACGACTCGCACACCTCGACGAAGTGCGCGTTCTCGGACAGGAAGCCGTAGCCCGGGTGGATCGCGTCGGCGCCCGTGACCTCGGCGGCCGCGATCAGGCGGGCGATGTGGTTGTACGACTGCGCCGGCGCGGGCGGACCGATGCACACGGACTCGTCCGCGAGCCGCACGTGGAGACTGTCGCGATCGGCCTCGCTGAACACGGCGACGGTGGCGACGTCGAGTTCGCGGCAGGCGCGGATGATGCGCATCGCGATCTCGCCGCGATTGGCGATGAGGACCTTCTTGAACATGGGGGTCGGCCTCTAGTCCCGCGACATCCAGTCGGGGCGTCCGGACGCCGAGGCGCCCGTCGGGGGTGGATTACCGGGTGCGGGGCTCGCGGTCCCGGCCTCGGCACCGGCGGCCTCGATGGGCTGCCAGGTGCGGTCCGAGGTGCCGGCGATGCCCTTGAGCTTGAGTGCCAGCTCGTTCGGGTTGTTGCAGTTCTTGAGCGCGTCCTCCTCGCTGATCAGGCCCTCGCGCAGCAGCGCCAGCACGGACTGGTCGAACGTCTGCATGCCGTACTGCGTCACACCCTCGGCGATGAGCGAGTGCATGAGCGGGGTCTTCTCGGGGTCGAGGATGTACTCGCGCACGGTCGGCGTGGAGACCAGCACCTCGACGGCCGGGATGCGGCCGGCGCCGTCCTTGCGCGGGATGAGACGCTGCGAGATCACCGCGCGCAGGTTCGAGGCGAGTCCGAGCCGGACCTCCTCGTGCTGGTGCGGCGGGTAGAACGACACGATGCGCTGCAGGCTCTGCACGACGTCGGTGGTGTGCAGCGTGCTCATGACCACGTGCCCCGTGTCGGCCGCCATGAGCGCGGTGGACATGGTCTCGTAGTTGCGGATCTCGCCCACCAGGATGATGTCCGGGTCCTGACGCAGCACGTAGCGCAGACCGTCCTGGAACGACGCGGTGTCGAGCCCGACCTCGCGCTGGTGGATGAACGACATGCGATCGCGGTGCAGGAACTCGATCGGGTCCTCGACCGTGATCACGTTGCGCGTGGTCGTGCGGTTGATCGTGTCGATCATCGCGGCGAGCGTCGTGGACTTGCCCGAACCCGTGCGGCCGGTGACCAGGATGAGGCCGCGCGGTTCGAACGCCAGCTCACGGATGATCGGCGGCAGCCCCAGGTCGTCGAGCGTCGGCACCTCGACCGGCACGTGGCGCAGGGCCATGGCGGGCGTGCCGCGCTGCATGAAGATGTTGGCGCGGAATCGCGCCAGCCCCGAGACGCCGAACGCGAAGTCGATCTCGTGGTGCTTCTGGAAGTGCGCCAGCTGTTCGGGGCTCAGCAGTTCCTGACAGGAGCGGTGCAGGTCGTCCGAGGTCGGCGCCGGCTCGTCGAGCGTGTAGAGCACACCGTCCACGCGGACCACCGGCGGCGTCCCGGCCTTCAGATGCAGATCGCTCGCCCGCGCCGCGATCATCTTCTCGAGCACGCTGCGGATCATGACACTCCCCCCGTCCTGCGGCCGTCCTGGCGCGCGGGGCCCGGTCGCACCGTGGTGGTGCCCAGGACCCGGCTCAGACCGGCTCGATCAGGAACAGCTTCTGACCGAACTCCACCGGCTGCGAGTTATCCACGAGGATCTGGACCACCCGTCCCTTCACCTCGGCCTCGATCTCGTTCATGAGCTTCATGGCCTCGATGATGCAGACGGTCTGGCCCACCTCGACGAGGTCACCGACCTCGACGAAGGGATCGGCATCGGGCGCGGGGGAACGATAGAAGGTGCCGACCATGGGCGACGTGACCGCCTTCTGGTTACCCGCCGGGGCGGCGGGCGCGGCGGCCGCGGGCGCGGCGGCGGGAGCCGGCGCGGCGGCCATCGGCGCGGGCGCGGCCGCCGGGGCGGCGACCCACGTGCCACCACCCCCCTGCGCCGAGATGCGCACCGAGCGACCGTTCGACTCGAGCTCGATCTCGCCGATGCCGGTGCGCTGGACCAGCTTGATCAGCGCGCGCAGCTCGCCCAGTTCGAAGCCGGCCACCGACGAGGTCGGCGCGGCCGACTTCGGCGCGGGCGGCGCGGAGGGCGTGGGGGTCGCAGCGGGGGTCGGGGCGGGCTTGGCGCCCTTCTTGGCATCAGCCACGGGGTTCCATCCGATCGAGAAGGCCTCTCAGGGCCAGGAGATAACTGTCCGCTCCGAAGCCCGCGACGACGCCGAGCGAAGCCCCGGCGGTCAGCGAGACGTGGCGGAACGGATCACGGGCATGCGGATTCGAAACGTGCACTTCGACCGTCGGGAGGCCGGCGCCCGCGATGGCGTCGCGCAAGGCGACGCTCGTGTGCGTCAGGCCACCCGGGTTGAAGAGCACCCCATCACAACGACCACGGGCCTGGTACAACGCGTCGATGAGGACCCCCTCGTGCGCGCTCTGCAGGCTCTCGACCTCACAGCCGAGTTCCCGCGCCAGCGCGGACAGGCGGGACGTCACCTCGTCCAGCGTCACGTGACCGTAGATCCCCGGCTCGCGGGTACCGAGTGCCTGGAGGTTGGGGCCGTGCAGGATCAGGATTCGTCGCATCGGTCCACCCTCAGGCGCGCGTCGGCCGCGCGCCGGCATGCACCAGCGCGGACCGTACGAGTCGGGAGTCCACAGCGCGCGGGACGCTAGCACCCCCAATTTGGGGCGTCAATATCCAGCGGACCGTCCCGGAGGCCCGCTTCTTGTCCTGTAACATGCATTCCTGCAACCGCTTGAGCGAGACCGACGGCATCCGGACGGGCAGTCCGAGGTGGTCCAGGGCCGCCTCGAGGCGCACCTGCGACTCCGGCGCGAGTCCCGCGGCCTTCACCGAGAGGCCGGCCGCCACCCGCATGCCGATCGCGACCGCCTCGCCGTGGAGCAGGCCGCGGTAGTCGAGGGCCGCTTCCAGGGCGTGGCCGACGGTGTGTCCGAAGTTGAGCGCCGCGCGCCCCCCGCCCTCGCGCTCGCGCTCGTCGGCCTGCACGACGCGGGCCTTGGCCGCGATCGAGCGGGCGACCGCACCCGCGAGCGCGGCCGGTTCGCCGTCGGCGAGGTCGTCGAGCCGGGCCTCGAGCCAGCGCCAGAGCGCGGCGTCCACGGCGAAGCCGGTCTTGACCACCTCGGCGAGCCCGTTGCGGCGGTGCCGCGCGGGGAGCGTGGCGAGCAGGTCGGGGTCCACGAGCACGCCCGCGGGCTGATGGAACGCGCCGACGAGATTCTTGCCCGCCCCCAGGTCGATCGCGGTCTTGCCGCCCACGCTGGCGTCCACCTGCGCCAGCAGGCTCGTGGGCACGCCCACCCACGGCACCCCGCGCAGCCACGTCGCGGCGGCGAAGCCCGCCAGGTCGCCGACGACGCCGCCGCCGAGCGCGACCACCGCCCCGTCGCGCCCGAGCCCCGCCTGCGCGAACGCCGCCCACACGCGCGCGAGCACCCCCGCGCGCTTGGCGGCCTCGCCGCTCGGGACCATGACCGTGTCCACCGCGAGGCCGGCCTTGCGCAACGACGCCAGTGCCGCCTCGCCGTGGAACCTCGCGACGCGTGGGTCGGTCACCAGGACGACGTGGCGCGCTCGGGTCACGCGCCGGGCGAAGGCACCGAGATGCGAAAGCCCACCGCGCTCGAGACGGACGTCGGAACGCGCGGGCGAGCCGGGGAAGCGCAGCACGAGGGTCGTCATGCCCGCAGCATACACGCGCGCGGACCGCCCATGCACGCGGGACGCACGGCCCCGCGTACGACTTCGGCGCACGACTCAGCGCGTGACGCGCTCCGCCGAATCGCGCACGCCGCGCACCGTGCGCGACGTCCGCGCCTCGAACGCGGTCGGTGCGGTGGTGGCACCGTTCACCCCCACCGCCGCGGGCGCATCCACTCGCATCCACGACGGGATCGCACTCGGGGCCTCGTCGAGTCTCACACGACCCTCACGACCGAGTTCGTCGCGCACCCACACGAGCTTCACCTCGGCGGCGGGACCCGCGACCGCGACCCAGCGCGCCAACTGCTCGGAGTACTCCACCTTCTCGCCGTTGAACGCCACGATGAGGTCGCCCTTGCGCAACCCCAACCGCGCGGCGGGGCCGTTGGGCGCCACGGTCTCGACGAGCGCACCGATCGGCACGCGGTCGGACGGACCGCCGGCGCCGTTCACGAACACGCTGCGCGTGGACACGCCGAGCATGCCGTGACGCACGCGGCCGAACCTCGCCAGACCGTCCAGGAACGGCACGATGTCCTCGACCGGGATCGCGAAGCTCATGCCGCCCGGACGCCGCTCGGCCCGTTCGCGGTTGCCCGGGGCGGACGGCGAACCCAGTTCGCCCTGCACCAGCCCCAGCAGTTCGCCGCGCGAGTTGAGCGCCGCGCCACCGCTGTTGCCCGGATACACCTCGTTGGTCAGCTGCAGCAGGCTCGTGCCCGGCTCGGCGAAGCGCATCGCCACCGTGCCCACCGACTGCGTCGGGGCGCTGCGGTACGACGAGCCCAGCGCGATGACCCAATCGCCGCTCTCCCCCGGCTCGGCCGACAACGGCAGCGACGGCAGCTCGAGTCCCTGCGTGCCGAGCAACGCGAGATTGCGCACCGGATCGAGCCCGATCACGCGCGCCTCGACCTCGAGCTTGTTGTCGGTGACCACGTACACGCGCGAGGCGCCGAGCACCACGGTCGCGGTCGTCAGGACCTCGTGCGCCGAGACCGCCGCCCCCGAACCCACGCGACTGTGCGCGCGCTTCGGGGTCCCGGGCCGCGCCGCGACGTCGCGCTGCGCGATGACCGTGACCATGCACGGACGCGCGCGCTTGGCGATGCGATCGACGTCGGCCTCGAACGCCGACAGCGTGCCCTGCGCGCGCACGGGCGCGACGCACGGCGGGCACAGCGCGAGCAACGCGACCACGAGCCCCGCGAGCGCCGACACGCGCACGCCCCGTCCGAGGACGGGGCGCGGACGACGACGCAGGAGACCCATGGACGACCTCAGAAGGAGATCACCGTCTGCTCGCCCTGCACGCCGGCGGGCATGTGCGCCACCGCCTGCGCACGGCCGCGATGCAGCACGACCGGATCGAGGATGAACTCGACGTCCTCGGCGTGATCGAAGATCTCGTCGGAGACGCGGGTGGCCACCGCGGGCTTCGCGGCCGAGGTCGGCGCGGGCGCGGACGGCGCGGCCGGCTCGGCCACCGCGACGAGACGCGGCTGCGACACCGGCGCGGTGCGCGTGGCGAATCCGGTCGGGGTCGCGGGACCGCGCGAGCCGAGCATCGGGGCGAGCATGACGCCGGCCACGACGAGCACGCCGGCGGCGGCGGCGATCGGCACCCACGCCGGACGCGACGACACGATCACGACGCGATCGGGCACCGCCGTCGCGCGCCGGGCCGCCGCGAGCGCGCGCTCGGGCAGGTCGGCCGCCATCTCGACGCGCGGCAGCGCGCCCGCCAACTCGAGGGCGCGAGCGAACCCCTCGTAGTGCGTGCGGCAACCGTCGCAACCGGCGAGATGCGCGTCGAACCACTCGCGCTCGGCCTGCGTGACCTCGTCATCCCAGTACGCACCGGCGAGGCGCCGGACCTGGTCACAATGCGTCATGTCGCATCCTGCTGATCGATCAGCGGCTGGAGTTTGTGCTGCAGCATGCCGCGGGCGCGATTGATGCGGGAGCGGACCGTGCCTCCCGGCAGACCGAGCACCTCGGCGATCTCCTCGTACGACAGTCCCTCGATGTCGCGCAGCACCAACGCGAGCCGGTACTTCTCCGGCACCGTCGCGATCGCGCGCGCGACCTCCCCCTGGAGCTGTTCGCGTTCCAGTCCCGCCTCGCGCCCCTCCCGGGGGTCGGCGAGCTGCGGCAGACTGTCCGAGAACACCTCGGTGAGGGCATCCAACGAGAACCAGTTGCGTCGACGCACCCGCCGCCGGATCTCGTTCTTCGCGAGGTTCGCGGCGATGGTGAACAACCACGTGGAGAAGCGGGCCCCCCGGCGGTAGTTGCGGCGGTGCGTGTAGACACGCACGAAGCACTCCTGCGCCAGGTCGTCCACGTTCTCCCGGTCGTTGATCACCCGGGCGATGAGGTTGCCCACACGGCCCTGGAACCGGCGGACGAGCTCGGTGAACGCTCGTTCGTCGTCCTCGGCGACCCGCGCCATCAGATCCTCGTCGGAGAGGCTCACGATGGTGGGCGGCAGGGGATCACGGTCTGGGGCCAAGTGGGGACCTCACGTGACGGTTCATACCCCGGACGGGGGCGGAAGTTCCCGGTTCCCGCTGCGACCGGGCGAACGGGCCGGTCCTGCGGCGAGGGGCTGCCGCAGCATGGGAGGACGGGTCCCCTCCATCATCCCGCGTCGCGCCAAGCACTGACAAGACAAACCCTTGTGCCGTCGCCACCGCCCGCCCGGCCGACGGGCCGGACCCGCACGGGTCGTGCGCGCTCAGCGCCCCCGGCGCAGTTTGGCCGCGGCCGAATCGACGTTCTCGCCGCCGGCCGCGCGGGCCGCCTCGTACTCGCGCCGGGCCAGGTCCTCGAGCCCCAGTGCGCGGTAGGTGTCGCCCAGGTGCTCGTGCACCACGCCGTCGCCGTCGGTCAGCACCACGGCGCGCTCGAGGTTCCGACGCGCCTCCTCGAACCGTCGCTCGCGGTACAGGAGCCAACCGTACGAGTCCACGTAGGCGCCGTTCTCGGGTGAGTGGGCGATCGCCTTCTCGAGCAGCCGGCGCGCCTCGGGCAGTTCGCGGTCGTGGTCGGCGAGCAGGTAGCCGAGCACGTTCCATGCGGGTGCCCAGTCGGGTGCCATGCGCATGGCCTCGCGCGCCGCCGCGATCGCCCCGTCCACGTCGCCGCCGCGCTCGCGGCAGTTGGCGAGCTCGAGCCACACGCCGGGTTCGGTGGGCACGAGTTCCATGAGCTGCCGCCAAGCGACCTCGGCCTCGCGATAACGCTTGGCGTCCTGCAGCGTGCGCGCGAACAGTCGCCGCGCCCCCACGGAATCCGGCGTCTGCAGCACGCCGCGCCGTGCGCGGGCGATCGCCGAATCGGGCACGCCCGCCGCGTTCCACGCCCGCACGGCGAGCAACGTGCCCGCCGGGTGCGTGGGATGCAGCTCGACCCATTCGTCGGCCATGCGCGCCGCCTCGCGGCCGCGCTCGTGGGCGGCGAGCACGACCACGATGCGCGCCACGTTCTCGGGCGAATCCGGATCGAGCGCGCGCAGGCGCGACAACGCCCGCCCCGCATCGCCCTTGCGCTTGAGCCGCAGCGCCAGATCGGCCACGACCTGCAGCGCGTCGGCGTCGTCGGGCTGCGCCTGCTGCACGAGCTGCGCCTGGACGTAGGCCTCGCTCGGCTTGTCCATGCGCATGAGCAGCCCCACCAGACGCCGCCGTGTCGGCGTGTCGTCCTCGTGCACGTCGAGATGATGCTGGTAGAGCTCGGCGGCCTCGGGCACCTCGTCGAGGTTCTCCTTGACCCAGCCCCACAGGAACAACAGGCCCGGGCGCGTCGGATTGAGATCGACCGCGCGCTCGAGCGAGGCGTCGGCCCCGGCGTAATCCGCGCGGCGCGCCTGCGCGGCCGCGACCTGGAACCACGCCTCGCCATCGTCGTCGTCGAGCCACAGCAGCCGTCGCCACGCGCGCTCGGCCACGTCGGGACGTCGCAGGGATTCGGCCACGCGCGCGGTGGTGCGCAGCACCTCGGCCTGCGTCGAGTCGAGCTCGCAGGCGCGCTCGAGCGGCGCCAACGCTTCGGCCGCGTGGCCGGTGCTGAACCGCGCCGCCCCCAGCAGCCACAGCGCGCGCACCTCGTCGGGATCGTGCGCGAGCGCGCGTTCGGCGAACTCCAGCGAGCGCGCATGATCGCCCAGCTGCGCGCACACCTGACTGATGCGCACGAGCAGATCGCTCGCGAGCGGGTCGAGCGCGAGCACGCGGTAGTACTCGCCCAGCGCCTCGCTCAACTGCCCGGACTGCTCGAGCAGACGCGCCGAGAGGTAGCGACGCACGCCCTCCTCGCTGGGATAGCTGGCCGAGTCGCGCAGCGCGGGCGTGGCCGGTGCGACCGCGGGGGCGCTCGCCGGCTCCGGGGTCGCCGGGGCGACCGGACGCGGGCGCACGGGGACGCGCGGCGGGCGCGTCCCGGCGAAGGCCGGAGCGACCGCGAGGCACTGCGACACGAGCACGACCCACACGAGCCACGTCATCGTGCCCAGTCTAGCACGCCGCACCGGGGACCTCGCGTGAGGCCCCGGTGCGGCGGCCGGTTCAGCGACGGCGGCCGCGACGACCGTAGTCGGCCGAGCGACGGCGACCGAAGTTCTCGAGCGCCGACTCCATCTCCTGGATGCGGGCGTCGCGCTCGGCGTCGCTCTCGCGATCCTCGGGCTCGTCACTCGGCACGTCCACCACCGGCGGCGGGGCCGGCTCGTCGGCCTCGACGGGCTCGACCACGGGCTCGCTCGCCACAGGCGCGCTCGGGGCCGTCGTGGCGGCACTCGCCACGCTCGTGGGCCGACGACGCCCACGCCCGAACGCCACCGGGGCCGGTGCGGCCGCGGGGCTCGGGGCCTTCGCAGCCAGCGGGGCCTCGACGACCGGCGGCTCGGACTCGTCCGCGAGATCGGCCTCGATGTCCGGCGTGGTCGCCTGCATCTCGTCGCGCACGGCCTCGAGGAACGCGTCGGACTCGACCGACTCCTCGACCGCGCTCGAAGCGACCGGCTCCGCCACGACCTCACGGGACTCGCGGACCGACGGCTCGCTCGTGCCGTCCTCGGCCCCGCCACGACGGCGGCCCCCGCGACGACGACGGCGGCGACGGCCCCCGTCCTCGCGCTCGGACTCGTAGCCGTCGTCCGACGGTTCCTCGGTCACCGCGACCTCGACCTCGGGCTCGGGCTCACGCGTGCGCTCGACGCGCTCCGCACGCTCCCGCCGCGGCCGACGCTCCTCGACGACGGTCTCCTCCCGCTCGTCGCGGCCCTCGTCGGTGTCGCGGTCGCGATCGTCACGGGTCTCGCGCCGCAGGCGCTCGACCTTCTCGAGCGCGTCGCGCGCGGCGGCCTGCTCGGCCTCCTTCTTGTTGTGTCCGCGTCCCTCACCGAGGCTGCGACGCCCCACCATGACCTCGACCACGAAGTACTTGGAGTGGTCGGGGCCCTCCTCGCTGCGGATGCGGTACGAGGGGTGCGTGCGGAACGTGTTCTGCACGTACTCCTGCAGATGGCTCTTGTAGTTCGTGTGCCGCTTGTCGGACGAGATCGCGTCGGACTCGACCAGCAGGTGCTGGTGGATGAACGTGCGCGCCGCCTCGAAGCCCTGGTCCAGATAGATGGCCCCGAGCACCGACTCGAACGCGTCGGCGAGGATCGACAGGCGCTGCCGCCCACCGGACTCCACCTCGGAGTGGCTCATGAGCACGAACCGACCGAGCCCCATGCGCAGCGCACGCCGCGACAGGATCGCCTTGGACACGAGCAGCGACTTCACCTTGGTGAGGTGCCCCTCGTGCTCGTCGGGATGACGGCGGTACAGGAACTCGCTCGTCACGAGCCCCAGCACCGAGTCGCCCAGGAACTCCAGACGCTCGTTGGACTCGCGCGGGCTCTGCCCGGTCACACTGAGGTACGACCGGTGCGTGAGCGCCAGCTTGAGCAGGTTGAGATCGCGGAACGGCAGCTTGAAGTGCTTGCAGAACTCCGCCAGCACGCGCTGCTCCTGCGCGCCGAGCATCTGCTCGCGGGACGCGGGACGCTTCGCGCCGCCGCCGAACAGGGCCTTGAGCCAGCCCCAGAACGACGGTCGGGTGACGCGCACCTCGGGTTCGGGGCGGCCACCGCGACGGCGACCGCGCCCCCCACGACGACGGCTGCGTGCCCTTACGACACGGCCCTCATCAGCAGACTGACGTTGTGTCCGCCGAACCCAAAGGAGTTCGACATCACGGCCTTGAGTTTCGCGTTCCGGGCCGTGTTCGGAACCAGATCGAGATCGCATTGGGGATCCGGTGCTTCGAGATTGATGGTCGGTGGGACGACCCCCCGCTGCAGGGCGAGCGCGCAGATGACGGCCTCGAGACCGCCGGCGGCACCCAACAGGTGTCCGGTCATGGACTTGGTGGAACCCATCCAGAGCTTGCGCGCGTGGTCGCCGAAGACGGCCTTGACCGCGGTCACCTCGATGGGATCCCCCGCCGGCGTGGACGTGCCGTGGGCGTTGACGTACCCGACCTCGTCCAGGGGCATGGCGGCGTCGGCGAGCGCGCGCTTCATGGCGCGCGCCGCGCCCTCACCGTCCACGCACGGGGACGTGATGTGGTAGGCATCGCCCGAGGCGCCATAGCCCACGAGCTCGGCGATGAGAGTCGCACCACGCGCCTTCGCGTGGGCCTCCGTCTCGAGCACGAGGATGCCGGCGCCCTCACCGATCACGAAGCCGTCACGCCCGACATCGAACGGACGGCTCGCACGCTGGGGATCGTCGTTACGGGTGGAGAGTGCACGCATGTTGCCGAAGCCGGCCACCGCCATGGGCGTGATGGTCGATTCGGCCCCGCCGCACACCATGACGTCGGCATCGCCGGCCCGCAGCAGTCGGAAGGCGTCGCCGATGGCGTGCGCTCCCGAGGCACAGGCGGACACGGTGCCGTAGTTCGGTCCCTTCAGGCCGAACTGGATCGACACCTGCCCTGCGGCCATGTCCGAGATCATCATGGGGATGAAGAACGGGCTCACGCGACGATGGCCCTTCTGCAGGAGCGCGGTGTGCTGCTCCTCGAAGGTCTCCATGCCGCCGATACCGCTGCCCACGATGACGCCGATCCGCTCGGGGTCGGGGATCGAGTCCCCGAGACCGGCCGACCGCAGCGCTTCATGGGTGGCCACGACCGCGAACTGGACGAAGCGATCCATCCGCTTCGCGTCCTTGCGGTCGAGCACGCCTTCGATCGAGAAGTCCTTCACCTCACAGGCGAACCGCGTCTCGTAATCGGACGCGTCGAATCGGGTGATGGGTCCGGCGCCGGACTTCCCGCTGACGAGGCTCTGCCAGCAGTCCTCGACGTTGTTCCCGACCGGCGAGAGCACTCCCGCTCCGGTCACGAACACGCGTGGGGCGTTGCCGTTCATGCGTCGAATCTCTCCTGACTGGGGTGGTGCGGAGGGCCCTGCGTCCCCGCGCCGCCACGATCGCCATGGGCGACGGCGGCGCGGGGTCCGGGACCTCCGAGGGGCTCGACCGGGATCAGCTGGCCGAGTGCGACTTGAGGTAGTTCAGCGCATCACCGACGGTCTTGAGCTTGTCCGCATCCTCGTCGGGGATCTCGAGGCCGAACTCCTCCTCGAGCGCCATCACCAGCTCGACGATGTCGAGCGAGTCCGCGCCGAGGTCCTCGATGAACTTGGCCTCGGGGGCGAGCTTGTCGATCGCGACCTCGAGCTCCTTCGAGATGATCTCCTTGACCTTGCCTTCGTCGAACGCTGCCATGTGAGGAATCCCTCCTGGGTTTGGGGCTGGTACTGCCTTCATTCCATGACCATGCCGCCGTCCACCGTCCAGGTCTGGCCGGTGACGTATCCCGCGCGCGGAGACGCCAGGAAGGCGATGACCTCCGCGACGTCCTCGGGCGACCCGAGGCGGCCCAGCGGGATGCGGGCCTTGAGATCGGCTTGTGCGGCCTCGGGGAGCACCGCCGTCATCTCCGTGGCGATGAATCCCGGGCACACGGCGTTGACCGTGACCCCGCGCGAGGCGAGCTCGCGCGCCAGCGACTTGGTGAGACCGAGGAGCCCCGCCTTGCTGGCACAGTAGTTCGCCTGCCCGGCATTGCCCATCAGCGCCACCACCGACGACACGTTGATGATGCGACCCGAGCGGGCCTTCATCATCGGACGCGCCACGGCGCGACAGCACCGGAACGCCCCCGCGAGGTTCGTGTCGAGCACCTCGCTCCACTGCTCGTCGGACATGCGCATGAACAGACCGTCACGCGTGAGTCCGGCGTTGTTGACCAGCACGTCCACGCGACCGAGCTGCGCGAGCGCCTGCTCGAAGGCCGCATCGACCGACTCCGTCTTGGAGATGTCGGTCGCGAACGCGTGCGCCTGCCCGCCCTCGGCGCGGATCGCGGCGGCGGCCTCCTCGGCGCGCGCCAGGTTGCGCGCGAAGATCGCGACCGTGGCCCCGCGCGAGGCGAGCGTGCGCGAGACGGCGAGCCCGATGCCCGTGGCGCCACCGGTGACGAAGGCGACCTGCGATTCGAGATCGCGCAGGGTGCTCATGCGGTCCTCCCCGCACCCTCGAGCGCGGTGCGCGTGGCGGTCAGACTGTCGGGGTCCTCGACGTTCCAGCTGGTGGCCGTCGAGTCGATCGTGCGCAGCAGACCGCGAAGCACCTTGCCGGTGCCCAGTTCGACGAAGCCCTCGACGCCCTCGGCGCGCAGGAGTCGCATGGACTCCTCCCAGCGCACGCTGGCGAGCAACTGTTCCTCGAGCGCACGGCGGATCTCGTCGGCGCGCTGCACCGGACGGGCCCACGCGTTGCTCACGATGGGGCAGCGGGCATCGCGGATGGTGACGCCCGCGAGCGCCTCGCGCAGCCCGACGGCGGCGGGCTCCATGAGCGGCGAATGGAACGCGCCGCTCACCTCGAGCTTGATCGCGCGCTTGGCGCCGCGCGCCTTGGCCTTTTCGCACGCCAGATCCACCGCGGCGGGCTCGCCCGAGATCACGACCTGACCCGGCGCGTTGAGATTGGCGGCGCGCACGACGCCGGCGTCGGCCGCCTCGGCGCACGCGGCCTCGACGTCGGCCGCCGACAGACCCAGCACCGCGGCCATCGCGCCCGGACGCGCCAGGCCGGCCTCGTACATGAGCTCCCCGCGACGGCGCGTGACCACGAGCGCGTCCTCGAACGACAGCGCCCCGGCGGCGACGCACGCGGAGTACTCGCCCAGACTGTGCCCGGCGACGAAGTCCGGCGTCACGCCGGCGGCCTCGACGAGGCGCCACGCGGCGACGCTGTGCGTGAGCAGCGCGGGCTGCGTGTTCTTGCTCTTCTTGAGGTCGTCGGCCGGACCGTTCCAGCACAGCTCGGTGAGCCCGAAGCCGAGCACGCGGTCCGCGGTCGCGAACGTCTCGCGCGCCTCGGGGAACGCGTCCGCGAGCGCGCGGCCCATGCCGACGGCCTGCGCCCCCTGACCCGGGAACAGGAACGCGAGCTTCACGACACCACCTCCGCGGTCGTGGCGGCGGCCGCGATCGCGCGATCGACGTGCGCCTCGGGGATGCCCCACGTCATCGTGGACGCGCCCCAGGTGGCGCCACCGCCGAACGCGGCGATGCCGAGCTTGTCGCCCTGCTTGAGCCGCTTGGTGCGCACGCACTCGTCGAGCGCGATCGGGATGCTCGCCGACGACGTGTTGCCGTAGCGCGCGATGTTCACGTAGACCTTGTCCTCGGGCAGCCCGAGCCGCTCGCGCACGGCCTCGATGATGCGCAGGTTGGCCTGGTGCGGCACGAGCAGGTCGATGTCCGACGGGGCCCAGCCGGCGCGCTCGGCGCACTGGCGCGTGGCCTCCTCCATGCTGCGGACCGCGAACGGGTAGAGCTTCTTGCCCTGCATGCGGATGAAGTGCTCGCGCGCGGACACGGTGGCGTCGCTCGCGGGATTGCGCGAGATGCCGGCCGGCACCTCGAGCACCTCGCCCAGTTCGCCGTCCGAGTGCATCTCGATCGCATGCACGCCCACGCCGGGCTCGCACGCCTGCAGCACCACCGCGCCGGCGCCGTCGCCGAACAGCACGCAGGTGTTGCGATCGGTGTAGTCCACGATGCGCGACAGCGTCTCGACACCCACCACGAGCACGGTCTTGGCGATGCCGGCGCCGATCAGGCCGCGACCCAGGCCCATGCCGAACACGAAGCCGGTGCACGCCGCGAACATGTCGTAGGCGGCGGCGTTCGAGGCGCCCAGCTTCTGCTGCAGCGTGCAGGCGCACGACGGCAGGATGCGATCCGGCGTCGTCGTGGCGAGGATGATCTGGTCGACGTCCTTGGGCTCGAGCCCGGCCATGGCGAGCGCGCGCTGGCAGGCGATCAACGCCAGGTCGCTCGAGGCCTGCTCGGGCGCGGCGATGCGGCGCTCGCGGATCCCGGTGCGCTCGACGATCCACGCGTCGGAGGTCTCGACCATCTTGGAGAGGTCGTCGTTGGTGAGCACGCGATCCGGCACGTACATGCCGGTGCCGGTGATGGCGCAGCCGCGGATGGCGTCAGACGGAAGGGGCATGATCGGCTCTCAACTCCTCGAGGATGTGTTCGTTGACCTTCTGCTCGACGAACGTGGTGAGCGTGCGGATCGCGCTGCGGAACGCGCGCGCGTTGCTCGAACCATGCCCGATGAAGCAGACCCCGTTGACGCCGAGCAGCGGCGCGGCGCCGTATTCCTGCCAGTCGATGCGGGCCCGCAGACGATTGAGCGCGCCCTTCATGAACAGCGCGCCGAACAGTGCGATCGGGTCGCGCTTGACCTCGTCCTTGACCGAGCGTCCCAGGAAACTGGCGGCGCCCTCGGCGGTCTTGAGCACCACGTTGCCGGTGAACCCATCGGTCACGATGACGTCGCACGTGCCCTTGAACACGTCGCGCCCCTCGACCGGAC
>CAZZLY010000071.1:0-15222 GCA_964655175.1 uncultured bacterium
ACGCGGTCGTGCGCGAGCCTTGACCCCGGTCGCGGCGCATCCCTAGAGTCCGGGGGTTCGCCCGTCCCCCACAGCGTCCCGGAGGCCCTCGTGCCCGTCATCGGCATCGGCATCGATGTGTGCAAGGTCGAGCGCATCGCCGAGTCGTTGCAGCGGTTCGGGGAACGCATGGAGCGCCGGCTGTTCACCGCCGACGAGCTGGCGTACTGCCGCCGTCATCAGGATCCGCTGCCGCATCTGGCCGCGCGCTTCGCGGCCAAGGAGGCCACGAGCAAGGCCCTCGGCACCGGACTGTCGGGCGGCATCGGCTGGACCCAGATCGAGGTCGTGCAGCCCGGCGGCCACGTGCCCACGCTGCGCCTGAGCGGCCCCGCGCTCGAACGCTTCCAAGCGCTCGGCGCCACGAAGTCCCACCTGTCCCTCTCGCACGACGGCGGTCTCGGGGTCGCGTGCGTGGTCCTGGAGAGCTGATGCCGCGTCTGAACCGCGTGCTCATCGCCAATCGCGGCGAGATCGCCGTGCGCGTGATCCGCACCCTGCGCGAGACCGGTCGCACGAGCATCGCCATCTTCAGCGAGCCCGACCGCACCGCGCTGCACGTGCTCATGGCCGACGAGGCGTACGCCGTCGGCGCCGGCCCGTCCAAGGACAGCTACCTCAACCTGGAGCGCGTGATCGAGGTCGCCAAGCGCGTGCGCGCCGACGCGATCCATCCGGGCTACGGCTTCTTCGCCGAGAACGCGACGTTCGCGCGCGCCTGCGCCGACGCGGGCATCGTGTTCATCGGCCCCTCGCCCGAGACGATCGACGCGCTCGGCGACAAGCTCATGGCGCGCCGTGCGGCGCTCGCGGCGGGCGTGCCCGTGGTGCCCGGCTCGCCGGGTCCGGTCGAGTCGCGCGACGAGGTCAAGGTGTTCGCGCGCGAGATCGGCTACCCGCTCATGCTCAAGGCGGCCGCCGGTGGCGGTGGCAAGGGCATGCGCGTCGTGCGCAGCGACGCCGAGCTCGACGCGGCGTGGGACCTCACGCGCGGCGAGGCGCAGGCCGCGTTCGGCGACGGGCGCGTGTTCGTGGAGCGCTACATCGAGCGGCCGCGTCACGTCGAGGCGCAGATCCTCGCCGATCACACCGGCCGCGTCGCGTTCCTGGGCGAACGCGAGTGCTCGGTGCAGCGCCGCCACCAGAAGCTGCTCGAGGAGACGCCGAGCCCGGCGTTCGACCCCGCCACGCGCGCCGCGTTCGGTGAGGCCGCGTGCCGCGTCGCCAAGCAGGTCGGCTATCTCTCGGCCGGCACCGTGGAGTTCATCCTCGACGAGCAGAAGCGCTTCTACTTCCTCGAGGTCAACACGCGACTCCAGGTGGAGCATCCCGTGACCGAGATGGTCACCGGACTCGATCTGGTGGCGGAACAGCTGCGCGTGGCCGAGGGCGAGGAGCTGTCGTTCGGCGACACGCCGCCCGAACCGCGCGGCTGGTCCATGGAGGCGCGCATCATCGCCGAGGACCCGTCGCGCAACTTCATGCCCAGCGTGGGCGCCATCGAACGCGTGCGGTTCCCGCAGGGCCCCGGCGTGCGCAACGACTCGGGCGTGTACCGCGGCTACGAGGTGCCGGTGTTCTACGACTCGCTGCTCGCCAAGCTCGTCGTGTGGGGCTCGGATCGCGAGCAGGCGCGCCTGCGACTCGTGCGCGCGCTCGACGAGTTCGTGCTCGAGGGCCCGCACCACAACATCGCGTTCCACGCGTGGCTCGCGCTGCATCCCGAGTTCGCGGCCGGCAACCTGTCCACGCGCTTCCTCGAGGAGCACTGGAAGCCCGCCGCGCTCAAGCCCGGCCCCGAGGCCACCAACGCCGCGCTGTTGGCGGCGGCGCTGCACGAGCGCGAGGAACGCCAGCGCGTGCAGGTGGGCGGCGACGACCCCGCGACGAGCACGCGCTCGAACTGGAAATGGGTCGGCGTCGAGCGAGGTGGCCGATGAAACTCTGGGTCACGCTCGAGGGCCGCGAGGCCGAGGTCACGTTCCACACCGAGGGCGATCGTCTGATCCTCGAGACCGACGGCCGCCACATCGAGGCCGACTTCGTGCGCCTGCCGGACGGCGAGGTGTACTCGCTGCTCATCGACGGTCGCTCGCACGTCGTGCGCGTCTCGCCCACCGACGAGGGCCTCGAGGTGGGCCTGCGCGGCGCGACGATCCCGGTCGAGGTCAAGCACCCGCTCGAGAAGATGCTGCAGGCCACGGGCGGCGGTCGCGCCAAGGCGCGCGGCGAGACCGTGGCCGCGCCCATGCCGGGCGTCGTCGTCGCGCTGCGCGTGAAGGTCGGCGACGTGGTGCAGGCCGGACAGGCCGTGGTCGTGGTCGAGGCCATGAAGATGCAGAACGAACTCGCCGTCGCGCACGACGGCGTCGTCAGCGAGGTGCTGGTGGCGGAGCGCGCCGCGGTCGCCGCGGGCCAGGCGCTGATCAAGCTGACGCCCCCCACGGGAGGTGCGGAATGACGGCGGCTCGACGGATCGCAAAGCGCGCGGCTGCGCAGAAGGGTCGTGCGGGGGCGGCGGCGGAGCGCACGGGGCGGAGTCCTCGTGGGGCCCCGTCGCTTCGCTCTCGCCCCACTGCGGGTCGCCCCGTCCGCTCCGCCTCGGACTCGAACAAGCCCTCGACGCGTGCGGCGGCGAATCGCGCTTCGCGCTCCGCCGCGGGGGAAGCGAAGGACAAGGCCGCACGAGGCGCTGCGACGAAGGTTCGTCGCACTGCGGCAGCGTCGGGACGTGTGGGCGGACCCGCAGTGGGGCGAGAGCGAAGCGACGGGGCCCCACGAGGACGCCGGCCCGCGCGTCCCGGCGCGGCATCTCGGCCACGGCCGTCGCTCGATCTGCCGCCGCGGCTGACGCCGTCCGATCTCGACGTCCAACCCTGCTACTTCCCCGCCGATCTGCCGCGTGACCTCGCGAAGCGCGCGCCCGCGCCCGGCGAGGCGCCCTACACGCGTGGCATCCATCCCGGCATGTACCGCTCGCGCCTGTGGACCATGCGGCAGTACGCGGGCTTCGGGTCGGCGCAGCAGACGAACGAGCGCTTCCGTTACCTGCTCGCGCAGGGTCAGACCGGACTGTCGGTCGCGTTCGACCTGCCGACGCAGATGGGCTACGACAGCGACCACGCGCTCGCCAAGGGCGAGGTGGGCCGCGTCGGCGTGGCGATCTCGTGTCTGGCCGACATGGAGCAGCTGCTCGACCAGCTGCCGCTCGACCGCGTCACGACGAGCATGACGATCAACGCGACCGCGCCGCTGCTGCTGGCGTTCTACGTCGCGGTGGCCGATGCGCGCGGCACCGATCGCGCCAAGCTGGGCGGCACGGTGCAGAACGACGTGCTCAAGGAGTACATCGCGCGCGGCACGTACATCTATCCGCCGCAGGCCTCGCTGCGCCTGATCACCGACGTGTTCGAGTTCACCGCGCAGCAGGTGCCGCAGTGGAACAGCATCTCGGTCTCGGGCTACCACATGCGCGAGGCCGGCAGCACCGCGGTGCAGGAGCTGGCGTTCACGCTCGCCGACGGCCTCGCCTACCTCGAGGCCGCACGCGAGCGCGGACTCGACCTGGTCAAGATCGCGCGCCGCATCTCGTTCTTCTTCAACGCGCACAACCACCTGTTCGAGGAGGCGGCCAAGTTCCGCGCCGCGCGCAAGCTGTGGTCGGACCTGCTCGTCGAGCGCTTCGGCGTCACCGACGTCGAGGCCCGCAAGCTGCGCTTCCACACCCAGACCGCGGGCAGCATGCTCACCGCGCAGCAGCCGCTCAACAACGTCGTGCGCGTCACCGTGCAGGGACTCGCCGCGGTGCTGGGCGGCACGCAGTCGCTGCACACGAACAGCTACGACGAGGCGCTGGGCCTGCCGTCGCAGGAGTCGGCGCTGCTGGCGCTGCGCACGCAGCAGATCCTCGCGCACGAGAGCGGCGCCACGGACACGGTGGATCCGCTCGCGGGTTCGTACTGGGTCGAAGCCATGACCGCGGACCTCGAGGCGCGTGCGCGCCAGCTCATCGACGAGATCGATGCGCGCGGCGGCATGCTGCAGGCGATCGCCGACGGCTGGGTGCAGGAGCAGATCCATCTCGCGGCGTACCGCTGGCAGCGCGACGTCGAGAGCGGCGACCGCGTGGTCGTGGGCGTCAACAAGCACGGCGATGCCGCGCCCATCCCCGCGCCCCCGTTCTCGATCGACCCCAACGTCGAGGTCGAGCGCGCGCGGTTCCTCGCCGACTGGCGCGCGAGCCGCGACGCGGTCGCGTGCGCGCTCGCGCTCACGCAGGTCGAACGCGCCGCACGCGGCACCGACAACCTCGTGCCGCCGATCCTCGCCGCCCTCACCGCGCGCGCCACGCTCGGCGAGGTGTGCGACACCCTGCGCGCCGTGTTCGGCGTGCACCGCCCGGGAGACAAGCTGTGAGCCCCTCGCCGACCCCCTCGCCCGTCAAGGCCCTCTCGCACATCGCCATCGCGGTGCGCGAGGCCGAGCCACTCGTGCAGACGCTGGTCGCCTCGCTCGGCGCCACGCGCGGCGGCGAGGAACTCCTCGACGACGGTGGGCTCAAGGTGGTGTTCGTGCACGCGGGCCCGGTCACGTTCGAACTGCTCGAGCCGCAGCGCGCGGATCACACGGTCGCCAAGTTCCTCGAGACGCGCGGTCCCGGGCTGCACCACGTGAGCCTCGAGGTGGGCGACCTCGCGGGGCAGCTCGCGGTCGCCAAGGCGGCCGGCGTGCGGCTCATCGACGAGTCACCGCGCCCGGGTGCGCACGGCACGCAGGTGGCGTTCCTGCACCCCAAGAGCACGGGCGGCGTGCTGCTGGAGATGTGCCAGTCGGACCACTGACCCGCGCGGGTCAGACGAGTCCGAGACGACGCGCCTGATCGTTGGCGAACAGCGCGCCCGGGTCGAGCGCGGCACGGATCGCGCGGAAGCGCGTCAGGTTCTCGCCCAACGACGCCGCGAACGAGTCGGCGTCCACGACCTGATCCTTGGCCGGGTAGTACCGCCCGCCCGCCTCGCGCACGAGACGCGTGAGGTCGGCCGCCGTGTCCCACAGGCGCTGCGCGTCGCGCGGCACCTTGAAGTCCAGCGCCAGCGACCAGCCGTCGAGCCCGTGCGACAGCAGGTAGTCGTCGGCACGATGCCGCTTGAACACACCGAGGTACGAGATCACGCCGCGCCGCTGGCACAGGCGCAGCGCCTCGGTGAACGCGGCGCGCGCGTTCGCGTGCGGCACGAACAGCTGCACCTGGATGAAGCCGGCGGGGCCGTACGCCTTGCGCCAGTCGGGCACGTAATCGAGCAGGAACGCGAACCCCGCGTGCGTGTCGAGGTAGGTCCCGTCGCGATCCACCGACTCGGGCAGCGCGAACTTGATCGCGTTCACCGCGCGCATGCCGAGGTCGTTCGTGAACGCCATCATGGGCAGCCACAACAGCGACTTGGGCACCCCCATGACGTGTCCGGGCAGGTCCTGCTCGGACAGCGCCAGCGTGGCCTCACCCCGCGGATCCTCGCCGGGCCCGAAGTGATCGGCGCGGTGCACGAGGCCGCGGCCCAGCGTGTTGCCGGTCGCGAACGCGTCCACCCAGCCCACCATGTAGTCGGCTTTCGGGAGATGCTCCTCGAACACGTCGAACATGTGCCCCAGGTGGTGCGCGACGATCGGCCGCACGCGCATGCGCCCCGAGTGCACGCGCTTGAGCTGCAACTTCACGCGCGTCACCGCACCGAGCAGCCCCAGACCGGCGATCACCGCGCGGAACGTCTCGGGCTCGTGCGTGCGCGACAGCGTGTGCGTCACCCCGTCGGCGGTGAGCAGGTCCAGTTCGAGCACGTGATCGCCGAACGGGCCCACCTTGTAGGCGTTCTTGCCGTGGATGTTCATGCCCACCGCGCCGCCCATGGTCGGGAACATGGTCCCGGACACGACCGCGGGCCACCAACCGTGCGGCAACGTGTGCCGCCAGACGTCGGCGATGCTCACGCCCCCTTCGGCCTCGAGCACGCCGGTCGCGGGATCGAACGACAGGATGCGCCGCATGGCGCGACCGTCCACCGCGAGCTGCCCCGCGTTGAGCGAGGCGTCGCCGTAGCTGCGGCCCGCGCCGCGGAACGACACCTGCAACCCCTCGGCACGCGCGGCCGCGAACACCTGCGCCAGTTCGGCCACGCTCGTGGGGGCGACCGAACGCGACGCCGCGCGCACGGAGCCGCCGAAGCCATCGAGCACGCGCCAGCCGGCCGAGGTGCGCAGCGACACGCCTAGATCCTCACCCGGCGGAACAGGAACGACGGCACGTGGCGCATGATCATCGCGACGAACCACCAACGGAACGGCACGAACGCGCTCGGGCTGCCGCCGCGACGCGCGGTCGCCAGGATGATGCTCACCGCCTTCGTCGCGCTCACCATGAACGGCTTGCGCGTCAGGCTCGTGGTCATGGGCGTGTCCACGAAGCCCGGCTTCACCGTGACGACGTTGACGCCCTTCATGGCGAGACGGTTGCGCAGGGATTCCAGATACGTGGTGAGCGCGGCCTTGGAGGTGGCGTAGCCGGGGAACTGCGTGCGACCGCGCTCCCCCGCCACACTGGAGAGCCCCAGGATCGTGCCCGCACCGGCGGCCTCGAAGCGTGCCGCGACCGGCGTCATCCACGCCATCGCACCGAGCACGTTGACCTCGATCTGCCGCTTGTCCTTGGCGAAGTCGTACTCGTCCTCGCCCGGCACCCACATGATGCCGCTGCTGTACACGAGCAGGTCGAGCCCGCCGAGGTCGGCCACCAGTCGATCGAGCAGCCCCGGCACGGCGTCGTAGTCCGTCACGTCGTGCGCCGCGACGATCGCGCGCCCGCGCCCGAGTGCACGGAGACCTTCGGCCACCCGTTCGAGCTCGTCGGTGCGACGGCCCAAGAGCGCCACGTCGCAGCCCTCCGCCGCCAACTGGCGCGCGATCTCGGCACCCAGACCGGAACTGGCACCCACGACGATGGCGCGACGGAACACGAGACTCATGCGGTTCTCCCAGGGGACTCGGCGCGCGGTCCCTGCGACCGGCGCACCGACAGGTCATCGGCCAGCGTGCGCGCCTGCTTCAGGCGCGACCTGCGGACGTGCCACGGGCCGCGCGGGGCGCGACTCAGGCCTTCACGCCGTCCTTGAGCATGCTGCGCGCGATCACGAGGCGCTGGATCTCCGAGGTGCCCTCGTAGATCTCCATCACGCGGGCATCGCGGTAGTAACGCTCGACCGCGTACTCCTTCACGTAGCCGTAGCCGCCGTGCACCTGGATGGCCTGGTGCGTCACCCACGTGGCCGCCTCGGTGCAGTACAGCTTGGCCATGCTCGCCGCGCGGATGAAGTCCTGCCCCGAGTCCTTGAGCCACGCCGCCTTCTGCAGCAGCAGCCGCGCGGCCTGGATGCGGCGCTCCATCTCGGCGAGCTTGAACTGCACCGCCTGGATGCGCGCGATGGGCGCGCCCCACGCCTGACGCTGCTGCGCGTAGCGCACGGCCTCGTGGAACGCGGCGGTCATCACGCCGAGCGCCTGCGCGCCGACGCCGATGCGGCCCGAGTCGAGCATGCTGAGCGCGATCTTGAAGCCCTCGCCCTCGGCACCGAGCCGATTGGCCACCGGCACGCGCGCATCGGCGAACGACAGCGTGATCGTGTCCGAGCCGCGCAGCCCCATCTTGTCCTCGCCCTTGCCCAGCGTGAGCCCCGGCGTGTCGTTCTCGACGATGAACGCCGAGATGCCCTTGGGGCCGGGCCCACCGGTGCGCGCGAGCACGAGATACGTCCACGTGTGGCGGCCGTTCGTGACCCAGTTCTTCTCGCCGTTGAGGACGTAATGATCGCCCTCGAGGCGCGCGGTCGTGGTGAGCGCCGACGCATCGGAACCCGAGCCGGGCTCGGACAGCGAGAACGCCCCCACCTTGCCGCTCGTGAGCGCGGGCAGGAAGCGCTTCTTCTGCTCCTCGGTGCCGAACGCGTAGATGGGGTACGCGCCCACCGAGTTGTGCACCGCGACCATGATCGCGAGCGCCGCCGAGACGCGCGCGATCTCCTCGATCACCGTGACGACCGTGCGCGCGTCGTAGCCCAGTCCGCCCCACTCCTCGGGGATGCTCATGCCGAGCAGCCCCATCTCGGCCAACTTGGCGATGGCCGAGGGCGGGATGGCGTCGTCGTGGTCCCAACGCGCCGCCTGCGAGGCGAACTCGCCCTGGCAGAGCTCGCGCACGGCGTCGCGGATGACGATCTGGTCTTCGGTGAGGTCGAGGTTCATGGCGTTCCCGTACGGCGGAGGGTTCAGGCCGGCTGGTCGGTGGACGTCTCACGGAACACGAACAGGCAGGTCAGCGCGATCAGGCCCATGACGCCCGGGCCGGGGCCCAGCAGCAGCGAGCCCGCCGCGCCGAGCAGCACGAGCGGCACCGCACGCCAGTCGCCCGCCCACAGGCCGGGCACGCCCGCGAGGAACGCACCGCCGATGGCGGCCTTCATGAGGTTCGGCAGCCACACCGGCGCGCCGAACTTGACCAGCGTGTCCACGAACACGCCCTGCTGACCGAGCAGCGCGAACTCCTGATGGCAGACGAACGCGTACAGGCCCTGGAACACGGACGTCAGGCCCGGATAGAGCGCGCACAGGGTGAGGACGAACAGGGCCACGGGACGCACGGGACGCATCATCGCTTCATTCCTCCGGTGGGTTCATCCGGGCGCGGCCGCGCCCGGACGGTGCTGCTGGGAAAGGACTCAGGCCTGGATCGCGTGCTCCTTGAGCACCTGTCCGGCCACCACCATCTTCTGGACCTCGGTCGTGCCTTCGTAGATCTCGCAGATGCGCGCGTCGCGCCAGTAGCGCTCGACGTGGAACTCGCTCAGGTAACCATAACCACCGTGCACCTGGATGGCGAGGTTCGCGCACTTGGTGGCCGCCTCGGAGGCGTGCCACTTGGCGACCGACGCCTCCTTGGTGTGCGGGCGGCCCTGATCGCGCAGCCACGCGGCCTGGTACACGAGCAGGCGCGAGGTCTCGAGCTCGACCATGCTGTCCGCGAGCATCGTGCGGATGGCGTCGAACTCGCCGATCGGCTTGTCGAACTGCGTGCGCTCGTTGGCGTACTTGGTCGCCGCCTCGACCGCGGCCTGCGCGATGCCGAGCGCCTGCGCGGCGATGCCGATGCGGCCGCCGCCGAGCGTCGCGAGCGCGATGCCGTAGCCCTTGTTGACCTCGCCGAGCAGCAGATCCTTCGGGATGCGGCAGTTCTCGTAGAAGATCTCGCGCGTGTCGGACGCGTGGATGCCGAGCTTGTGCTCCTTCTTGCCCTTGCGCACGCCCGGCGCGTCGGCCGGCACGATGAACGCCGAGATGCCCTTGGGCCCGAGCGCCTTGTCGGTGGCCGCGTAGGTGATGAGCACGTCGGCGGGACCGGCGTTGGTGATGAAGATCTTGGAGCCGTTGAGCACCCACGTGTCACCGTCGAGCACGGCCGTCGTCTGCTGGTTCGCGGCGTTGCTGCCCGCGTTGGGCTCGGTCAGACAGTACGCCCCCAGCAGTTCGCCCTTGGCGAGCGGCGTGAGCCACCGCTGCTTCTGCGCGTCGGTCGCGTACTGCATGAGCGGGTAGCACACGAGCGAGTTGTTCACCGACGCGATGACGCCGTGGCTCGCGCACACGCGCGACAACTCCTCGATCGCGACCACGTAGGCGAGATAGCTCATGCCCGCGCCGCCGTGCGCCTCGGGCACGAACATCCCGAGCAGGCCCAACTCGGCCATCTTCTTGGTGTTCTCGGCCGGGAACTCGTGGGTCTCGTCGATCTGCGCGGCGATGGGCCGGATCTCGCTCTCGGCGAAATCGCGCACCATCTCGCGCACCGACTGCGCTTCCTCGGTGAGTTCGAACGACAGGCCGGCGGTGGTGGTCATCGTGGACATCGGGGTTCTCCGGACGCTCGCGCGGGGCTCAGCCCTGCGCGTACTCGTAGAAGCCGCGGCCGGTCTTGCGACCCAGCCAACCGGCGGCGACGTACTTGCGCAGCAACGGACACGGACGGTACTTGGAATCCCCCAGCCCGTCGTGCAGCACGTTCATGATGCTCAGGCAGGTGTCGAGCCCGATGAGGTCGGCCAACTGCAGCGGCCCCATGGGGTGGTTCATGCCGAGCTTCATGACCGTGTCGATGGCCTCCTTGGTGGCGACACCCTCCATGAGGGTGTAGCACGCCTCGTTGATCATCGGCATCAGGATGCGGTTCGAGACGAAGCCCGGGAAGTCGTTGACCTCGACCGGCGTCTTGCCGAGCCGGCGCGACAGTTCCTCGGTGAGCGCGTACGTGGCGTCGCTCGTGGCGATGCCGCGGATGATCTCGACCAGCGTCATGACCGGCACCGGGTTCATGAAGTGCATGCCGATGACCTGCGCGGGGCGCTTCGTGAGCGCGGCGATCTCGGTGATCGAGATGCTCGAGGTGTTGCTGGCGAGGATCGTGTCGGCCGGGCAGACCGTATCGAGCGTGGTGAAGATGGCCTTCTTCACCTCCCAGTTCTCGGTCACGGCCTCGACCACCAACTGGCAATCCTTGGCCGACGCGAGCTCCGTGCCGCCCTGGATGCGCGCCAGGATGGCGGGCGCCTTCGCCTCGTCCCAGCCCTGCTTCTTGGCCACGCGATCGAGGTTCTTGCCGATCGTGGCGAGCGCGCGCGACACGAACTCGGGCTTGGCGTCGATGAGCTGCACGTCGAAGCCGGCGCTCGCGAACACCTGCGCGATGCCGTTGCCCATCGTGCCGCCACCGACCACCGCGACCTTCTTCACGTGCGCGCTCACCGTGATCGCCGTCTCCTGCGCGGGGGCGCTCATCAGACACGCTCCACGGACAGGGCGACCGCGTTGCCGCCGCCCAGACAGAGCGTGGCGAGACCCGTGCGCTTGCCCTGCTGCTCGAGCGCATGCAGCAGCGTGACGAGCACGCGCGCGCCGCTCGCGCCGATCGGGTGACCCAGCGCGACCGCACCGCCGTTCACGTTGACGCGGTCCCAGTCCCAACCCAGCGCATCGCCGTCCGCGACGGCCTGCGCCGCGAACGCCTCGTTGGCCTCGATGAGGTCGAAGTGCCCGATGCCGACGTCCAGCTTCTTCATGAGGCGCTGCACCGCGTCGATGGGCGCGAAGAACAGGTCCTTGGGCTCGCCGCCGCCGGTCGCATAGCCGGTGATGCGCGCGAGCGGCTTGGCGCCGGTCTCCTTCACGCGCGCCGCGCTCATGACCACCAGCGCCGCGCCACCGTCGTTGAGGCCGGGCGCGTTGCCCGCGGTGATGATGCCGTCCCTGGACTTGGTCACGGGGCCGAGCTTGGCCAGGCCCTCGAGCGTGGTCTCGCCGCGCACGGACTCGTCCTTGGACACGACCAGCGGATCGCCCTTGCGCTGCGGGATCGAGACCGGCGCGATCTCGGCGTCGAAGCGGCCCGCCGCCTGCGCCGCCGCCGCCTTCTGCTGGCTCGCGACCGAGAACGTGTCGATGCGATCGCGCGTGAGGCCGGCCTTCTCGGCGGTGTACTGCGCCAGCTCGATCATGTGGCAGTCGTTGAACGCGCACCACAGCCCGTCGTGCACCACGCCGTCCACCAGCTTGCTGTCGCCCAGGCGCTGCCCGAGACGGCCGGTGAACAGATAGTGCGGCGCGGTGCTCATGCTCTCCTGCCCGCCCGCCACGATGCAGTCGGCGTCGCCGGCCTTGATCGCCTGCGCGGCGAGCATCACGGCCTTGAGGCCGGAGCCGCACACCTTGTTGACCGCGAACGCGCCCGCGAGCGGGCTGATGCCGGCCTTGAGCTGCGCCTGGCGCGCGGGCGCCTGTCCCTGCCCGGCCTGCACGACGTGGCCCATGATGACCTCGTCCACGCGATCGCCGGTGACGTTCGCGCGCGTGAGCGCGGCGCGGATGGCGGCGGCGCCCAGGTCCGACGCCTTGAGCGTGGACAGGCCACCGAGGAACTTGCCGATGGGCGTGCGGGCCGCGCCCACGATGAACACGTCGGGAGTGCTCGACATCGGATGCCTCTTCCCTGTTGAGGACACGGCCGCCGCGGGGGCGCCGGGTCCGGGAGGTGTGAGGGGGAGTGCGAACCGGGCGAGATTACACGAAAGCCCGCAGGGCGGCACCGGGGCCGGGAGCCGCGCGGGGCGCGGGCGGGACGCCCCTCGCCGAGCCTCGCGGAGGGTCGCCGGAACCCCTCGCGCGGCGCCCGCGGGGCCCGGGGCTCAGCGCGAGCGCAAAATCGCGATGCTCGCCGTGTGCCCGTGCATGAAGTTGCGCTCGCCCACCGGGCCCACCTCGCCGGCGCAGAACATGCCCGCGCACGGGGTCGTGCCGGGCAGGGCCGACTGGACCGTGGCCACGTCGTGGTCCGCCTCGCCGAACAGCCCCCGACCGCGACCGTTGCACGCGAACAGCAGCACGCCGCTCGCCGGGCGGTCGAACGCCTGCGG
Source organism: uncultured bacterium (assembly GCA_964655175.1). GTDB lineage: Bacteria > Eisenbacteria > RBG-16-71-46 > RBG-16-71-46 > RBG-16-71-46 > JAIOPA01. The sequence continues at coordinate 12,543 of CAZZLY010000071.1, forward strand.
CATGAGCAGCATCTCGAGGTCGTCCACCGCCGCCTTGGCGTCGCGCACGTGCAGCCGCACCTTCTCGCGCGGGCCCACGATGTCCCCCACCGCGATCGCCCCGCGCTCGCGATCGGCGCCGAGCAGGTTGCGGATCAGGTAGTCGCCGCGGCCACTCGCCTCGCCACGCGCGGGCCGGCCCAGATACAGCCCCTGCCGCAGCCGCTCGCGCTGGTCCTCGGGCACCTCGTGCAGCACCTGCTCGATGCGCTCGAGCGCGGGCAACCCATCGAGCGTCAGGATCATCTGGTCCTGCACGTGCGTGACGTCGAGCGGCGGCCCGATGGGTTCGCAGCCCTGCGACACCACGACGTCGGCGCGGATCGCGCCGTGGAACGCGAGCGCGAGCCCGCCCTCGTGCGCCACCCAGTCGTTGAGCACGACCGTGTTGCCGCCCGGTCGTGGCGCGGCGCTGGCCATGCCGCCCACCACGCGCACGCCCGGGGCCCAGCGATTGCAGGCCGCCAGGAGCCGGTCCATGTCGAGCGTGAACGGATCGCCGAGCAGCACGACGAGTTCCGCGCCGCGCACGCCGGGCGCGCGCAGGTCGAACGCCTCGGCGCTGTCGATGCCCTCGGCCCAGGTGTCCTGCGTGAGCACGATCGGCTGCACCTCGACGCCCGGCAGCCGTGCGGCCATCGCGGTGACGGCGACGCCCTGTTCGATCTCGTGCTCCTGCGTGATCACGCCACGCGCACTCACCGCCGCCCACGTCGTCGCGGGGCACAGCGCGCGCAGGGGCTCGAGCGTGGCCATGGTGCGCGAGACGCCGGGCCCGGCCACGAACAGCAGCACGAGGTCGTACGGCGGCTCGCCCAACTGCAGGCGCAGGTGGCGCGCCAGCTCCTCGGCGGCGGCCGCCGGCGTGTCGAGTCGCGAGCTCACGCTCGCCCACTTCATCGCGCTCGCGGGCGCTTCATCCGGCGTCAAGACGCCTCCCCCGAGTGCGGTCGTACCGTCATGCGCCGCGCAGGATCTCGCGCGCGATCACCATGCGCTGGATCTCGCTGGTGCCCTCGCCGATCTCCATGAGCTTCACGTCGCGGTGCATGCGCTCGACCGGCAGGTCGCGGCAGTAGCCCATGCCGCCGTGGATCTGGATCGACTTGTCGGTGACCCAGTTGCCGATCTCGCTCGCGTACAGCTTGGCGATCGACGCCTCCTTGGTGTACTCGCGGCCGGCGTCGCGCAGCATCGCGGCGTGGTACACGAGGTGACGCGCGGCCTCGATCTTCATGGCCATGTCCGCGAGCATGAACTGCACGCCCTGGAAGTTGGCGATGGGCTGGCCGAACTGGTGGCGCACCTTGGCGTAGGCGAGCGCGTGCTCGTAGGCGCCCTGCGCCACGCCCAGCGACAACGCGCCGATCGAGATGCGGCCGCCGGTGAGCGTGCGCATGAACGTCTTGAAGCCGCCGGTGGGCTCGCCGAGCACCTGATCGGCCGGCACGAGGCAGTCCTCGAACACGACCTCGACCGTGTCCGAGCCCCGCAGGCCCATCTTCTTCTCCTTCTTGCCGACCCGGAACCCCTTCGTGCCGGTGTCCATGATGAACGCGCCGATGCCGTTGGAGCCGAGCGTCGGATCGGTCACCGCGGTGAAGGTGATGGTCTTCGCGAAGCTGGCGTTGGTGATGTAGATCTTCGAGCCGTTCACGCGCCAGTGGTCGCCCTCGCGCACGGCGCGCGTCTGTGTGCCCGCGGCGTCGGAGCCGGCGTTGGCCTCGGTCAGGCCGAACGCCCCCAGCACCTCGCCCTTGGCCATGGGCACGAGGAAGCGCTGCTTCTGCGCCTCGGTGCCCGAGCCGAACACCGGGCCGCACCCCAGCGAGACGTGCGCCGCGAGCGTGATCGCGGTGGACGCGCACACGCGCGCGACCTCCTCGACCGCGATCGCGTAGCTGAGCGTGTCCATGCCCGCCCCGCCGTACTCGACGGGGTACGGCAGCCCCAGCAGCCCCAGCTCGGCCATCTGCTTCACGGCCTCGTGCGGGAAGCTCTCGGTCTCGTCGAGTTCGCGGGCGCGCGGCGCCACGACGTCCTCGGCGAAACGACGCACCATGTCGCGGACCTGGAGGTGCTCTTCCTTCAACATCAGCATGCGCGGGGACTCCTGGGACACGGGACCTTGACGCACGCGGCGGGGGGCGTCCGCGTCGACACCTGCCATTCGCTCATGAGCCTAACCGATGCCCACGACCGGGGCGAAACCGCGCCCCGTCACTCCTTGAAGCGCACCGCCGGGCCCAGTGCGGCCCGCTGGTCGGCGTTGAGCTCGCCCTTGGCGGCGAGCAGGGTCTCGAGTGCGGCGGCCGCGATGACCCGGCCCGCGTCGGCATAGGGGAAGTCGTACGCGCCACCCGGCAACCTGGCGCTCGGGGCCGCGACCGCACGGGCGTTCGGGAAGTACACCTCGAACCGCTGCGGCAACGGCCGCACGGTCTCGCGGCCATCGAGCGGCGGCATCACGGCCGCGACCACGATGAGCCCGCGCGAGGCCTGGAACGTGGTGCGGCGCGCGGCGGGTGCGGGAGCGCCCGAACGCGGGCGCGGCTTCGGCAGGCGTGCCTCGGGCGGGAACCGCACGCTCAGGTCGAGCGTCCACGCGGACTCGGGCGCGGCCACGTCCACACGGCGGAAC
>CAZZLY010000072.1:0-14992 GCA_964655175.1 uncultured bacterium
CCGCACACCGACCTCGTCACGCTCACCGTGCTCGACGTGGCCGGGCGCCCGGTGCGCGAACTGCTGCGCGGCGAGCTCGCCGCCGGCACGCACGCGGTGCAGTGGGACGGACGGGACGAACAGGGACGACGACAGGCCGAGGGCGTGTACTTCTACGCGCTCGCGACCCCGGAGGGACGGACGATGAAGAAGATGGCGTTGCTGCGATGAGCCACGAGGACTCGGTGCGCGGGATGCGAAGCGGGTGGGTCCATGCGGCGCGCGTGCTGCTCGCGCTGGCGCTGGTGGCGTTCGTCGGGCTCGCGGTGTCGGGCTCCGCGCGACCGATCGTGCGACAGGAACCGTTCGTGCGCCGCGCCTGGCCCGAGGTCGTGGCCGGTCGTTGGACCGGACGCGGCATCGCCTACGGTATGCACCGCGACGGGCAGCGCCCGGGCGGGCCTTCGCCGTCGCGCGCGCAGATCGCCGAGGACCTCGCCCTGCTGGCGCCGCACTGGTCCACGGTGCGCGTGTACGGCTCGACCGAGCCCACCGGCACGGTGCTCGACGTGCTGCGCGCCTCGCACCCCGACGTCGGCCTCGTGCTCGGCGTGTGGATCGAGCCCGAGACCGTGCGCGACTCCGTGAAGCACGCGTTCGTGACCGACGCGGCCAAGGTGCGCGAGAACCGCAGGCAGATCGACGCGGCCGTGCGTCTGGCGCGACGGGACGCGGACGTCATCCGCGCCATCGTGGTGGGCAACGAGACGCAGGTGTTCTGGAGCGGTCATCGCGTGCCGCCCGAGCAGCTCATCGGCGCGATCCGCGAGCTGCGCGCGCGCACGCGGCTGCCCGTGACCACCGCCGACGACTACAACTTCTGGAACAAGCCCGAGAGCGAGGCGATCGCGCGCGAGTGCGACTTCGCCATGGTGCACGCGCATCCGCTCTGGAACGGACAGTCGCCCGAGACCGCGCTGCCGTGGACCGAGGCGCGCCTCGCCGAGATCCGTGCGCTGCATCCGGGGCTGCCGCTCGTGCTGGGCGAGACCGGCTGGGCCACGCAGCGTACCGACACCGGTGACGAGGCCAAGTACATGAAGTCCGCGAGCAGCGATTCGGCGCAGGTCGAGTTCATGCGTGCCTACGAGGCCTGGATCGCCACGAAGCCGCTGCCGGTGTTCGTCTTCGAAGCGTTCGATGAGAATTGGAAGGGAGGGGACAAGCCCGATGAAGTCGAGAAACACTGGGGTCTCTACCGTGCCGACCGCAGCCCCAAGCCGGCCGTCGCCGGGGCGCGCTGACATGGCCGAACCGTCCACCACGGGTCGCGTGCTGCGCGAGAGTCGTCTCGCGCTCGACGGTGACGCGTGGCACCGCATCCACGACTTCGATCGGCTGCCCCCGTTCCTGATCAGCCTGCCCAGTGCGAGCGACCTGTGGATGTTCGTGAGCTCGGGGGGCGGGCTCACGTGCGGCCGCGTGGACGCCGACGGGGCGCTGTTCCCCTACGAGACCGTGGACAAGCTGCACGACGCGCACCACCACACCGGTCCGGTCAGCGTGCTGCGCGTGACGCGCCCGGACGGCACGGTCGTGCGCTGGGAGCCGTTCCTGGCCGAGCGCGCCGAGGACGGCGTGATCGAGCGCCATCTGGACAAGGCCCGCACGGGCGACCGGCTCGCGTTCGAGGAGGTGCATCACGGGTTGGGGCTCTCGCTGCGTGCGCGTTGGGCGGCGAGCGAGGAGCACGGCTGGGTGCGCACGGTGACGCTCGAGAACCGCGGCAAGGTCGCGGTGCGTCTGTCCCTCATGGACGGTCTGCGGCACCTGTTGCCGTTCGGTGTGCCGCTGTCGCTGTACCAGCATTCCAGCTCGCTCGTGGACGCGTACCGCCACGCCGACGTCGATCCGGCGAGTGGTCTCGCGGTCTACTCGCTCACCTCGCGCATCCTCGACCGGCCCGAGGCCGCCGAGGAGCTGCGCGCCAACGTCGCATGGAGCGCGGGGCTGCCCGAGGCCACGGTGCACCTGTCGGCCGACGCGCTCGCCGCGTTCCGTCGCGGCGAGGACCCGGTCGCCTCGAACGTGCTCGCGGGTCGTCGCGGCCAGTACCTGCTGCGTGCGGACCTCACGCTCGCCCCGGGCGAGCGGCGGCAGTGGCACGTCGTCGTGGACTCCGGGTTGGGCCACGCCGGGCTCGAGGCGGTGCGCGCCTCGCTGCTCGCCGGCGACGTCGTCGCCTCGCTCGAGCAGGGGCTCGCGCGGTCGAGTGACGCGTTGCAGCGCATCGTCGCCAGCGCCGACGGCGTGCAGCTCACGGGCGACGAGGCCGCGAGCGTGCACCACTACGCGAACACGCTCTACAACGCGATGCGCGGCGGCATCTTCGTCGAGCATCATCGCGTCCCGACCGCCGATTTCGTCGCGGTCGTGAAGCTGCGCCACGCCGATGCGGCCGCGCGCGGCGCCGCGTTCCTGGCGTCGCTGCCCGAGACGCTGTCGGTGCACGAGCTCGTCGAGCGTGCGGCGGGCACGGGCGATGCCGACCTGCATCGCATCGCGCTCGAGTACCTGCCGCTCTACTTCGGCCGCCGTCACGGCGACCCGAGCCGCCCGTGGAACAAGTTCTCGATCCGCGTGCGCGACGCGCAGGGCGGACGAGCGCTGCGCTACGAGGGCAACTGGCGCGACATCTTCCAGAACTGGGAGGCGCTCGCGCTGAGCTACCCCGGGTTCCTGCCGGGCATGATCGCGCGCTTCGTGGGTGCGTCCACGCCCGACGGCTTCAACCCGTACCGCATCTCGCGCGAGGGACTCGACTGGGAGGTCCCCGATCCGGCCGAGCCGTGGAGTCACATCGGCTACTGGGGCGATCACCAGATCATCTACCTGCTCAAGCTGCTCGAGATGGTCGAGCAGCGCACGCCGGGCGGTCTGGGCACCATGCTCGCGAACGAGACGTTCTCGTACGCGGACGTGCCGTACCGTCTGCGCACCTACGCCGAGATCGTGGCGAATCCGCACGAGACGATCGTCTACGACAAGGAGCACGCGGCCCGCATCGCCGCGCGCGTGAGCGCGATCGGCAGCGATGGCCGTCTGGTGCCCTCGGCGGACGGCGGCGTGCAGCGCGCCAACCTGCTCGAGAAGCTGCTCGTGCCGGCGCTGTCCAAGCTCTCGAACCTGGTGCCCGACGGCGGCATCTGGATGAACACGCAGCGCCCGGAGTGGAACGACGCCAACAACGCGCTGGTGGGCTACGGCGTGTCCATGGTGACGCTCGCCTATCTGCGGCGCTACCTCACGTTCCTCGAGGCACGCCTCGGTTCGGCGACGAGCGAGGGGCTGCCGGTGGCGGTGGAGGTCGTGGATTGGCTGCGCGCGATCCACGCGGTGCTGCGCGAGCGCGCCGACGTGCGCGCGAACGGGCTCGCCACGGATCAGGCGCGTCGCGAGGTCATGGATGCACTCGGCACCGCGTTCGAGGCGTATCGCGAGCGCGTGCACGGGCGTGGGTTCTCGGGACGGCGCACCACGCTGGCGTTCGCCGAGGTGCGCGAGCTGTGCCGCGAGGCGCTGGCGCATCTCGATCACGCGCTCTCGACGAATCGCCGTGCGGACGGTCTGTACCACGCCTACAACGTGCTCGTGCCGTCGCGTGCGAGCCGCACCATGGGGCTGCAGCGGCTCGACGAGATGCTCGAGGGCCAGGTCGCGGTGCTCAGTTCGGGCGCGATCGCGCCCGCCGAGGCCGTGGGCGTGCTGGATGCGTTGTTCGCGAGCGCGCTCTACCGCGCCGACCAGCACAGCTTCGTGCTGTACCCGGACAAGGCGCTGCCGGCGTTCCTGGAGCGCAACCTCATCCCCGACGCGCGCGTCGCGGCGGTGCCGTTGTTCGGCCAGCTCATCGCGGCCGGCGAGCGCAGCGTGGTCGTCCGCGATGCGGCCGGGCACGTGCGGTTCCACGAGCGGTTCCAGAACGCGCGCGACCTCGATGCCGCGCTCGATCGTCTGGCCGGCGATCCGCGCTGGATGCCCACGGTGGCGCGCGATCGTCAGGGCGCGCGCGACGCGTTCGAGGCGGTGTTCCATCACCACACGTTCACCGGGCGCTCGGGGCGCATGTACGGCTACGAGGGTCTGGGCAGCATCTACTGGCACATGGTCGCCAAGCTGCTGCTCGCGGTGCAGGAACTGCTGTTCCGTGCGGTGGACGAGGGTGCCCCCGCCGAGGTCGTGGCCGCGCTCGAGGCGCACTACCGCCGCGTGCGGGCCGGGCTCGGGTTCGAGAAGACGGCGACCGAGTACGGTGCGTTCCCGTTCGACCCCTATTCGCACACGCCGCGCCACGCGGGCGCGCAGCAGCCGGGCATGACCGGGCAGGTGAAGGAGGAGATCCTCACCCGCATGGGCGAGCTCGGGGTGCGCTTCCACGACGGACGGCTCGCCTTCCGTCCGGTCGCGCTGCCGAGGCACGAACGACTCGCCGAACCGGGGGTGCTGCACGCGCTCGGGCACGACGGGGCGTGGCGCGAGGTGGCGGTGCCCGCGGGCGGTCTGGCGTTCACCCTGGCGCAGGTCCCGGTCGTGGTCACGACCGCGGCGGCGCCGTCCCTCACGGTGCATCTGGCCGACGGGAGCACGGTGGCGTGCGACGGCCTCACGCTCGACGCCGAACTCACCCGGCGCTGGTTCGCGCGGCAGGGCGAGGTGCGACAGGTCGAGGTCCGCGTGACCGAGGCCGCGTTCCGGTAGGACCGAACCCGCGCCTCATGCTGTGGATCGCGCCCCTGCGAGCCGTTCGGCCGCGGGGGCGCGGTCGTTCGCGGCGCGTCGTGACATCCCAGCGGCGGCGAGGCGCTCCCGTGTCGCGTCGTCCGCACCGCAGGGGCGGGGAATCGAAAGCATCGAGCCGCGCCCCGGATTCCGGGACGCGGCTCGTGAGGATGCCGTGGGGGGATTCGCGGATCGTCAGTCCGCCAGCACCATCCGACGGCTCACGGTCGCACCGTTGCTGCGCAGCACGACCTGATAGATGCCCGCCGCCGCGCGCGAACCATCGGCCCGGCGACCATCCCACTGGATCGAACCGTTGCCCGCCGGACGACGGCCTTCGAGCAGCGTGGCGACGCCACGGCCCGCGACGTCGTACACGCGGATGCTCAGGTCCGACTCGGTGGGCAGCGAGTAGCTGAGGCGGGCGTTGCCGCGCGACGGGTTCGGCGAAGGGGCCGACAGCGCCAGCGAGGCGGCACCCGGGTTCACGCCGAGCGTCACCGGGGTCGCACGGAAGACGAGGTCGTCGACGAACGCCGCGCCGCCCAGGTTGTTGGGCTGCTCGAACAGCACGTAGCAACGGACCGTGGCGGTGCCGACCGGGGCCGTGCCCGCGAGCTGGGTGGGCGTCCAGGCACCGATGGGCGAGGCCGCGTTGAGCGCGACCGCCTGCGGGCCGCCGACGATCTCGGCTCCGTTCGCATCGAAGAAGCCGATGTGGGCCACGAGCAGGTTGTCGTTCGTGCCGAAGATGGGGCTGTCCGAGCACGACGTCATGGCGTTGAGGCTGAACTCCCAGGTGCTGCCCGGGCTGGCGGGGAAGCTCTGGTAGAGACCCGAGCTGCTACCCGGCGAGAACGTGCCGAACAGCTTGGCGGCGCCGCCCGCGGAGTGGCCCGCGAAGGCACGGCCGTCCGCGAACACGTTGCCGAACGTGGTCCAGCCGGTCAGGCCACTGCTGAACGCCGGATTCGAGAGCAGGTTGCCCGAGGCGACCGGGGTCGCATAGCTGTTGAGCTGGACGTCGTCCACGAACACCGAGCCCGGGTCGCAGGCGGGCTGCAGGTAGAGCACCAGCGCCTCGACGCGGCGCGCGTTGGCGGGGGCGCTCGAGGTGATCGAGAACGTGTTCCAGCGGTTCTTGACCGTGTTGCCGTCACCGATCACGTACTCGCTGCCCTGCAGCTCGGTGCCGCCCACGGTGGCGTTGAAGAACGCCAGCTTCACGATGCAGCGGTTCTTGCTGCAGGTGTTCGTGCCCGGGATCGTGTCCGAGCTGGCCATGTAGGCCTGGCCGCTGAACTCGAACGTGGTGTTGGAGCTCAGGGGCAGGACGAACGCCTGACCGAAGCCACCCACGTTGAAGGAGGGGGCGAAGGGACAGCCGTTGAAGCCACCGTAGATCTTGGCGGCCGCGGCACCCGTGTGCATGATGTTGTCGGTGGCGGCCGTCGACAGCTGCACGCCGGCGCCGAAGGTGAACCAACCCGAGTAGCCACCGCCCGCGGCCTCGAAGCCGGGGTTCGCGAGCATGTTGGCGGCGTGGGCCGGAGCGACGAGCCCGCACAGGCCGACCAGGGCCAGGACCGGCAGGACGTCGCGCATGAGGCGCTTCATGGGCACCCTCCTAAAGGGGTGAATCGGGTTCCGCCGACGTCCACGGCGACGCCGGTCTGATGAGGAGCGGGGTGCTACAGGGATTCTGGCAGCCTTCGTCTGGACCCGGGCACGCCGGGGGGCAGGCGCGAACCGCGGCTTGACAGGCCTTCTTCAAGACTACAGAATGTTCGACGAGCGAACAAAGTATTTTTCTCGGTGATCGAGGGATTCCATGGGACCAACCCCTCCCCAGGCCGCGTCGCCACTCCTCGAGGTTGAAGAGCTTTGTAAGTCCTTCACCTCCAAGGGACTGTTCGGACGGGCCACGACCGTGGAGGCCGTTCGGGACGTGAGTTTCCGTCTCGAGCGCGGCCACGCTGTGGCCGTGGTCGGCGAGTCCGGGAGCGGCAAGAGCACGATCGCGCGGCTGCTGCTGCGCCTCGAGCGTCCCGATTCGGGCCGGATCCTGTTGAACGGCCGCGACGTGCTGCGCGAGGAGCGCCACGCCGCCTCGCTCGACTACCGCCGCCGCGTCCAGATGGTGTTCCAGGACCCGTTCGGCTCGCTCAATCCCACGCACGACGTGCTGCATCATCTGGCCCGGCCGCTGCTGCGGCATCGGCGCGCGACCCCGTCGGACGTGCGTGCGCGTGCCGCCGACCTGCTGCGCCGCGTGGGCCTGGAGCCCGCCGAGGAGTTCCTCGATCGCCGACCCTTCGAGCTTTCGGGCGGGCAGCGGCAGCGCGTCGCCATCGCGCGTGCGCTCGCGGTCGAGCCCGAGGTGCTGGTCGCGGACGAACCCACGTCCATGCTCGATGTCTCCGTCCGCGTCGGCATCCTCAATCTGCTGGCGCAGCTCAAGCGCGAGCAGGGGCTGGGCATCGTGCTCATCACGCACGACCTGGCGTCCGCGCGCTATCTGGCGGACCGGATCCTCGTCTGCCACCGGGGGCGCGTGGTCGAGGACGCGGCCGCCGACACGCTGCTCGCCACCCCGACGCATCCCTACACCCGGGCGCTGCTCGACTCCATCGCGGGTCTCGACGCCGAGGCTGGGCCGCGTACACGCGCCGCGTCCGCCGCGAGCCCCGGGGGGTGCCCGTTCGCATCCCGTTGTCCTGATGTGTTCGACCTCTGTCGAACGTCCGATCCCGCTCCGCGCCCGGTGGGCGCGGCGCTCGTGCGTTGTCATCTCCACGGGACCGCTCCCGGTCCCGCGCCCGCGTCCGCCAAGACCGCGGGGCAACCGTCGTAGTCACGGAGGACCGATGAATCCGTTCCGTCCGCAGTGGTGCCATCCCCGACTCGTGCTCGCCGCGCTCGCCTGTGCGTGGACGCTCCTGGGTCCCGTCGCCTCGGCCGTGGCCGACGCCCCGGCGGGTTCGCCCGAGGTGCGGGTGGTCAACGACGACTCGGGTTCGCGCCTTCAGGTCGGGGGCCGGGATTTCATGGTCCACGGCATGAACTGGGATTACTACCCGACCGGCACGAACTACTCCTACGACTTCTGGGGGCAGCCCGACGAGTTCATCCGCGCCGCGCTCGCGCGTGAGATGCCGCTCATGAAGGCGATGGGCGTCAACGTGATCCGCCAGTACGTCGGCGTGCCGCCGCGCTGGGTCCAGTACATCTACGAGACGTACGGCATCTGGACGGTGATCAACCACCCGCTCGGTCGTTACGGGTTCTCGTTCAACGGCGTCTGGACGCCCGTCGTGGACTACTCGAACCCGACGCAGAAGGCCGCCATCCAGGCCGACTTCCTGCGCACGGTCGATCAGTACAAGGGCACGCCCGGCATGCTCATGTGGCTGCTCGGCAACGAGAACAACTACGGTCTGTCGTGGCGGTCGTTCGAGATCGAGGCGCTGCCCGTCGGCGAACGCGACAAGGCCCGCGCGCGGCACCTGTACCACTTCTTCGGTGAGGTCATCGACGCCACGCACGCGCACGACCCGGCGCGGCCGGTCGCCATGGCCAACGGCGACATCCAGTACCTCGACCTCATCGCCGAGGAATGCCGCAACCTCGACGTGTTCGGCACCAACTGCTACCGCGGCATCTCGGCGCTCGACCTTTTCGAGAAGGTCCGCACCAAGCTCGGCAAGCCCGTCGTGTTCACCGAGTTCGGATCCGACGCCTTCAACGCGCGCGACATGCGCGAGGACGGCGAGATGCAGGCGCGCTACCTGATCGGTCAGTGGCAGGAGATCTACGAGCAGTCGGCCGGCAAGGGCCGGGTGGGCAACTGCGTCGGCGGCATGGTGTTCCAGTGGAGCGACGGTTGGTGGAAGTACAAGCAGGAGACCAACCTCGACGTGCACGACACGAACGCGTCGTGGCCCAACGGCGGCTATGACGACTACGTTCAGGGCAACAACAACATGAACGAGGAGTGGTGGGGCATCTGCGCCAAGGGGGTGGCCGACGGGCGCGGGCTCTACGACCTGTACCCGCGTGCCGCCTACTACGCGCTGCAGCGCGCCTGGACGCTCGATGCGTACGCCCCGGGCACCGATCTGGCGGCCATCCGTGCGCACTTCGCCACGGTGGATGCCGCCGGCGCCGAGGTCTCGGCGCGCGGCAATCATGCGTCGCTGCTCGCGAGCGAAGGGGATCGCGTGCGCCTGACCGGTGTGCGCATGCAGCTCGAGACGATCAGCACGGGCGCGGTCGGCACCACGACCCCGGCCTCGGGCGCCTCGCCGGCGCTGCCGCAGGGGCTCGATCACCTGCAGTCGTTCTACCTCGACGTGAAGGCATCGCCGTCGCCCAACGTCACCGGCACGCTGTCGCTCAACATCCTGGGCCACGTGCCCGAGAACCCGATCGACGACATCTTCTACGAGAAGCGCGGTAAGCCCGTCACGGTGACGGCCGATGGCCAGCCCACCGAGCTGCAGGGCATCGAGCGCGTCAAGGTGTACGGCGCCACGGTGGCGTGGGACGAGCCGCTGTTCCGCCTCGATGGCTTCTACCGCACCGGCCATTACCACTGGGGCTACGAGGGCGACTTCTTCGGGCTCTATCGTGAGGCCAACTACGGGCCGAACCTCGACACGTACAACGCCGACGCGCCCATCGGTTTCGAGATGACGGGCAAGAAGTACCTGAACGGCTTCAAGCTCGCGTTCGGTCCGCAGCTGTGGTGGGGCGCGAACCCGACGATCATGGCCAAGTACCAGCGGCAGGTCGGGCGGTTCGCGACCACGACCATGGCGCAGTACGACCTCGCGCGGCAGACCGAGATCGCCGGCGTGTCGTCCGGTGCGTTCTCGGTGCCGCAGGCGCGCAAGGTGTCGTTGCACGCGGCCTCGTGGGTCGGTCCGTTCCAGGCCGAGGTCGGTGGCCTGTGGGCCGGTCAGGACAAGGTCGGCGACACGTTCTACGTACTCGACCGCGCGCCCGGTCGCGCCGACGTCGTGCGCACCGATCACGTGTTCCGCTCCGACGCGTTCGGCGCCCGGCTGCGCATGACGCTCGAGCGCGGCCGCTTCCGCTGGTACGGCCAGACGGCCCGCATGGGCCTCGTCGCCGACGGTGGCTCGCAGCAGATCATGACCTACACGGGGTGGGCGCTGAAGGACTGCGGGCTGGGCAACCAGACCAACGTCCTCTCGGGCTTCACCTACAACATGGGCGACTTCCAGTTCGGTCCCAACGTGTTGTGGCAGAAGCCGACCGTGGGTCCGATCCCGGCCGACGTCGATCATGCGCTCTACCCGACGGTGAACCCCCGCAACGTGAGCATCAACGGCGACCCGTTCGCGGTGCGCGGCAATCGCGAGATGACGGGTGTCGAATTCGTGATCGGGTACGATCCGACGCCCGCCACGTGGCTGTGGGCGTGGGACAACGACCTGCGCGAGGATGCGCGCCTGGCCGCGTCGCTGAGCCTCGTGCACCGTCACATGCCGACGACGCAGGACGTCGCCTCGGGGCTGTTCTTCTACGGCGGCACGCTCAACCAGGGCGTGTTCGCCAGCGCGCCGTCGCCGCACGATCTGTGGGATGCGCGCCTGCGTCTCGTCTCGAAGCTCGATCCGATCACCCGCATCGTGGCGGTGCTCTACGCCGGCACGTCGGAGTCGTACGGCAGCGACGACCGGGTCGTGAAGCGCATGGGCGTGGACGCCCGCGTCTCGCGCGGCTCCTACGCGCTCGCCGGTGCGGTGCGGATCGACGACTACGGTCCGTACGACTTCCATCGCGACTTCAACCTCACCTATCCGCTGCAGCTCATGGGTGACCTGTCGCACACGCTGGGCGGGGCGCGTTGGCTCGGCCAGCATCAGTCGAGCCTCGGCGTGCGCGCGACGTACCGCACGCTGGATGCGTACTCGCCGCACTACAACGATCCCACCGGGCTCGAGGGTTACGAGTACGAGGTCCGCACGTACCTGCGCCTGGCGATGTGAACCGGCGCGGCGGACGCCGCATGCACGAGGCCCCCGTCACGCACCGCGTGACGGGGGCCTTCGTGTGTCCGGGTTCGAACGCGGTCAGTCGAGCAGGCGACAGTCCACCTGGTGCCCCTCGCCGATCGTGATCAGGCTCGGCGCGGTGGTGCTGCAGCGCGGCATCGCCTGCGCGCAGCGCGGTGCGAAGCGACAACCGGCCGGCGCCGACGCGAGGCTGGGCGGCGCGCCCGGGATGCTGCTGCGGATGACGCCCGGTTCGTCGTGCAGCGACGGGAACGCGCGCAGCAGACCCTGCGTGTACGGATGTCGCGGCGCACGGCCGATCACGCCCGCGGGCCCGACCTCGGCCAGCCGCGCGGCGTACATGATCGCCACCCGATCCGAGAACTGCAGCATGCGGGTGAGGTCGTGCGTGATGAACAGCACCGCGAACCCACGCTGTCGCTGCAGCTGGCGGATCTCCTGCAGGATCTCGCGCTCGACGATGACGTCGAGCGCCGTCGTGGGCTCGTCCAGGATCACGAGCGACGGCTCGAGCGCCAGCGCCAGCGCGATGCCGACGCGCTGCCGCATGCCGCCCGACAGCTGGTGCGCATAGGCGTCCACGCGATCGCGCGGGATGCCGACCTGCTCGAGCAGCGTGGCGGCCTTGGCGCGCGCCTCGTCCGTGCTCATGGAGGTGTGGGCCTGCAGCGTGTCGACGATCTGCGCGCCCACCTTGAGGACCGGGTTGAGCGCGTCCATGGCGCTCTGGAACACCATCGAGATGCGCGTCCAGCGGACCTTGCGCAGTTCGGTCTCGTCCAGCGACAGCAGGTCACGGCCCTCGAAGCGCACTTCGCCGCCGCGGATCACCGAGGGCGGCGGCAGGATGCGCAGCAGCGCCTGCGCCAGCGTGGACTTGCCGCTGCCGGACTCGCCGGCCAGCCCCAGGATCTCGCCGCGGTGCAGATCGAGCGAGACACGGTCCACGGCGCGCACGGGACCGTTCGGCGTGACGTAGTCCACGCTCAGGTCGCGGATCGACAGCAACGGTTCAGTCATGGTCCCTCACCACCGGGGTCGAGCGCTCGGCGCCACGGCCACGGGTCCCGAGGAAGGTGCGCCAGGCGCGCTCGAGCTGCAGGCGCGGATTCGTGATCTCGTCGAAGCCGGCGTTGAGCTGCGTGAGCGCGAAGCCCACGAGTGCGACGCACAACCCCGTCGGGGCGAACGTCCACCACGCGCCGGTCAGCAGCGCGGAGTCGTTCTGCGCCCAGTACAGGTTGGTGCCCCAGGTGACGGCCGAGACGTCGCCGAGCCCCAGGAACTCGAGGCCCACCTGCGCGCCGATCGCGTACACCGTGCTGCCGATGATCTGCGCGACCAGCACGGAGGTCATGTTGGGCAGCACCTCGGAGGCGAGGATGCGCAGGCGCGACTCGCCCGAGACGCGCGCGGCCGCGACGAAGTCGCGCCGGCGCAGCGCCAGCGTCTGGGAGCGCAGCACGCGGGCGTTCCACGCCCAACCGGTCACGACGAGCACGAGCCCCAGCGTGACCGGGCCCGACGGCAGGTACGCCGCGATGACGATCGCGAGCGGCAGTCCCGGCAGCACCAGGAAGACGTTGGCGAAGCCCGACAGCAGGCCATCGATCTTGCCGCCGAAGTAACCCGCCGGCACGCCCACGAGCGCGCCCACGAGCACGACCAGGATGCCGACGGCGAACCCGATCGCGAGCGAGACGCGCGTGCCCACGACCAACTGCGCGAACACGTCCTGTCCCTGACCGTTCGTGCCCAACCAGTGCTGCCACGACGGCGGCTGCAACGGCACGCCGACGAGCGCGGTCGGGTCGCCCACCAGATGCGGGCCGAACACGCCGACCAGCACGAACACGGCGAGGATGATCGCCCCCGAGAGCGCCTTGCGATCCGAGCGGATGGCGCGCCAGAGCGGGTCGAACGGTCCCATGCGACGAGGGGTCGGGGTCATGACGCGGACTCCCGCGTGCGCGCATCGAGCCACCAGGTGGCCAGATCCACGAGCCAGTTCGCGGCGAGCACCGCGAGCGTGATGAACAGGAAGATGCCCTGCATGAGCGGGTAGTCCTGGCTGCGGACGGCCTGCACGAGCAGGTAGCCCTGTCCCGGGTACGAGAACACGACCTCGGTGAGCAGCGAACCGCCGAGCACGTAACCCAGCGCCATGCCGAAGCCGGTGATGCTGGGCAGCAGCGCGTTGCGCGCCGCGTAGCGCCACATGACCGTGCTCGGCGGCAGGCCCTTGGAGCGCGCCAGATTCACGAAGTCCGAGCCCAGCACGGCGATCATCGCGTTGCGCATCGTGAGCAGCCAGCCCCCGAGCGTGGCGAGCACGACCGTCGCGAGCGGCAGCGCCGCGTGACGCAGCACGTCGGCGATGAACGTGGCCGTCCAGCCGGGCGTGAGGTCGTCGGCGTAGGCGTGGCCCAGCGGGAACCAGCCCAGCGTGAAGCCGAACCACCACAGCGTGAACATGGCGAGCCAGAAGTACGGGAACGCGCCGATGAACGCGAACAGCGACGGCAGCCACTGGTCGACCCAGCCGCGCCGCCACCACGCGGCCACGACGCCGAGCATGGAGCCGATCACGAACGACAGCACCACGCCCGTGCCCGCGAGGAACAGCGTCCAGCGCAGGCCCTCGCCGATCACGTCGATCACCGGTGACGGGAACTTGGAGATCGAGATGCCCAGATCGCCGCGCAGCACGTGCTGAAGATACGTGAGGTACTGCTGCCAGAGCGGCGCCTTGGTGAAGCCGAGCGCCTCGCGCATGGCGTTGAGCGCCTCGGGCGTCATCTGGCCGCTGAAGCGCGCGAACAACGCGGTGGCCGGGTCGCCCGGCATGAGGCGCGGCAGGAAGAAGTTCAGGGTCACGGCGGTCCAGGCCGCCCCCAGATAGAACCCGAGACGTCGCAGCAGGTAGTTCATGGACGCTCCCCGCGCGGTCGCAGCGTCGTGAGCACCAGCAGGGGCTCGCCGCGATCGAACTTGTTGGGGGACGGGTCGGCGTACGGGTTGTCGCGCGACGGGAAGCCGTCGAAACGACCCGCGGTGTATTCGGCCCACGACGGATTCGGGTACAGCGGGATCGCCGGCGCCTCGGCCACGAACAGGCGCTGCAACCGATCGCCCAGATCGCGCTGCAGTCCGGGGTCGGTCGCACGCTCGAACGCCTCGAGCAGGCTGTCGGCCGACGCGCTGCTGTAGCGATGCCAGTTGCCCAGCGAAGGCTGCCCCACGGGCTTGAGCGTGGTCTTCGACATGAGGTAGCGGTACGCGTGGTACGGCGCCGGGCCCTCGAACGACCAGCCCAGACTCATGTCGAAGTCGCCCTCCTGCACGCGCTGGAACCACGCCGCGAAGTCGTAGGTCTTCACCGAGGCGTCCACGCCGGCCTCGCGCAGTCCGCGCACGATGACCTGCGCGGCGCGCACCCAGTCGGACCAGCCCGAGACCACGAACACCTCGTACTTCCACGGCTTGCCGTCGGGATGCCGACGGAATCCGTCGGCCCCGCGGCGGTAGCCCGCCTCGTCGAGCAGGGCGTTGGCGCGCACGAGGTCGTGCTTCACCCAGTCGCCGGCGGCGACCGCCACCGTGTCGCGCAGCGCCGCGTACGCGTCGCTCAGGCCGGTCGCATCGGCGGGACGCGAGTAGCGGTGCAACGCCACGTCCACCAGCAGCGGCCGGTCGATGGCCATGCTGAGCGCCTTGCGCACGCGCACGTCCGAGAACGGCGCGCGCGTCGTGTTCGTGTACAGGAAGATGCTGCCCGCCGTGCACGGGAACCAATAGGCGTGGTTCTTGGGCGAGCGGCCCACGTAGACGCGATCGATCGCGGGGATGAAGTTGCCCGCCCAGTCCACCTCGTCGAACACGAGCGCGAGGTTGGCGCGGTCGTTCGACGGATAGGCGGGGAAGCGAAGCGCGCGCACGGCCGGCTTGTCCTTCTGCCAGTAGTACGGGTTGCGACCGAGCTCGTACACCTGGTTGCGGAACACCTTCACCTCGGTGAACGGCCCCGTGGCGATGGGCGTCTCGTTGGCGAAGCGCACCGGATCCTCGATCGACTTCCACGCGTGCTCGGGCACGATCTGCACCGCCGCGATCTCGTCGAAGCCGGGGACGAACACGCGCTGGAAGCGGAAGTCCACGGTGTTCGGGCCCGTCGCCTGCACGGATTCGAC